>CAZHCG010000084.1:0-21470 GCA_964530995.1 uncultured Myxococcales bacterium
CGATGCGCTTGGAAATTCCCCAGAACGCTCTCCAGAATGTGCGGAACGTAGGATTAAGGTGCTTCGAGGCGCGGATTCGGACGCATTCCGGCCCTGCCGTGCATAACGCCCGGCGGCTGTCGTCGAAGAAACGAGCGAGATCGTTTCGTTTGAGGAACAGCGCCCGGCGGCCGAGCGTTTTCGCCCCGAAGGCATGCTCCAGCGAGAATTCCAGATGGCGCTGATCGCCGCACGACGTATCCGTTCCCCGAGAGAGTAGCAGGCGAAAAAAAATCGAATGATTACAACTTGATCCATTCACTCCCCAAGCGGATCGGGACAAGCGGATCGGGATCGGGGGCTCGGCTCAGCCGAACGGGTAGGGCTCGAAGACTTCCAGCAGTCGTCGGTTCTCCCAGTCCACCACGATCAGCCCCCCGTTTCCCAAGAAGCGGTCCTCGCCCAGCCCGGCGGTCAGCGAGCGGATCACGCCTCCGTGGGTGAACGCCAGGTGCCGGCCGGGGCCGAGCCCGGCGACGAAGGCCAGCAGGCGCTCGCGGAACGCGTCCAGATCCTCGCCGCCCGGAGCGCGAAAGCGGGTGAACTCGTCGAGATCGCGCCGATAGCTCTCTTCGATCTCCGCCCAGCGCCTGTTCTCGAGCTCGCCGAAGCAGATCTCTCGCAGGCGTCGATCCGGCTTCGGCTCGCCGAAGGCCAGCCTGGCGGTCGCCACGGCGCGGCGCAGATCCGACGACCAGACCCCGTCGAAGGAGCTCCCGGCGAGCTTGGGTCTCAGCGACCGGGCCTGGTCGCGGCCCTCGGCGGTGAGATCCACGTCGCTCCAGCCCGAGAGACGCCCGTCGGCGTTGGATTCCGTCTGCCCGTGCCGCACGAGCCACAGCTCGATTCCGCTCGCCATCTCCCGGGTTTCTTACACGATTGAGCCGGCGACGCACGGTTCTTTTTGTCGCGGGCCGGTCTGGGCTCGTGGTAAGCATCTCGGTATGCCTGGGAGCGCGAGGACCCCGGACCGGGAGCGGCCGTGGACCGCTCGCGAGGCGCTGCTGCTGGCGGCGGTGGTCGCGGTTCACCTCTTTTTTGCCTTGCAGGGCCTGGGCGAGCGCTGGCTGAACGGCCACCAGGGATACAACGGCGCGCACAAGTCGCTGATCGCGCGCAACTACCTGCGCTACGGGCCGATCGCGACCGGCCTCTCGCCGATCATCGAAGCCGATCGGGTAGAGGACCCGGAGCGGGCCGAGATCCACTGGCACCATCCTCCGCTGCTGGCTCTGAGCGTGGCCGCCTCGTTCGCGGCCTTCGGCGAGAGCGAGGCCGCGGCTCGGGTCGTGCCGATCGCCGCCGGCCTGATCTCCCTTTTGCTGATCCACTCGCTGACCAGGCGGCGCTACGGTCGCTGGGCGGCACTGGCCGCGGCCGCGGTCTTCTGCTGTTCGCCGATCCAGATCATCTACGGCAAGATGGTCAACTACGAGCCGTTGCTGACCGCGCTCGTGCTGGGCTCGATCTGGATGCTGGACAGACATCGCGGCCGCGGCGGGGTCGCGCCGCTGTTCGGCGTCGCGCTCTGCCTCTGCCTGGCCTGCCTGGTGGAGTGGAGCGGTTTCGTCTTCGCCGCCGGGGTCGGGATCGAGGCGATCGCCCGCCGCCCGCGCCGGCCGGCCGTCTTCCTCGTGGTCGGGGTCGTCTCCGCGGCGCTGCTGGTCGGAGTCTGGCTGTGGCTCGAAAGCCTCTCCGCGGGGCAGGGGCTCGAGGGCCTGGCCGGCTTCCGCTCCGGTCGGGGCTCGTCGAAGTTCACCTACGAGCTGCTGCTGCTGAAGACCCGCACGCGGCTGGGCAACCACTTCGGCTGGATACCGCTGCTCACCGCGGCGGCGTGGATCGTCTACGAGGCGGCTCGCCGCCGCCGCCTGGACGCGACCGTTGCGGTGATGGTCGGAGGCACCGCGATCTACTTCGCCGTCTTCCGCCAGGCCGCGACGATACATTCCTACTACGTCTACACGCTGGCTCCGGCCGTGGCGATCGCCGCCGGCGCCGGGATCGCGGAGCTGACGCGCCTGGCCGGGCGGGGCGGGGAGATCGTCGCGGATCGCTTCGCCGAGCGGGTCCGCTTGTTGCGATACCGGATCGCCGGCGGGTCGGCGGCGCGGGTTCTGCCGGCCTGCGCGGTGGCGATCGCCTGGGGCGGGTTGACGCTGGAGCACGGCGCCGAGCGCCTGGCGGTCCTAGACCTGCTCAGCCGCAAGGTCTACGCCGAACCGGGCGAGCCGGGCCCGCCCTTTCCGCGGGGCGCGCGGCTGGATCGCACCCTGCTCGGAGATTTGATCCGGCAGGAATCGAGGCCGGGCGAGACCGTGCTCGTCCATCGCTCGATCGAGGTCGTACCGCAGCTGGAGTACTACGCCGCGCGCAGCCTGCGCCGCGCGGCGCGCCTGCGTCCGTCGGGGCGGGCCCGGCTGCTGGTCTCCCCGGAGCGCAGGACGCCTCGCGAGCGCCAGCGCCGGCTGGCGAGAGAGCACCCGGTGCTGAGAGCCTGCGGCTACCTGATCTGGGACCTGAGAGGCCAGGGGCCGGCGGCGCGCCAGCTGGATGCGGTGCCGTCACCGCCGGGGCTGTGGTGGAGCTACTGGCGCTCGGCGCTGACGCCGCCGTACCGAATGGTGGAAAGACCCCGCGAGGCCGAGCGTTACCTGCGGAAGCTGGGCGTTTCACCTTCGGACCTCGACGGAGGCCGGACCGCGAGCTATGATCGATGATGTGGCTGGTGCTTTCGATACCCGCGGCCAGAGAGCCGCGCGCTATGCGGTGCCGGTGGTGATGGTGATGCTTTTTTTTGCAGGTCTGGGCTCGTTGCGCGGCGGCGGCGGCCGCGAGGGAGACGCGGGAGACGGTCCCGACTGGGCCGCGCAGCGGCGCAGCATGGTCGCCGAGCAGATCCGCGCCCGCGGGGTGCGCGACGAGACGGTGCTGCGCGCCATGGAGCGCGTTCCGCGCCACCTGTTCGTCCCCGAGGGTCAGCGCTCGGACGCCTACCGCGACCACCCGCTTCCGATCGGCGGCGACCAGACGATCAGCCAGCCGTACATCGTGGCCTACATGACCGCCGCGCTCGGCGCCGAGAAAGGCGAGAAGGTGCTCGAGATCGGTACCGGCTCGGGTTACCAGGCCGCGGTGCTGGCCGAGATGGGAGTCGGGGTCTACACCGTTGAAATCGTGAAAGAGCTCGGCGAGAGGGCCAGGGCGCTGCTCGAGAAGCTCGGCTACGACGTGCACGCGCGGATCGGCGACGGCTACGCCGGCTGGCCCGAGGCCGCGCCGTTCGATGGGATCATCGTCACCGCCGCTCCGCCGCAGATTCCCACCCCTTTGAAGGAGCAGCTCGCCGAGGGCGGGCGGATGGTGATTCCGGTCGGCGAGCTGGTCCAGGAGCTGAAGGTGATGGTCGAGCGCGACGGCGAGATGAAGCTGGAGGACACGCTGCCGGTGCGGTTCGTGCCGATGACCGGCAAGGCCGCGGGCGACTGAGCGATCGCGCGGTTTTTTTCGTCCGAGACAAGCTCCACCCGCACGATCTATGATGGAGAACGGAAACGAAAGCGCGGAGGTGCGTGATGAGAATCGAGAGCTTGTGCAAGTTGTCGGCGCTGGTGCTGGCGGCGGTCGGCTGGATCTGGATCGCGGGTTGCGAGGACGAGCACTCCGTGGCCGACGCGGACGACGACGGCTCGGCCGATGGGGACACTGACGCCGACTCGGATTCGGACTCGGATTCGGACTCGGACTCGGACGGCGACTCGGACAGCGACGCCGACGGCGACGGCGCCTGCAGCGAGGCGTCCGAGCTGGTCTACGTCGTCGATCAGAACAACTACTTTTTCAGCTTCGATCCGCAGGCCTCGCCGGACCAGGCGTTCCAGCAGGTCGGCTCCGGGCCGCTGAGCTGCCCTTCGGGCGGTCAGCCGTTCTCGATGTCGGTCGGGCGCGACGGCTACGCCTACGTGCTGTTCGTGGAGCAGGGGCTGGTGGACTTCAACTGCGTGGCGGTCAACAAGGTGGACATCGAGACCGGCGAGTGCCTGGGCGCCACCTCGTTCCAGTGCGGCAGCCAGGGCTTCAACACATTCGGGATGGGCTACGTGACCGACGGCTCGAGCACCAGCGAGGAGCGGCTCTGGATCGGGAGCTCGTCCTCTCCGGCCAACCTGGGAACGCTGGACGTGGAGAGCGGACAGGTCACGATCGAGGCCAGCCTGGCCGCCTCCGGGCCCGAGTTCACCGGCAACTCGCTGGGCGAGCTGTGGGGTTTCTTCCCGATGGCGAGCACGCCCGCAGTGGTCCAGATCGACAAGACGACCGGCTCGCCGATCGAGACCTACCAGCTAAGCGAGCTGTCCAACAACGCCAACGCCTGGGCGTTCGCCTTCTGGGGAGGAGCGTTCTACATCTTCTACAAGACGATGACCGACGCCTCCACCAACGTCTACAAGCTGGAGGACGGGGTGCTGACCACCCACATCAGCGACACCGGCAACTACATCGT
The DNA here is from genome assembly GCA_964530995.1 of uncultured Myxococcales bacterium. Classification (GTDB taxonomy): domain Bacteria; phylum Myxococcota_A; class Polyangia; order JAAYKL01; family JAAYKL01; genus CAZHCG01. The sequence continues at coordinate 4,544 of CAZHCG010000084.1, forward strand.
CGGCGCCGGCGTCTCGACCTGCGCGCCGGTCGAGGTCGAGTAGCGGCTCGCATCCCCTCTTCGAGGGAAATCCCGTCCCTCGGCCGAGGCGAGAAGCGTCACTCGGCGTGTGGCGGCTCGGCGGTCTCCTGCGCCACGCTGGCGGACTTGGGGTAGCGGCGCCTGGGCTTGCACTCCACCGCGCGGGGCCGGCGCCTCGGGTCGGTCCAGCTCTTTTGCGCCAGCGGTGTGAGCTTGCCGCTCCGGTGCCGGATCCCGGGGCGGAACAGCACCGCCGGATCGCAGTTCTGCCGCTCGAAGACCAGCTCGAAGTGGACGTGCGGTCCGCGGCTGATTCCGGTGCTGCCCAGCTCCGCGAGGATCTGTCCCCGCCGCACCTTCTGGCCGGCCGCGACGAAGTTGACCGAGTTGTGGGCGTAGATCGTGATCCAGCCGCCGGGGTGGATCACCATCACGATGTTGCCGTAGCCTTTGACGCCGTCTCCGGAGTAGCCGACGATTCCCTCGGCCGCGGCGCGCACGTTCCAGCCGATCTCGCCGGCGATGTCGACGGCCAGGTGATACCCGGCCCGGCCCGATCCGTAGCCGCGTACGAACCAGCCGTTGGTCACCGGCCAGCGCAGCGTGCCGGGAAGGCTCTCACCCCCGGCGGCGCGGATCCACTTCCGCTCGACCCGACCCGTGAGCAGCATGCTCGCCGCGCGCCGCGTGCCCAGGCCCAGCCGCTCGGCGACGCGCTCGGCCCGCCGGTGCGAGGGCAGCTCGCGGCGCACGATTCCGCCGTCCTTCTTGCGCTCGACTCCGGGGACGAACAGCGTGCGCCCGTCGCGCAGCCGCACAACGTCCTCGCTGCTGAGGCCGTTGGCGGCCATGATCTCGGCGACCGCCACGCCGTAGGCGCGGGCCAGATCCCAGACGGTCTCGCCCTCGGCCAGCATGTGCTCGAGCCCCTTCTTCTCCTGGTCCGCCGCGGTGCGCGCTTTCTCGGCGTGCTGCTCGTCGACGCCCGGGATCACCAGCGGCTGGCCCACGTGCAGGGCGCGCGCGTCGCTGTCGCCCAGCTCGTTGCGCTCCATGATATCGTCGGCCGGCACGTCGTAGATGCGCGCGATCTCCCAGACGGTCTCGCCGGGCTCGACGAAGTGACGTACCCCATCGGCCGGGGGGGGCAGGCTCTCCCTGGCGCGTTTGCGGTCGGCCGCGGTCTCCACGTCGAGCGTCTCGAAGGCGCCGGGGATGCGCAGCTCGGCTCCCAGGCGCAGCCGCCGCACGTCGCCGCGGGTCATCGAGTTGGCCGCCAGGATCTCGTCCACGCCGACGCCGTAGGTCCGCGCGATGTCCCAGAGCGTCTCGCCGGCCCGCACCGTGTGCGCGGCGTAGCCGGGGTAGAGCGAGGCGTCGAAGGAGGAGGAGGACCCGGATTTGGAACGCGACCGCGCGGCATCCGCGTCAGCAACGCCGGCGTCGCGGGGGGGATTCTCGTCGCCGCCGCAGGACGCGAGCGCGACCGCCAGCGCCGGTGCGAGGCAAAGGCGACGAGAGCGGAGCCGTCGAAAGTGGTAGCGAGCATCCATGCCGACCATACCGTAGCAGAAGCGAGCGCTTGTCGGGAGTTTCGGCGTTCCGCGCGAAGCCGGTCAGACTTGATCCATTCAGTCCCCGAGTGGATCAGGGGCGATGCCTACAGCATGTCTTCGATCTGCATCAGCTGCTGCTCTACATCGTAGTCGCCCTTGACCGGCGCGTCTTCGAAGTCGTACGGCGAAACCGTCGGCGCCTCGAGCTTGGCCGGTGGAGGCGCGCTCGCCGCCGGTTGCACCGCGCGCCTGCGGCGGGCGTCGATGATCAGCTGCGGCGGGTAGTCGACCTGGTAGCCGACGCGGAACTCGCGACTTTCCTTGGGCGCGAGCTTCACCTTCCAGTGGAGCAGCCCGCGCGAGTCCGGATCGGCGCCGGGATCGATCTGCACTCTGCTGACGCGGATCTCCCGGTTCTCCGAGACCGGCACGCGGTCGGCCAGCGTCAGCTCGGTGGGGCGGTCGGAGAGGTTCTCGGCGGTCACGACGAACGAGACGCGCATCCGGTTGCGCTTCCTGTGGACGATCGAGCTGCGCTTTCGGTCGAGCTCGCGCGAGAGCTTGACGTGATCGGCTACCGAAAGAAACATGGCGAAGCGCTCGCCGTCGGCGATGAAATCGATCTCGGTCATCCCGATGAACGCGCCGTCCTGGTAGAGAGCGACTTTGCCGGGCAGAAACGACTGTCCGGTCGTGTTCACCATCTCCAGGGTCCGCGCCGCGTTGAGCGAGCGCTCCGGGACCGCCACGATCCGCTGCTCGGACTCGAGCACGCTGCGCCCGATCCGCAGCCGGGTCGGATGCCCGTCGCCGCGCACGCTGTGCACTGTCTTGGCCTTGAAGTGAGCGGTCGTGCCGCGGTTCTCGAGCGATTCGAAGATCCGCACCGTCTTGCTCTGGACGACTTGCAGGTAATCGAGGTTCTCCTGGTAGACCCGCTCGAAGTCGGCGCTGTTGGAGGAGAACGACGCCTGGTGGACCTTGTTCCAGAGGCGGCTCTGGCCGGCGAACGCCTGCTGCGCGCGGCTGAACGACGAGACTCGGCTGGTCAGCACCCGCGAGGTGGTCGCGGTGTCGCCGAGGGTCAGCGCGTCGAGCTCCGGAATGCGGACCGACTGCTGGGTCGACTGGGTCGAGAAGCTGATCTCGGCGTTTCTCCAGTCCTCGCCGCTGGTCTGGGTCACCGAGGCGAACGAGATCACATCCACCCGGCGGTCGTCCTCGGTATCGACTCGCAGCTCGTGCATCGGCTCCCAGGTCGCGCCCGGCATCATGTAGGTCAGCTCCAGGGTGCTCGGCGCCTTGCGGCTGGCCTGCAGGGTAACGTAGACCGTGGTCTCCTCGAGCTTCACCAGGCTCTCGAGCTCCTCGAGTCGGCGCGCGCTCGCCTCGTGCTCGGGTCTCAGATCGTCGATCTCGCTTTGCACCTCGCGGCGCGCCGCCGCGGTCTTGCGCAGGGAGTCGCCGATGAACTCGAGCACGCTTCCGTAGCTCTCGACGCTCACGTCGCCGATCGTGGTGTCCTTGGTGATCTTCTCCAGCGAGAACGCCTTGATCGACTCGATCTGGGCTTTCTGCGCGTCGAGGATCGCCAGCTCGTCGGTGAGCGCCGCCATCTCGGCCGAGAGCCGCTCGTGCTCCTCTTCGGCCGCCTGGCACTTGGAGTCCGTGGCCTTGGCCAGGAAGTTGCGCTCGACGCGCACATCGACGATGCGGCCGGTGCTGGCGGCCACGCGCACCGAGCCGTCGTCGACCCAGCCCGGCAGCCGCCGAAAGGCGAAGACCCGGGATTCGGTGGTCACCTCGGTCTCGGCCGTGCGGGTCACGCGCGCGCGGTCCGAATAGACCGTTACCTCGGAGACCTTCGAGTCGAGCGTCTCGGCCTCCACTCCGGGCGGAGCGTCGACCGCGTCGGGAACGTCGGAGAAGTTCGGGTCTCCCAGCTCCGCCGCCGGCTCGGCCGCGGACCTGGGGGATGGTGCGGTCGCCTGAGGCCTGACGCATCCGAGCGCCAGGACCGCGGCGCCGCACGCGAGCGCCGATGCCGCCGATGCTGTGACAGTTCGATGATTCATATGATCCTCCCTGCTGGACGACGAGTGTCGCATGCAGCTCGCCGAGAGATTCGAGATCGGTAAGATCGACAACCGGCTGGTGGAACGGATTCACGAGAATGTCGAAATTTACAAAACTCTTACAACCTCCGGCAGGCGAAGGCACGAGCAGACCACAGCAAAAAAACAATGATCTCAACTTGATCCATTCAGTCCTCGAGTAGATCTTCGGTGGATCTGAGAGTGGATCCAGATTTGTGATTGCACATAATGTGTACTATAATACACAAAAGGAGGCCGGCTATGAGGACCAATATCAATCTCGACGAGGAGCTGCTCGAAAAAGCCTTTCGACTGACCGGAGCGCGTACCAAGCGCGCGCTCGTTCACCTGGCTCTGGAGGAGCTGGTGCGCATTCGCTCCAAACGGGACCTGACCGAGCTGGCCGGCAGGATCGAGCTGGCGGACGACTACGACCACAAGGATCTGCGTCGTGTCAGAACCGACGATCGTCGACACCTCGATCTGGATTGACGTCCTGCGCGACGGCGGGGGCTCGCGGGCCGGGAGTCTCAGGGCGCTGGTGGATCCCGAGGATGTTGTGCTGACGCGCTTCACCCAGCTGGAGCTGCTGCAAGGCGCCAGGGACGAGCGCCAGTGGGGGCTGCTCGATCGCTACCTAGCCGACCAGGAGTACGCCGCCGGCGGCGAAGAGACGTTCGCCCGCGCGGCGCGTATCTACTTCGAGCTGCGTCGCGCCGGGCGCACGGTGCGCAGCCCGATCGACTGCTGCATCGCCCAGATCGCGCTGGAGCACGAGCTTTTGCTCCTCCACCGGGACAGAGACTTCACCGCGATAGGCGAACTCCGCCCGAGCCTGCGCCAGAGCTGGCTGAGCTGGAGCTGAGACAAAAACCGAGCAATTACGCTTTGATCCATTCAGTCCCCACTTGGATCACCGCGCAAGAGCGAGATCAGCTCGTCGATGTCCGGCAATCGCCAGTCGGCGCTTCCACCCAGCTCCAGGTCTCCGCAGTAGTCGACGGCGCCGCCCGGGTTGTGCTCGGGCTCGGCCGTCCCGCCGGCCTCGTACCAGTTGATCGCGGTTTCGCCGGGCGGGTCCTGCCAGCACCGGCCGGGGCGAAAAGCCGTTTTCTGGATCATGTGCGACCAGGTAGTAAAATGGAATACACGAGCACGGGAGGACGCCATGCTGGACAAACGCAACGCTCGGCGCTTTCGGCGCGACATGCCGGTCAGCAAGCTGATCGGCGCCTCGGAGACGGCCTGCTGGGTGGACGACCTCAGCCCGACCGGCGTGCGGCTGCGGCGCTTCGACGAGCCGCTGCTGGGAGACGAGCTGTGCAGGATGGAGCTGCACCTGGTGCCCGGCTCGATCTCGACGGTCGTGACCGCCCGCCGGGTCTGGAGCGACCGCGACAGCGAGGCCTGGGAGTTCGTCTCGCCGTCCTTCTCCCAGCAGGCGATGCTGGAGCGGATCGCCGGCAATTACTGAGATCGCCCCTAGATTCCGGACGCCATCAGCGCGGCTCCGATCGCGGCTCCGAAGATCGCGTTTATTCCCTTTACCATCAAGAAGTCTCGTCGCGAGTGGGCCAGCAGCGGGATCATCCCGTGGCCGTCCTGCACGATCGAGCTGGCCAGCAGGATCGAGAGCGGCAGCTCTCCGGCGGCGAACAGCGTGACGAACGCCAGGTGCGGTCCGGACTCGGGCACCACTCCGACCGCGACCGCGGCTGCCAGCACGATCCAGGCGTTGGCGCGCACCAGCTCTCCCACGTCGTAGAACTGCCCGAGCACGTGCAGGGCGGCCAGCGTGCCCAGCGTCCAGATCAGGATGCGCGGCACGTGCTTGACGAAGACGTGCTTCCAGAGGTGGTCGTCGAGGAAGTGATCCGAGACGGTGCAGACCACGAACAGCCCGAACAGCGTGACCACCAGCAGCGTGACCCGGATCCAGCTCCACTCGGCCGGACCGACCTGGCCGACCGCCACGCCCGCGGCGAAGACCGCCAGCACGACCGCCAGGATCGCGCGGTGCGGGCTCGGCGAGCGCCACTGCTCGGCCAGCCGCGCGAGCGGCATCCAGACGCCGTGCTCCTCCTCGTGGAGGGGCAGCTCCTCCTGCTGGCAGGCGGGCAACGGCGCCAGGTGACGGGGCAGCAGCGTGTCGGTCAGCCAGCCGGCGAGCACGCCCAGCGCGGCCAGCGCCGGGATAATCCACAGCGAGGTCTCGGGCACCATCGCCAGCATCACGAACGTCTCGTCGCCCATCGTGGCGATCATCGCGGCGACCAGCGCGCCGATCGTGATGCAGCGGTGCGAGTAGAGGTTCACGATCACGAACGCGCCCAGGCAGCCCGGGATCGCGCCCAGGATCGCGCCGAGCAGGTACTGTCGCAGCCGGCCGCGACCCAGCGCGCGCATCAGCACCCCCTGGGTCAGCACGTTGAAGTACTCGATCAGCAGCATCATCACCGCCACGAAGCCGGTGATCATCAGCGCGTGGCGGAACACCTGCCAGGCCTGTGTCACGATTTCGTACATGCTCGGCCTCAGCCGGGCTCGAGGTAGTCGACCAGGATGGTCTTTCTACCGTAGGCAGGGAAGCGCACCTCGGCCTTGGCGCGCGTTCCGGGAAGAATCGCCAGCACCGTGCCCGAGCCGAAGCGGGGATGGCGTACCGCCGCTCCCGGCGACAGGCCGCTCTCGGCGCTCTGGTCGAAGGAGCGATCGACCCAGACGCCTTCGGAGACGCCGCCGGCGGGCGGAGGAGCGCTCGTCCGCGCGCCGGTCCTCGTCGAGCTTCGGGGAGAGCGGCGTCCGCGCGTGCCGAGCTGCTCTACGCGCGGGCGGTCCGGGGAGAGGTCCTCGGCGATCTCGGGCGGCAGGTCGGCCAGGAAGCGCGAGGGGGGATCGCAGCGGTTGCCGCCGAACAGCCGTCGCGAGGCGGCGCGGGTCAGAAACAGCCTCCGCCGCGCGCGGGTCATCGCCACGTAGCAGAGCCGCCGCTCCTCGTCCATCTCCTCGCGGTCGATCTCGAGCAGTCCGCTTCCGGCCGGCCGGTAGGGGAAGAGGCCGTCCTCCAGGCCGGTGACGTAGACCGCGTCGAACTCCAGCCCCTTGGCCGAGTGGACGGTCATCAGCGTCACCTCCTCGCCGTCGAAGTCGGCGCTGTCCACGTCGGTCTGCAGCGCCACCAGCTCGAGGAAGGCGTCCAGCGTCGGCTGCTCGGCCTCGCTTTCGAAATCCTCGATCGATCCGGCCAGCTCGCGGACGTTCTCCAGGCGCGCGTCGGCCTCGGCGGAGTCCTCCCGTTCCAGGCGCTCCAGGTAGCCGATGTCCTCCAGGATCCGTCGCGCCAGGTGCGAGGGACCCTGCTCGATCTCGGCCCGCCAGCTCTCGACCATCTCGCGAAAGGCGTTCAGCTTGCGTACGCCCCCCGCGCCGATCCCTCCGCTCGCCGCGTGCGGGATCGCGTCGTAGGCGCTGCTGCCCCGGCCGGCGGCCAGCGTGACCAGCCGCTGCACGGTCGACTTGCCGATCCCGCGGGTCGGGGTGTTGATCACGCGCGTCAGCGCGGCGTGGTCGGCCGGGTTCTGCACCAGCCGCAGGTAGGCGATCAGGTCCTTGACCTCGGCGCGCTCGTAGAAGCGCATTCCGCCCACGACCCGGTGCGGGACGTCCATCGCGCGCAGCACCTCCTCGAAGACGCGCGACTGGGCGTTGGTGCGGTAGAAGATCGCCTGCTGCGAAAAGGGGAAGCCGTCGTCGCGCAGCTCGCGGACCGCGCGGCAGATCAGGCGCGCCTCCTCCCGCTCGTCCGGCGCCTGCAGCAGGAAGATCCGCTCTCCGCCGGGGCGCTCGGTCCAGAGGCGCTTGTCGCGGCGTCCGCTCAGCCTGCTGACCACGCCGTGGGCCGCGGACAGGATGTTGGCGCTGGAGCGGTAGTTGCGCTCCAGGGTCACCGCGCGCGCGCCGGGGAAGTAGCGCTCGAACTCCAGGATGTTGGTCACGTCGGCTCCGCGCCAGGAGTAGATCGACTGGTCGTCGTCGCCGACCACGCAGACGTTGCCGTGCCCGGCGGTCAGCAGGCGCACCAGCTCCAGCTGCACGCGGTTGGTGTCCTGGAACTCGTCGACCAGCACGTGGTCGAACAGCCCTGCGATCTCGGCCGCCAGCTCGGGCTCGGAGCGCATCCCGCGCACCACGCGGTAGAGCAGATCGCCGAAATCGAGCGCCGAGGCCTCGGCCATCCGCCGCTCGTAGAGCGCGTAGATCTCCTGCACGCGCTGGCGGTAGAAATCTCCGCTGGGGTACTCGTCGGGCGAGATCAGCTCGCGCTTGGCCTTGTTGATCTCGTTTTGCAGCAGGCGCGGCGGAAAGCGGCGGTGGTCGAGCTCGATCTCCTTGAGCACGCGCGCCACCATCGCTTTCTGGTCCTGGTCGTCGTAGATCGTGAAGCGCGGATCGACGTCGACGCGCTCCCCGTGGCGGCGCAGCAGCCTGGCGCAGGAGGAGTGGAAGGTCGAGACCCAGCAGTCGGCGTCGCGGCCGAGAAGGATCTCGACGCGCTGCTTCATCTCGCGCGCCGCCTTGTTGGTGAAGGTCACCGCCAGGATGCGCCGCGGCGGCACGGCGTGCGCCAGCACCAGGTTGGCGATGCGGTGGGTGATCACCCGGGTCTTGCCCGAGCCGGCGCCGGCGATGACCAGCAGAGGTCCCTCGCCGTGCGCCACTGCCGCGGCCTGATCCTCGTTCAGCTCTGCGGTGACGTCGACCATCGGCGCAAGAGAGTACTCGCGACAAAAGCGGCCCGCAACACGAGCCGCCGCTCAGCTCAGAAAATCGAAGATCGCGGCGGCGGACCGCTCGGGCCGCTCCTCCAGCGGGGAGTGTCCGGCCGAGGGGATCACCGCCAGCCGGCAGTCGGCCAGCTCCCTTTCCAGCCTGCGTCCCACCGAGAGCGGGACGAGCCGATCATGGGCTCCCCACACAACCAGCGCCGGACAGCGCACCTCGGGCACGCGGGCCGCGACCGGCCGGGGATCGGCGGTGGCGCGCAGGCAGTCCAGCGCCTCGCCGCGCCGGCGGTCGAAGATCCGGTAGTGCTCGCGCACCTTGTCTCGGTCCATCGCCTCTTTCTCGTAGAAGACGTCGCGCTCGAAGTAGTCGAAGAACATCTTCTCTTTGTAGAGCGCGAACGCCAGCTTGCCGACTCCGGGCAGCAGCGGCAAGCGGCCCTTGAGGGGGACCGGGAACGGAAAGCCGACGGCGTCGACCAGCACCAGCCGGCGGACCCGCGACGGGATCCGGGCCGCCGCCAGGATCGCGATCCCTCCGCCCATCGAGTGCCCGCACAGGTCGAAGCGCTCCAGCTCCAGCGCGTCGGCCAGCTCGATCACGGCCCCGGCCAGCGAGCTCCAGGAGGCGATGAACCCGGGGGCGAGTCGCGAGCCCCCGGCCGGCGGGAGGTCGAGCGCCACGCAGTCGACGCCGGCGGGCGCCCTCCGCATCAGCTCGTCGTAGGTGCGGCCCGAGGTGAACAGCCCGTGCACGAGGATCAGGGGCCTGCCTTCGCCGGCGCGACGGTAGGCGAGAGTACCCGAGCGGGTGCGCGCGGTGCAAAGCTCGACCATGAACGCATTGTATACCGCCCGAGCCGCCCGCAGTACCCCGCGAGAGGCGGTTCGATCTTGTCGAACCACGGCTGCGGTGCGATTATCCGCGCGGGCACGACGAGAAGGCCGAAAAGCTACGGAGAGAGCAATGGCGAAGCACGAGTTCAAGACCGAGGTAAACGAGCTTCTGAACCTGATCATCCACTCCCTCTACTCCAACGAGGAGATCTTCTTGAGGGAGCTGGTCTCCAACGCGTCGGACGCGCTGGACAAGCTCAAGTACCTGACCCTGACCGACGAGGCCTACAAGCGGCTCGATTTCGAGCCGCGGATCGACATCTGGTTCGATGAGGAGGAGCACGCCACGCTGGCGGTCGCCGACAGCGGGATCGGAATGAACGACGAGGAGCTGGCAACCCAGCTGGGCACGATCGCCAGGTCCGGCACCAGGCATTTTTTGAGCGAGCTGAGCGGAGACCGGCGCAAGGACGCCAACCTGATCGGCCAGTTCGGCGTCGGCTTCTACTCCTGCTTCATGGTCGCCGATCAGCTGGAGGTGATCTCGAAGAAGGCCGGCGAGGAGCGGGCCTGGAGGTGGGTCAGCGACGGGCGGGGCGGCTTCGAGATCTCCGAGGCCGAGCGCGACTCGTTCGGCACGACCGTGCTGCTCCATCTCGACGAAGAAGGCCGGGAGTTCGCTAACCGCTGGCGGATCGAGAGCTTGATCCGGAAGTACTCGAACCACATCCCGTTTCCGATCTACCTCGAGCACGTCGCCGACGAGGGGGAGGGCGAGGAGAAGGAAGGGAAGCGCGAGGTCGAGCAGATCAACGCGGCCTCGGCTCTCTGGCTGCGGCCCAGGGCGGAGCTGTCCGACGAGGACTACGCCGAGTTCTACAGGACGCTCGCCCACGACACGGAGGATCCGCTGTTGCACGTCCACACGCAGGCCGAGGGCGCGCTGGAGTACAACACGCTGTTCTACGTCCCGAGGACCGCGCCGTTCGACATGTACCGCGCCGACTACGCTCCGGGGGTCAAGCTCTACGTGCGGCGCGTCTTCGTCACCGACGACGCCAGGGAGCTGATGCCGAGCTACCTGCGCTTCGTGCGCGGCGTGATCGACTCCGAGGACCTGCCGCTCAACGTCAGCCGCGAGATGTTGCAACAGAACAGGGTGATGGCCAGCATCAGGTCGGCCTCGGTCAAGAAGCTGCTCAGAGAATTCAAGGAGCTGTCCGAACGGGACGCGGAGAAGTACACGCGCTTCGTCGAGCAGTACAACCGCCCGCTCAAGGAGGGGGTCTACTCGGATTTCTCTAATCGAGAGGCGCTGCTGGAGCTGGTGCGCTTCAAGTCGACCGCGGTCGAGGGCTGGACCGGGCTGGCCGGTTACCGCGAGCGCATGCCCGAGAACCAGGAGGCGATCTACTACATCGCCGGCGGCGACGAGGAGACCCTGCGCGGCTCGCCGTTGCTGGAGGCCTACCGGGACAAGCGGATCGAGGTCCTGGTGATGGACGACGAGATCGACGAGCTGGTCGTCTCGGCGGTGGGCGAGCACGACGGCCTGGAGCTCAAGGCGGTCAACCGCAGCGGCGCCGCGGACGAGCTCAAGAGCGACGAGGACGAGCAAAAGGAGAAGGAGATCGAGCCCGTGCTCGAGAAGATCGGCGCGGCGCTGGGAGAGCGGGTCAAGAAGGTCGAGGCCTCCGCGCGGCTGAGCGATTCGCCCTCCTGCATCGTGCTCGACGAGAACGATCCCACCTTGCAGATGCGACAGGTGCTGGAGGCGATGGGGCAGAAAGGGCTGCCCGACTTCAAGCCGATCCTGGAGGTCAATCCCGGCCACCCGATCGTGGAGGGCCTGCGCGGGATCGACGACGAGGAGCTGATCGAGGACGCCAGCTTTCTATTACTGGAGCAGGCGCTGCTGGTCGAGGGAGCCGCAATCGACAAGCCGGCCGACTTCGCCGCCAGGCTCAACCGCGTCCTGCGGCGCGCCCTGCGCTGAGCGGTGGCGGCTTGCAAACCGCGCCGCGGCGGTCTAACTGCAACCGTGTGCAAGAGGTAGAGTTCCAGGTAGAGAGCGAACGGGAGACGGCGCGGGTCGCCGGCCGGCTCGCCGCGGCGCTGCGCCCCGGCGACGTTGTGGGTTTGTGCGGCGACCTGGGGGCGGGCAAGACCTTCTTCGCGGCCGCGGTGGCGCGCGCGCTCGGCGTGCCGGACGACGCCGGCGTGAGCAGCCCCAGCTTCACGATCGTCAACCACTACGACGGCGGGCGCCTGCCGCTCGACCACCTCGATCTCTACCGGCTCGAGGATCCGGCCGAGCTCTACGAGCTGGGGCTCTGGGAGATCTACGACGGCGACGGAGCCTGCCTGGTGGAGTGGTGCGATCGCTTCGACGACCTCTGGCCCACAGAGGCGCTCGTGATCAGGATCGAGCTGGGCGACGGCGAGCGGCGCCGCCTGATCGCCAGCGGCCGCGGCCGCGGAGCCCGGCTGGTCGAAGCGCTGCGTTCTGCCTGATTTCGCCGCCGGGCGCGTTTTCGGGACCGGCGGACGGAACAGGGGACAGAATAGTTGATATCAGGGACAGGGACGTTAGCCTTGTATCGACAGGGCGCCGGTTTGGCGCCTCGACTCGGATAATGACACGCGGTAAGGCCAGGTTCGTGTTCTTGTCGGCGGCGGTTGCGCTGTCGGTGGCGGGCTGTTGGGATCTTCCCTGGCCGGGCGGCGGGGAGCCGGCTCCGAAGCCCGAGACCGTCGTCGCGGTCGAGGACGGATCGGCGGCCGACTCCTCGGCCGGGACGGATGCGGAGCCGGACGCCGGAGACGCCGGCCGGACCGCCGGGGGCGAGCCGGCGGAGCCGCCCAACGTGTTGCTGGTGCTGCTCGACACCCTGCGGTCGGACTACCTGGGTTTTTACGGCTTCGCGTACGAGACCGCGCCCTTCTTGGCCGAGCTCGCCGAGCACGGGACGGTCTTCCACCGCGCGCGCTCCGCTTCCTCCTGGACGGCGCCGGCCACCTCGTCGATGTTCACCTCGCTCTACCCGCCGCAGCACGGCGTGACCCAGGGATTCCGCGCGCACAGGCAGCAGGTCGAGGCGCTGAGGCAAAAAGGCGCGGGCAAGATACCGCTCAACCGCATTCCCGAGGACCGGCCCACGCTGCCCGAGATGTTCCAGGAGCTGGGCTACGCGACCTACGGCCTGGCCTCCAACATCAACATCGGCGATTCGATCGGCTTCTCGCGCGGGTTCGATCACTTCGACCTGCAGGTGCAGGCACCGGCCGCTACCCTGGTCGGCAAGCTGAAGAAGTGGAAGGACGAGATCGTTTCCAACGAGCCGTTCTTCGTCTACCTGCACCTCAACGACGTGCACGCCCCCTACGTGCACCGCCAGGAGTTCTGGCGGCCGCCCGGGTTCCACCGCGGCGGCGACAGCGCGGCCGACTACCGCTCCGAGATCGGCTACACCGACGCCCAGCTGCGCGAGGTCTGGGAGCTTTTGGAGATGGACGAGGGGCGCAACCTGCTGGCCGCGGTCTCGGATCACGGCGAGGAGTTCTGGGACCACGGCGGCGCCGGGCACGGGCCCAAGCTCTACCGCGAGCTGACCAACGTGCTGATGATGTTCCACGGACCCGAGCTGGGGATCGACCGGCAGCGGTCGCTGGCGACCACCAGCCTGATCGACATCTACCCGACGCTGGTCGACTTCGCCGGCGGCGAGGCCGAGGGGTGCGAGGGGCTGTCGCTGGCGCCGATCCTGCGCGAGGACGACGGGAAGGACGAGCTGGAGGAGCGGCTCGCCAGCCGGGTGGTGTTCGCCCACCGCGTCTACTCGACGGTGCGCGAGCTGGCGCTGTGGAGCGCGACGCGCGGGCGCTGGAAGCTGATCGACTGGTGGGGGGACCGCAACCAGCTGTTCGACCACGTCGTCGATCCGCGCGAGCAGGATCCGGTCACCGCGCAGCGCCCAGAGATAGCCGAGACGCTGGCCCAGCGGCTGGAGCGGTTCAAGGAGCGGATGAAGAGCGGCGAGCCGGCCTCCGAGGAGGTCGAGGTGGAGCTCGACGAGGAGCTGCTGGAAAAGCTCGAGACCCTGGGCTACGCCGACCTCGACTGACCGAGGCCCGACAGACCGTTTGCAGCCTGTGAGGGGCGCGGGGCTCAGGCTCTGGTGAGCTTGCGGTACTTGAGGCGGCGGGGCAGGTCGGCATCATTTCCCAGCCTGCGGCGGCGGTCGGCCTCGTAGTCGGCGTGGTTACCCTCGAACCAGACCGCCGAGCTGCCTCCCTCGAAGGCCAGGATGTGGGTCGCGACCCGGTCGAGGAACCAGCGATCGTGGCTGACCACCACCGCGCAGCCGGCGAACTCCAGCAGCGCCTGCTCCAGCGAGCGCAGGGTGTCGACGTCGAGGTCGTTGGTCGGCTCGTCGAGCAGCAGCAGGTTGCCGCCGCGCCTGAGCAGCTTGGCCAGGTGGACGCGGTTGCGCTCTCCTCCCGAGAGGTCGCCGACCTTCTTCTGCTGGTCGGAGCCCTTGAAGTTGAACGCTCCCACGTAGGCCCGCGAATTCACCTCGCGGCCTCCCAGCTCGATCGATTCCCTGCCCTGCGAGATCTCCTCCCAGACGGAGTTGTCCGCCTCGAGCGCGTCGCGGTTCTGATCCACGTAGGCCGGCCGAACCGTCTCGCCCAGCGTCAGCTCGCCGCCGTCGGGCCGCTCCTCTCCGGTGATCATGCGCAGCAAGGTGGTCTTGCCCGCGCCGTTGCCGCCGATCACGCCCACGATCCCGCCGCGCGGCAGTCGAAAGGAGAGATCGCCGAACAGCAGCTGCTCGCCGTAGGCCTTGCGCAGCCCCTCGGCCACGACCACCTCTTCGCCCAGCCGCTCTCCCGGCGGGATCCGGATCTGGCCGGCTCGCTCCTTCTCGTTCGCGGCGCGGTCCTCGGCCAGCAGCTGCTCGTAGCGCGAGAGCCGGGCCTTGGACTTGGCGCGCCTTCCTTTGGGATTGAGCCGCACCCACTCCAGCTCGCGTTCCAGGGTGCGCCGGCGGGCGCTGCTCTGCTTCTCCTCGCGCGAGAGCCGCTCTCGCTTCTGCTCGAGCCACGACGAGTAGTTTCCCTTCCAGGGGATGCCGTGACCGCGGTCCATCTCCAGGATCCAGCCGGCCACGTTGTCGAGGAAGTAGCGGTCGTGCGTGATTGCGACCACGGTCCCCGGGTACTCCTGGAGGTGATGCTCCAGCCATGCCACCGACTCGGCGTCGAGGTGGTTGGTCGGCTCGTCGAGCAGCAGCAGGTCCGGGCGCGAGAGCAGCAGGCGGCAGAGCGCCACGCGCCGTCTCTCTCCGCCGGACAGCACGGCCGGATCGGCGTCGGGCGGAGGGCAGCGCAGCGCCTCCATCGCGGTCTCCACGATCCTGTCGATCTCCCAGGCGTCGGCCGCGTCGATCGCGTCCTGGACCTCGGCCAGCTCGGCGAGCACGGAGCTCATCTCCTCCTCGTCCAGCTGCTCGGCCAGGCTGGCGCTCAGCTCCTCGTAGCGCGCCAGCAGCTCCCGCAGCCGCGAGACTCCCTGCTCCACGTTGCCGCGCACGTCGAGATCGGTGTCGAGCGTCGGCTCCTGCGGCAGATGGCCGATGCTGACGTCCGGCGGGTGCCAGGTCTCACCCTCGAACTCGCCGATCTCGCCGGCCATGATCTTCAAAAGAGTGCTCTTGCCCGAGCCGTTGAGCCCGATCACGCCGATCTTGGCTCCCGGCAGAAAGGCGAGCGTCATCCCGCGGATCACCTCCCGGTCCGGAGGGTAGACCTTGCGCACTCCGTTCATGGTGAAGACGAACTCGTGAGCCATCGCGAACCTCCCCGCGCAAAAGAAACGCGCGCGTCACCACCCGTAACCGAGCGACGCCTCCGCGTCCACCCGGCGGGCGTCCGTTCGTGACGAATGCAAGGGTGTTCTTGTCACGAGCGATGACGGAAACGAGGGTGCGTTCGTATCGAGCTATCTGTTCGAGCTACTCGACCAGCGGGATGATGAAGTCCTCCCACTCGGTGTCGATCGCGAACGGGGTCTCGTCGTAGGCCTCGTCGTAGCCGCCGTAGCCCCACAGCTCGCGGGGGGCGTAGATCGACAGGCCGTTCACGTCGGGCAGGTTCTCGGAGTACCACATCGAGATGATCATGCTCTCGAACTCGACCAGCAGCGCGTCGGTCACCTCCTCGCCGACCGCGGAGCGGCAGCGGTCGATGAAGTCGCCGAAGTCGACCATTCCGTCCCAGCCGAACCACTGCGGGGTGAAGGCGTCGTTCTTGGCGGTCTGCAAGGCGCCGGAGTCGGCCTCCTCGGCCGCCGCCAAAAAACCGGACAGCGCCTCGCCGAAGGCGTCCATCGCGGTCAGGTCGACGGCGGAGAAGCCCACGTTGCCCTCTCCGCCGTAGTAGTTCTCGAACTCCACCACCGAGGCGACCACCCAGTTCTCCGGGGTGGGATCCTGGAACCAGGTGTTGAGCGTCTCGGTGTACTCCCAGCCGGTTCCGGGCACGCTCATCACCGAGGCCGAGAAGAAGTCGCAGTGGTCCTTGATCGCCCAGCCGACCTCGACTGTGCCCAGCAGGCAGGCGTCGAAGCTGACCGCCGCGATGCCCTTGCCTTCCATCGCGGAAGGGAAGTCGTGGCTGATCGTCAGCGAGTTGCCCGACGAATCGTCGCTGCAGGTGCCTTTCAGCAGCATCGGGTGCGCGGGCGGAAGCTCGTCCTCGGCGCGCCAGCCGTCGCCGTGATCGCTGATGTGCAGGATGTAGTGATCCGCGGGAAAGCGCTGCTGGCAGAAGTCGATGAAAGCCTCCAGCGTCTCGGGCGAGCCCATGTCGATCTCCTCGCCGTTGGGGCTGTCGGCGCTGAGGCCCAGGAACTCGGGATCGGCCAGCCGCGGCGATCCGATCGCGGCCATCTCGGTGTCGTGCTGGAGCCGGAACAGCTTGGCTCCGGTCCAGTCGCCGTCCGCCGAGCTGTAGCCCTCGGCGCGGTCGAGCAGCACGACCAGGTTGATGTTCTCCGGAATCTCGGCAGCCTCGGCCTCGTTGACGTCGTCCAGCAGCACTTGCTCGAGGTTGTTGTCCGCGTCCTCGTACATCATCACGGTCACGTCGCCGGGGTAGATCTCGGTGTCGGCATCGGCGTCGGAATCCGCGTCGGCGTCGGCGTCGGAGTCGGAGTCGGAGTCCGCGTCGGTGTCGCCGTCCCCGCCGCCGCAGACGTCGAGCGGGGCGCAGCCGTCGTCGTCGCAGTCGGTCAGCCCGTCGCCGTCGTTGTCGATGCCGTCGTCGCAGACCTCGGGCGTGTTCTCCTCCACCTTCACCGAGGGAGGCGAGTCGGTGCACGCTACGGCGAGCGCCGCCATCGCGAGCGCCGCCGCGAGGGCTTCGAGGATTGCCGGGGCTCTTTTCGCGCGGAATCGGGCAAACATGTTCGCTTCCTTTCTCTGCTGGTCCATCGAGGCGGTCGTCCGGCCTTATGCCTTCTTGCCGCCTAGATCATTATTCATCAAAAACGGGGCGAGTGAAACAGAAGATCGCAACGAGCACTCCGCGCTGTGGGGAAATCGTTTTGGGCCGGGGGTCGGGCGGGGGGTGG
>CAZHCG010000085.1:0-15389 GCA_964530995.1 uncultured Myxococcales bacterium
TGGTCTGGAAGAGCGCGGCGATCGCCTGGCGCTCGTCTTTGCGGGCGGCGATCTCGAGGCGGAGGGTGATTGCCTTGTCGCCGACGCGGAGGTCGCCGGGACGGCGAAGACGCTGGCGAGGAGCTTCTTGGCCTCGGCGGGCTTTTGCATTTGCGCGGCCAGCTCGGTCTCCTCGAGCGGGGCGTGTGTGCCTCAGCTCAAACAGCTATGCCGGTTTGCAACGTTGAGGTCTACGTAGATTTTCTCCTCGACCCCGTCCAACGCCCGCATAAGAGCCCCGATATCGGAGCAGCGCTTCTCCAGCAGATCGAAGATCTCGAACCTCAGCGAGTAGCTCATGAAAGCTACGAACAGGGCGAGCTCGACCGGAGAGCAACCATTAGGAAATTCCGAATAGTTCGAAAGGCAGGCAACTCGTAAGGAAAGCTTGCAGGTTGGAACCCGAGCACGGTTCGCGAAGGCTGGGGGAAACGATCCTGCACGGGCTCTTTTTCGCCCGGGCTACGATCGGACACCTCACCGAACCCGGCCGTTCGCCCCGCGCGGGATCTTCGGGCTCGCCCCCGGTAGCAACCCCGACAGCGGGCGCCGGCCATGCCGGAGCCGGGCCAGCGCCGTTGTCGCCGCCGCCAGCAGGACGAACCCGCCCAGGTGCTCCGGCGGCGTCAGCCGATCGCTCCAGACCGGCGCGAAGAAGTGGAAGATCAAGAACAGGTGCAGCACGTAGGCGAAAAGCGACCTGCGCCCCAGCAAGAGCAGCGGCCCCGGGCGGCTCGGGGACGGCAGCAGACCGCTCAGCCGCGCCGCGACGAGCAGCGCCAGCGTCACCCCGGCCTTGAAGACGAAGAACGAAACGGTCGTGCGCACCGCGCCTCCCTCCACGGACGGGATCTCCCGCAAGCCGCTCGCTCTCTCCAGCCACTCCAGGCCGGGCCTCGCCGCGATCGCGACCGCGGCCGTGACCGCGACAGCGAGCCAGAAGCGCAAGCGGCCGCGCTCGCTTTCCTCCGCCGCCAGCCAGAGCGGTCCGAGCAGCATCCCGAGCGCGATCCAGGCCGCGTAGGGGAACAGCGGAAAGAGCGCGTAGTCCGCATAGTAGGTCAGGTATCCCGCCAGGGCGTCCGGCAGCACGGCCGCCAGCGGCAAGCGCCACGTCAACTGGGCGCCCAGGAGAAAAAAAAGAACCGCTCCCAGAGAGCGAGGAGCCGATCGCCTTGCCGGCCAGGCTACCCAGGGCAGCACCGCCAGCGCCACGCCGATACACTGCAGCACGTCCACCTTGAGCGCGCCGCGCCAGTCGCCGTCGAGCCCTCCAAAAACCCAGAACGACCCGTGCATCGCGTAGCCGATCGCCGCGATCGCCAGCCCCCGCAACGAGACCCGGCGACGCACCGCTCGTTGCTCCGAGAGCGACGCCGCCCTGCTCGAGCGACGCGCCGCGATCGCCACGGAGAGGCCGGCCAGGAAGAGGAACACCGGCGCCACCATTCCGGAGATCTGGCCCAGCGCGCCGGCGTAGCCGCCCTCGCGATGCTCCGCCCGCAGCCAGACCGGCCCCGAGTGCACCAGCATCATGCCGACGACCGCCAAGCCGCGCAGCCGATCCACCCACTCGATCCGCCCTCCCTGACCTCCGACCGCCATCACCCCGACAATAGGGGCTAGCCCCTAACCGGGTAAAGACCCCTCTTGCCCGTTCAGAGCCGAAGACAGTCGAGCGGGAGACCGGGAGCAGCATGGTTTCGTATCAATGCCCGGCCCTCATCGACGGTCCCCGCGGGCGCCGTTGCGGCATGATGGCTCGTCACGTCGCAGCGGTTGCGTCGCGGTTTTCGCTGTGGTAATGAGCCGATGTCGTTCGGGGTTGTTGTGGTAGGTGGACCCGGGTCGGGCCCGCCTTTTTTTTACCCGGCAACCCGGGTTGCCAGGCGAGGTGATGGCGGAGACGACCCGATTGCAGGATCTCGCCGAGCCGGTGGTACGGCGCCACGGGTGCGAGCTGGTTCTGCTCACTTTCCGCCGCGAGCGCTCGGGTTGGACGCTGCGCGCGATGGTCGAGCGCAGCGGGGAATCGGGCGTCGATCACCGCGTCTGCGCCGAGATCAGCAGGGATCTGAGCGCCGTGCTGGACGCCGAGGATGCGATCGGGCGCTCCTACGTGCTCGAGGTCTCCTCGCCCGGGATCGAGCGGCCGCTGGTCAGGCCCGCGGACTACGAGCGCTTTCGCGGGCGCCTGGCCAGCATCAGGACGCGGCGTCCGCTGGAGGGCAGGCGGCGCTTCCGCGGAACGCTGCGGGGTCTCAGCAAAGGCCGGATCTCGCTGGAGACGGAGGACGGAGCTTCCGTGAGGATTGCGCCCGACAACGTGGACAAGGCAAAATTGATTTTCGATTCCGACAGCGTCGGAAAACGATCAGGAGAGCGATAATGCAGGACGGCTCTTTGCCATTGAACATGATCCTTGACCAAGTGAGCAGGGACAAGGGCATCGAGAAGGATGTGCTCGTCGAGGCGATCGAGGCGGCGATTCTGACCGCCGCCAAGCGCACCTTCGGCCAGGGGCGCGAGCTCGAGACGCACTACAACAACGAGACCGGTATTGTCGACCTCTATCAGTACATGACCGTGGTCGAGGAGGTCGAGCACCCCGAGCGCGAGATTCCGCTCGAGACGGCCGAGAAGCACGCTCTCGAGGCAGAGGTGGGCGAAGAGCTCGGCTTCCAGATCTTCTACCGCAAGGAGGACGAGAAGCAGGCCAAGAAGCAGGAAAAGGAGTTCGGAGACATCCTGGACCTGCACACCTCGGGTCGCGGCTTCGGGCGAATCGCCGCGCAGACCGCCAAGCAGGTGATCATCCAGCGCGTGCGCGACGCGGAGCGCGAGAACATCTACAACGAGTACAAGGATCGCAAGCACGAGGTGATCGCCGGGATCGTGCGCCGCTTCGAGCGCAATAACAGTATCATCGTCGACCTGGGCCGCACCGAGGCGGTGATTCCCGCACGAGAGCAGACGCCGCGCGAGTCCTACCGGCCGGGCGACCGGGTGATGGCTTTCGTGAAAGACATCGACCGCGAGGCCCGCGGCTCGCAGATCATCCTCTCGCGCACCGACGTCGGCCTTTTGAAAAAGCTGTTCGAGATGGAGGTTCCCGAAATCTACGAGGGAATCGTCTCGATCGTGACCGCCGCCCGCGAGCCGGGCGCCCGCTCCAAGATCGCCGTCACCTCGCGCGACGCCGACGTCGATCCCGTCGGCGCCTGCGTCGGTATGCGCGGCTCGCGCGTGCAGGCCGTGGTACAGGAGCTGCGCGGCGAGAAGATCGACATCGTGCCCTGGGACCGCGATCCGGCGCGCTTCGTGTGCAACGCGATTCAGCCCGCGGAGGTCGCGCGCGTGATCATCGACGAGGCCAACGGCTCGATGGAGCTGGTGGTTCCGGACGACAAGCTCTCCTTGGCGATCGGCCGCCGCGGACAGAACGTCCGTCTCGCCTCGCAGCTCGTGGACTGGAGGCTCGACGTGGTCAGCGAGAGCGACTTCCACGAGCGGGAGCAGGAAGCGATCGCCAGCCTGGCGCTGATCGACGGAATCGACGAGAACACGGCGCGCACGATGTACAAGCTGGGCTTCCGCACCGTGGAGGAGGTCGCCGAGGCCGAGACGAGCGAGCTGACCGGCATTCCCGGGATCGGGGGAGCCGACGCGGTCGGCGACATCCAGGCCTCGGCCGAGGAGACGATGGAGAAGCTGCGCCAGGCGCGGATGCGCAAGCTGGCGGCGCGCGACGAGCCGCTTTCTCCGCGCGAGCGCTTCCTGTTCGCTCGCGGAGTGGGAGAGCGCACGATCGAGCTGCTCGCCGAGGCCGGCTACCGCACGCCCGAGGAGGTGGCCGAGGAGGACGACCTCGATCGCCTCGTGGTGGGCACGGGCTTCGGAATCAGGAAGGTGCGCCAGCTGGTGGAAGGGGTGCGGCAGTACCTGGCCAGCGAGGAGCAGATCCTTGCCGAGCTGCGCGATGTCGCGCTTCGCGAGCTCGCCGAGCAGGAGGCCGAGCAGGAGGCCGAGCAGGAGGCCGAGCAGGAGGCGGGAGAGGCCAGCAGCGAAGGAGACGTGCCGGCGGAGAAGGAGGAGGCCGAGGGCGACGGCGGAGAAGAGCCCGAAAAGGGCGAAGAGGAGGTCGCCAAAGGAGAGGGAGAGGAGGAATCCGCCGCCGCTGCGGACGTGGACATGGACACGGTGGACGAGGGTTGGTAGCGGATGGACTGTGTCGCCAAAATGGAGAGCGCCGGCGGCCGATCTCGAGTTCCGCAGCGTTCCTGCGTGGCCTGTCGCCGCAAGACAGCGGCAGCGCGGCTGCTGCGTCTCGCGGCGACGCCCGACGGCGGAATCGCTCTCGACTGGCGGCGCAACCTCGGCGGAAGAGGAGCGTACGTATGCGCGCGCCGCGAGTGCGTGGAGCGGGCGCTGAGCGGGCGGAGGCTCTCCCGCGCCTTGCGCCGACGCGTCGTCCTCCCGTCCGCGGACGAGGTGCTGAGATCGGCGTTGCGAGCGCGCGAGCGGCAGCTGAGGACGTTGCTCTCCTCGGCGCGGGGAGCGGGTGATATCGAGATCGGCGCCGAGGCGGCGCGGCGAGCCTCGACCGACGGCCGCGGGGCGCTGCTGCTGCTCGCCGCCGACGGGAGCCGGCGCGACGAGCTGGCCGATGTCGCCGGTCGCGGCGGGGTCGAAACACGCAGTGTGCCGTCGAAGTCGTGCTTGGGAGATATGCTCGGGCACGGGATCGCGAGCGCGGCGGTGCTGATCGACGAGGGAATCGCGGAGGCGGTCGCGAGATCATTGGACGAGATGAGAGACTTGAGGCCGGTCGACGCGTGAGCGCGACCCGGCGAGGTAAGCGAAGGGGGTCGATCCGACTCGATCGAACGGACGACCCGGAGGAAAAATGGCTCAGAAAGTCAGGGTTTTCAAGCTGGCTCGGGAGTTCGGCGTCGGCAACGACACGATGGTCGCCAGGATTCAGAACCTGGGGTTCGCCGTGCGCAACTACATGAGCGCTCTGGGGGACGAGGATGCCCAGCGCGTGCGCCGGCTCCTGGAGAAAGAGCGAGAGGAGAACACCGTCGAGGAGCGGATTCGCCCGACGGTGATCCGTCGACGGGCCAAGCCGGTCAAGCCGGTCGAGCCGCCGCCGCCCGCGGTGGAGGAAAGCGCAGAGGTCGTCGAGCCGGTGGCCTCGGCGCAGGCGGTCGAGCAGGAGCCGGCGGCGGTCGAAACGCCCGCCGAGCAGGAGGCCGGGATCGAGGCCGATCTCGAGCCGGAGCCCCGGCCCGATCTGGAGCCGGAGCCGGAGCCCCAGCCCGAGGAGGAGCCGGAAGGAATCGCCGCGCAGGTAGAAAGACTCGGCGCGGAGCAGGAAAAGCCTTCCGTGGAGAAGATCGAGCGCCCGCAGTCTCTGCGGCCGGCGTCCGAGGCGCCGGTGGTTCGCAGGCGGGTCGCGCCCGCCCAGGAGGAAGGCGGACGGCGCCGCAAGGGATCGAGGCGGCGACAGGTGGAGAGTCGGGAGATCACGCCCAGCCGTCGCTACCCGGGATCGTTCGCGCCGGGGCGCAAACGGAGGATGACTCCGGGCAAGAAAGGCAAGAAGACCGAGATCACGGTGCCCAAGGCGAGCAAGCGCGTGATCCGCATCGAAGAACAGATCACGCTCCAGGAGCTGGCCAAGCGGATGAGCGTCAAGTCCGTGGATCTGCTGATGAAGCTGATCGGCCTGGGCGTTTCCGGCGTCAACATCAACTCCACCCTGGACAGCGAGACGGCCAAGATCGTGGCCGAGGAGTTCGGATACGACGTGGAAGACGTGGCGGTCCAGGAGGAGGACCTGCTCGCCCGGACGAGATCCGATGAGAGCGAGGAGGAGCGCAAGCTCCGCGAGCCGCGCGCTCCGATGGTGACGATGATGGGCCACGTCGACCACGGCAAGACCTCGCTGCTCGACTCGGTTCGCAAGTCGGACGTGGTCTCCGGTGAGGCCGGAGGCATCACCCAGCACGTCGGTGCCTACCGGGTGAGCACCGGGCACGGCACGATCTCGTTCGTCGACACCCCTGGCCACGAGGCGTTCACGGCGATGCGAGCCAGAGGCGCCAACCTGACGGACATCGTGGTGCTGGTCGTCGCGGCCGATGACGGCGTGATGCCGCAGACGATCGAGGCGATCGACCACGCCCGCGCGGCCGAGGTGCCGATCATCGTGGCGGTCAACAAGTGCGACGTGCAAAACGCCGATCCGGCCCGGGCGCGCCGCATGCTGATGGAGAACAACCTGGTTCCCGACGAGTTGGGCGGCGACGTGATCGTGGTCGACGTCTCTGCCAAGACCGGCGAGGGCATCGACAAGCTGCTGGAGATGATATCGCTCCAGGCAGAGGTGATGGAGCTCGACGCCAACCCCAAGCGCGCCGCGACCGGCGTCGTGCTCGAGGCCTACCTCGACCGCGGCCGCGGCCCGGTGGCGAACGTCGTGGTCCAGGAGGGGACGCTCGGCGCCGGCGACTGCATGGTCGCCGGAGCGGCCTACGGAAAGCTGCGCGCCTTGACCGACGAGTACGGCCGGAAGGTGGAGAAGGCCGGGCCGTCGACTCCGGTCGAAGTGCTGGGCCTGGGCGCGGTGCCGGGCGCCGGCGACATCTTCGATGTGGTTCCCGATCTCAAGCTGGCCGAGAAGATCGGCGATCAGCGCGCCGAGAAGAAGCGTTCCGCCGCGGTCGCGCCCAGCGCAAAACCGTCGCTGGAGGCGCTCTACCAGCAGATGCAGGCCGCCGAGCAGGCCGAGCTGCAGCTGATCATCAAGTCCGATGTGCAGGGCACGATGGAAGCGCTGCGCGACTCGCTGACCAAGCTGTCCGCCGAGAAGGTCAAGGTCAACATCGTGCACGCCTCGGTGGGCGGAATCACCGAGTCCGACGTGATGCTGGCCTCCACGGCCGGCGCGATCATCATCGGCTTCAACGTCCGCCCCGCCGGCAAGGCGCGCAAGCTCGCCGAGGAGCATGGCGTCGAGATTCGGGTCTTCTCCGTGATCTACGAGGTGGTGGACTCGGTCAAACAGGCGATGGTAGGCATGCTCGAGCCCGAGATACGCGAGGAGAGCCTCGGTCAGGTGGAAGTCCGGGACACCTTCAAGATTCCCAAGGTGGGCACCGTGGCCGGTTCGTACGTGTTGGAGGGCAAGGTGCAGCGCAACGCCAAGGCGCGCCTGATCCGCGACTCGGTCCAGATCTGGGAGGGGCGTCTCTCCTCGTTGCGGCGCTTCAAGGACGACGTCCGCGAGGTCCAGAGCGGATTCGAGTGCGGCATCTGCCTCGAGGGATACAACGACGTCAAGACAGGCGACGTGATCGAGATCTACACCGAGAAGGAGGTCGAGGCGAGCCTCGGCTGATGTGGCTCGTCTCGTCCGGGAGGAGCTGATGTTCGTCGGCGTCTGCCGGCTCACACTTCACTTGCGGGGCATCGCATCTCTCAAGCAGAAACGCGGAGTGGTGCGCCGGGTGGTGGATCGCACCCGCTCCAAGTTCAACGCGGCCGTCGCCGAGGTGAGCGGCAACGACGATTTGCGGCGTGCCGTGGTCAGCGCGGCCGTGGTGGGCAACTCGGCGGCGCACGTGGATTCGATGATGGCTCGAATCGGGAGCTACGTGGAGCATATCTCTCCGGTGCCGTTGGCGGATCGGGCGACCGAGGTGATTCCGCTGGGCGGGGATATCGGCGACGAGTGGGCCGGCTTCGGCGAGGCGGAAGACGACCGGGAGGCGGAAGAGGAATGGTAGAGGACGGCGATCGCACACTCCGCAGGCAACGGCGCGTCAGCGAGGCGCTGCGCGAGGAGATATCCAAGTGGCTGGTCGGTGAGGCCGGCGATCCGCTGCTGGCCTGGACCGATGTGACCGGTGTCGATGTCTCGGCCGATCTACAGCTGGCGCGGGTTTTTTTCGTGCCCACCCGCGGCGCGGATTCCTCCAGCGTGCGGGATCATCTGGAGCGCGCGGCGCCCAGACTGCAACGCCGGATCGGTGATCGATTGCGCCTGCGCCGCACTCCCAGGCTGTCCTTTCGCTACGACGAGAGCAGGGACCACGGCGAGCGCGTCGACCTGCTCGTGGAGGAGACACGGCGCGAACGCGAGCTGCAATCCGCCGGCGACGACCCGGTCGAGCAACTGGCGGATCGGATCGGATCGGCGCGCCGGATCCTGGTCGCGACTCACGTCAATCCGGACGGAGACGCGATCGGCTCGCTGTTGGGGATGCACCGCATTTTGCGCCTGATGGGCAAGACCGCGATCGCCTTCGCCCCGGAGGGCGTACCCTCGACCCTGCAATTTTTACCCGGAGTCGAGCTGACGACACGCGAGCTGGAAGACGAGGCTCCCTTCGACCTGACGCTGCTGCTCGACACCGCGGACGAGTCGCTGTTCCCCCCCGGCTTTCCCGGCGCCGATCGCCGTGGAGAGCTGGCCGTGATCGACCACCATCCCCGCCACGGTGAGATCGGAGACGTGGTGGTCCGCCGCGAGGCGTCGGCCGTGGGAGAGATCCTCTACGATCTGGCCCGCGAGCTGACCTGGCCGCTGGACCGCGAGGTCGCAGCCTGCCTGTACGCTTCGATCGTCTCCGATACCGGCTCGTTCCGTTACAGCAGCACGACGGGGCACACCCACCGGGTCGCCGCCGACCTGGTCGAGCTGGGTGCGGAGCCGTGGCCGACCGCGACCTCGCTCTACGAGTCGTATCCACTGCGGCGCCAGCGGTTGCTGACCGAGGTGCTGGGCACGCTGGAGGTGCACGCCGGCGGCGGGCTGGCCGTGCTTTCCGCCACGCGCGAGCTGCTCGCCGAGTGCGGCGCGGACAAGGCCGACCTGGACGGCATGGTCAACTTCGGCCGCGCGGTGGAAGGTGTCGAGATCGCTGCGATGCTGCGCGTCGAGGAGAACGGGGGGATCAAGGTCAGCTTCCGCTCCAAGGGCAGGTACGACGTGGGCGATCTGGCCGCCGCTTTCGGCGGGGGCGGACACGACAACGCGGCGGCCTGCACGCTGGAGGACATCGACCTCGCCGAGGCGCGGAGCCGGGTGATCGAGGCGGCCTCGCGGCTGCTGGCGAGCGGAGACGACGCCTCCTCGAGCTCCTGATGGAAGGCCTGCTTCCGATCGACAAGCCCCGCGGCCCCACGTCCTTCGACGTCGTGCGCTCCGTGCGGCGCGTCGCCGGAATGCGGCGCGTGGGCCACGCCGGCACTCTCGATCCGCTCGCAAAGGGGCTGTTGCTGATCTGCCTGGGGCGGGCCACGCGGCTGGTCGAGCTGCTGATGGGCGGCGAGAAGGTCTACCGGGCCCGGGTCGCGCTGGGCCGCCAGACCGAGACGGACGATGCGCAGGGAGAGACGCTGGCCGAGGCCGACGTCCCGCGGCTCGACGAGAGCTTCGTGCGCGAGGCGCTGGCGCTTTTCGTCGGAGAGATCGACCAGGTTCCGCCCGCCTACTCGGCGCTCAAGCGACAAGGGGTGCCGCATTACCGGAGGGCGCGGCGCGGGGAGCTTGTCGAGCCGCGGCCGCGCAAGGTGCGGATCGACGCGATCGAGCTGGAGCGGCTCGGCGAGCGCGAGCTGGAGCTGTGCGTGCGCTGCGGGCGGGGGACCTACATCCGCTCGCTGGCCCGCGACCTCGGAGTCGCGCTGGGCACGCGCGCCCACCTGGCCGCGCTGCGACGCACGCACTGCTCGGGCTTCGACGTGGAAGAGGCGCTGCCGCTGGCCGGCCTGGAGCAGCCGGGCTTCGAGATCGAGCCGCGGCTGGTGCCGCTCGGCGAGGCGCTGCGCGGCAGGCCGCGGGTCGTGCTGGAGCGGGACGCGGCGCGCCGCCTGCGAGACGGACAGCCGATCGAGGCTTCCTTGGGGTCGGAGGATGCGAGGGGGGGAGCGCTGGTGGTCCTGGACGAGGAGGGGGAGCTGGCGGCCGTGGCCGAGCCGAGGGAGGGCCGCCTGGCGCCGCTCAAGGTCTTTCGCTGAGATGCCCGCTCAGGGCGTGCCGGACAGCTCGACGTTGTCGACCCGCCAGTACCAGCCGTAGTAGGCCTCGTACTGGAACTCGACCTGGATCTGGGTCCCGGTCCACTGGTCGCGCTGCAGGTCGAGCGTGACGTGGCCCTCGGTGGTGGAGGTGTACTCGGTCAGCAGGTACCAGGTGCTGCCGTCGTTGGTGATGTAGACGCGGGCGTAGTCGTAGCTGTCGTAGTCGCTGTAGTAGTGATCGAAATCCAGTGTGACCGTGTCGCAGGTGTCGCCGTCGTACCAGTCGGTGTACAGCCCCTCGTACATTTCGACGTAACCGGCGGCATCGGAGTTGCATTCGTAGTAATAGCCGCTGCCGCCCGAGGGAGGCGAGCCGCTGGTCCGCTCCCAGGTGTAGCCGTCGGCGCCGTAGTAGCCGTCGCCGTCGTAGATGCTCCAGCCCGAGGGCAGGCCCGACTCGAAGTCCTCGTAGACCGAGATGCCGCAGCCCGAGGCGACGCACTGGTTGTTGGAGTCGCAGACCTCGTCGGTGCCGCAGTGGCTGTCGTAGATGCACTCCACGCACTCGGTCCAGGTGCCGTGGTCGAGGCAGTACTGCGTGCCGCAGTCGTGGCAGTCCCAGTCGCACATCGCGTCCTGGTCGCAGTAGGTGCAGGCCCCGCCGCTGCAGGTGTAGTAGTCGCCGCAGTCGGTCGTGCAATCGGTCGGGCAGGTGCAGTAGTTCTCGGAGGCGGAGCAGCAGCCGTCGCCGCAGGTGTCGTCGCAGTCGCTGGAGCAGCTGCAGTAGTCCTCGGAGGCGGAGCAGTAGCCGTCGCCGCAGATATCGTCGCAGTCGGCCGAGCAGCTGCCGTAGTCCTCGGAGGCGGAGCAGCAGCCGTCGCCGCAGGTGTCGTCGCAGTCATCGGAGCAGCTGCAGTAGTCCTCCGAAGCGGAGCAGTAGCTGTCGCCGCAGATGTCGTCGCAGTCCTGGGGGCAGGAGCCGTAGTCCTCGGAGGCGGAGCAGCAGTCGTCGCCGCAGACCTCGGAGCAGTCGGCCGGGCAGTTGCAGTAGTTCTCGCCTGAGTCGCAGGTGCCGTCGCCGCAGCCGGGGCAGTCGCCCGGACAGGTCGACATCGTCTCGCCGCAGTTGCAGGTTCCGTCGCCGCAGTGCGCGCCGCAGTCGGTCTCGCAGTTGCAGGTGTTCTCGGCGCCCGTGCAGCAGCCGTCGCCGCAGACAGGGTCGCAGTCCTGGGAGCAGTTGCAGTCGCTCTCCGAGGCGGAGCAGTACCCGTCGCCGCAGACGTCGTCGCAGTCGGCCGAGCAGCTGCCGTAGTTCTCGGAGGCGGAGCAGCAGCCGTCGCCGCAGATGTCGCCGCAGTCGCTCGGGCAGCTGCAGTAGTCCTCCGTGGCCGAGCAGTAGCTGTCGCCGCAGACGTCGTCGCAGTCGGCCGAGCAGTTGCCGTAGTTCTCGGAAGCCGAGCAGCAACCGTCGCCGCAGGTCACCGAGCAGTCGTCGCTGCACGTGCACTCGGTCTCGGAAGTCGAGCAGTACCCGTCGCCGCAGACGTCGTTGCAGTCCTCCGGGCAGTTTCCGTAGTGCTCGGAGGCCGAGCAGCAGTCGTCGCCGCAGTAGTCGACGCATTCTGTCGGACAGTTGCAGTAGCTCTCGCCGGCCGAGCAGCAGCCGTCGCCGCAGGCGTCGTTGCAGTCGTCCGGACAGGTACAGGCGTTCTCCGAGGCCGAGCAGCAGGTGTCGCCGCAGACGTCTGCGCAGTCGGCCGGGCAGTTGCAGTAGCTCTCGCCGGTGGAGCAGCAGCCGTCGTCGCAGGCGATCTCGCAGTCGGCCGGGCAGTTGCAATAGCTCTCGCCCACGTCGCAGGTGCCGTCGCCGCAGCTGACGCAATCGTCCGGACACGAGGTGGCGTCCTCGGAGGCGGAGCAGCAGCCGTCGCCGCAGATCTCCTCGCAGTCCTGGGCGCAGCTGCAGGCGTCCTCCGAAGCGGAGCAATAGCTGTCACCGCAGATGTCGTCGCAGTCCTGGGCGCAGTTGCCGTAGTGCTCGGAGGCGGAGCAGCAGTCGTCGCCGCAGATCTCATCGCAGTCGCTGGCGCAGTTGCAGGCGTCCTCGGAGGCGGAGCAGCAGTCGTCGCCGCAGTAGTCGCTGCAGTCGTCGCTGCAGTTGCAGTAGGTCTCCGAGGCGGAGCAGCAGCCGTCCCCGCAGATGTCGGCACAATCGTCCGGGCAGTCGCAGTAGTCCTCCGAGGCGGAGCAGCAGCCGTCGTTGCACACGTCGGGACAGTCGGAGGCGCAGCTGCAGAAGTTCTCCGAAGCGGAGCAGTAGCTGTCGCCGCAGAAGTCTTCGCAGTCCGAGGGGCAGTTGCCGTAGCTCTCGGAGGCCGAGCAGCAGCCGTCGCCGCAGGTGACGGAGCAGTCCAGGCTGCACGTGCACTCGTCCTCGGAGGCGGAGCAGCAGCCGTCACCGCAGTCGTCCGAGCAGTCCTCGGAGCAGCTGCAGAAGTTCTCCGAAGCGGAGCAGTAGCTGTCGCCGCAGACGTCCCCGCAGTCCGAGGGGCAGTTGCCGTAGTTCTCGGAGGCCGAGCAGCAACCGTCGCCGCACTCTACATCACAATCGGCCGGGCAACCGCACTCGTCCTCGGAAGCGGAGCAGCAGCCGTCGCCGCAGGAAGCGACGCAGTCCTGACTGCAGGTGCATTCGTTCTCGGAGGCGGAGCAGCAGCCGTCGCCGCAATAATCGTCGCAGTCGTCGGAGCAGCCGCAGTAGTCCTCGGAGACGGAGCAGTACCCGTCGCCGCAGTAGTCGCTGCAATCGTCGGGGCAGTTGCCGTAGTGCTCGTCGGCGGAGCAGTAGCTGTCGCCGCAGAGGTCGCTGCAGTCGTCGGGGCAGTTGCCGTAGTGCTCGCCGGTGGAGCAGCAGCCGTCGCCGCAGTCCACGGCGCAGTCGGCCGGGCAGGTGCAGTAGGTCTCGTCTCCGTCGCAGGTGCCGTCGCCGCAGTTGACGCAGTCGGCCGAACAGGAAGTGGCGTCCTCTGATGCGGAGCAGCAGCCGTCGCCGCAGGTGTCGTCGCAGTCGGCCGGGCAGCCGCAGTAGTTCTCAGAGGCGGAGCAGAAGCCGTCGCCGCAGATGTCGCCGCAGTCCTGAGGGCAGTTTCCGTAGTGCTCGGAGGTCGAGCAGCAGTCGTCACCGCAGCTCTCGGCGCAGTCGCTCGCGCAGCTGCACGAGTTCTCCGAGGCGGAGCAGTAGCCGTCGCCGCAGATGTCGTTGCAGTCGTCCGGGCAGCTGCCGAAGTGCTCGCTGGCCGAGCAGCAGCCGTCGGGGCAGAGCTCGGAGCAGTCCTGGGAGCAGCTGCACGAGTTCTCGGAGGCAGAGCAGTGGGTGTCGCCGCAGACGTCGTTGCAGTCCTGGGGGCAGTTGCCGTAGTGCTCGCTTCCCTTGCAGCAGCCGTCGCTGCAGTAATTTTCGCAGTCGGCCGCGCAGCTGCACGAGTTCTCCGAGGCGGAGCAGTAGCCGTCGCCGCAGTAGTCGCTGCAGTCGTCGGTGCAGTTGCCGAAGTGCTCGGCGGCGGAGCAGCACCCATCGCCGCAGTAGTCGGAGCAGTCGGCCGCGCAGTTGCAGTAGTTCTCGCTCGATGAGCAGCAGTCGTCACCGCAGATGTTGGGGCAGTCCTGCGGGCAGGTGCAGTAGCTCTCGATTTCGTCGCAGACCGAATCGCCGCAGTTGACGCAGTCGGCCGGGCAGCTCGAGGCGTCCTCCGAGCTGGAGCAGCATCCGTCGCCGCAGGTGTCGTCGCAGTCGGCCGGGCAGTTGCAGTAGGTCTCCTCGGCCGAGCAGAAGCCGTCGCCGCAGACGTCGCCGCAGTCGGCCGGGCAGTTGCCGAAGTGCTCCGAATCCGAGCAGCATCCGTCGCCGCACTCGACGGAGCAGTCGTCCGAGCAGGAGCACTCGGTCTCGGTATCGGAGCAGCAGCCGTCGCCGCACACCACGGCGCAGTCGGCCGGGCAGCTGCACTCGGTCTCCGAGCTGGAGCAACAGTCGTCGCCGCAGACGTCCTCGCAGTCCTGGGCGCAGGTGCAGAAGCTCTCCTCGGCGGAGCAGACGCTGTCTCCGCAGCCCTCGCAGTCGTCGGGACAGGACGAGGGCGTTTCCTCGTGGGTGCAGGCGCCGTCGCCGCAGATCGCCTCGCAATCGTCCGGACAGGAAATGGGCGATTCGCCGTGGGTGCAGGCGTCGTCGCCGCAGATCGCTTCGCAATCGTCCGGGCAGGAGGCCGCGGTCTCGTCGTGGGTGCAGGCGCCGTCCGGGCAGATTGCAGAACAGTCGTCCGGGCAGCCCAGCGCGTCCTCGTCGCCGTTGCAGCAGGTGTCGCCGCAGATCGATCCGCAGTCCTGCTCACAGGAGCAGCTGTCCTCGTCGCCGGTGCAGCAGGTGTCGCCGCACTCGCTGCCGCAGTCCTCGTGGCAGGAGCAGCTGTCCTCGTCGTCGACGCAGTAGCCGTCGCCGCAGAAGGTCGGGCAGTCCTCGAGGCAGTTCTCGGGGGTCTCCTGGTCGACGCAGTAGCCGTCGCCGCAGGTGGTCGGGCAGTCCTCGAGGCAGGTCTCGGGTGTCTCGTCGCCGAGGCAGAGACCGTCGCCGCAGGTGGTCGGGCAGTCCTCCAGGCAGGTTTCCGTCGTCTCGTCTCCGTTGCAGCAACCATCGCCGCAGACGTCGCCGCAGTCCACGTCGCAGTTGCAGGGGTCCTCGTCGCCGTTGCAGCAGCCGTCTCCGCATTCGCTGCCGCAGTCGGCCGGGCACTCGCAGGTCGACTCCGAGGCGGTGCAGATATCATCGCCGCAGTAGGCGCAGTCCTCGGGACAGCTCTCGCCGTCCTCGTCGCCGTTGCAGCAATCGTCGCCGCACAGCGACCCGCAGTCGGCCGGGCAGCTGCAGTTGTCCTCGCCGCCGCTGCAGCAATCGTCTCCGCAGTAGGGATCGCAGTCGGCCGGACAGCTGCAGCTCGTCTCGTCTGTGTCGCAGATATCGTCGCCGCATCCGTCGCAGTCGTCGGGGCAGCTCTCCGCGTCCTCGTCGCCGTTGCAGCAGCCGTCGCCGCACAGCGACCCGCAGTCGGCCGGGCAGCTGCACTCGTCCTCGCCTTCGCCGCAGTGGCCGTCGCCGCAATCGCCGGGACCGGCGTCGGTCAGGGTATCGCTGCCTGTCTCCGTACCGGTGTCGGTGTCTGCATCTGTATCAGTGTCGGAATCGGCATCGGTGTCGCTGTCGCTGTCTGCATCAGCATCTGCATCCGAACTGGATTCTGTCTCGGTGTCGGTTCCACCGTCCG
>CAZHCG010000085.1:15489-21411 GCA_964530995.1 uncultured Myxococcales bacterium
TTTTTCCGAGCAGGTGTGAATATTATTTCAGCGGCGGGCCGCTCACTTCCAGACGCCGGGAATCGGATTCTTGCAATGAGGACAATGGCCGTCCTCCATTGCGTTTTCACCGATTCGGTAGCCGTCGCGCTCGATCAGGGTCTCGCCGCACTCGGGGCAGAGCGTGTTCTCCCCGGGGTGGCCCGGCACGTTGCCGGCGTAGGCGAAGTGCAAGCCGGCCTCGAGCGCTATCTCCCTGGCCCGCTCGAGTGTCTTGACCGGAGTGGGCGGAAGGTTTTTCAGCTTGTACATGGGGTGGAAGCGCGTGAAGTGAATCGGCACATCCGGACCCAGCTTCTGGACGATCCAGCGCGACATCGCCTTCAGCTCGGCCGGGTTGTCGTTCATCGTGGGGATGACCAGCATCACCATCTCCAGCCAGGTGCCGTGCTCCCTGATGCGAACCAGGGTGTCGAGCACCGGCCGCAGGTGGGCCGAGCACAGGTCGTCGTAGAACGACTCGCTGAACGCCTTGAAATCGACCTTGACCGCGTCGAGATGGGGCAGCAGCTCCTCGATCGGTTTTTTCTCGATGTAGCCGTTGGAGATCATGACCCTGCCGATCCCGCTGCCCTCGGCCGCGAGACAGATGTCCTTCATGTACTCGTAGAAGATCACCGGCTCGGAGTAAGTGAAGGCGATCGCTTTCGATCCCAGCCGCTGGGCGTGGCGCACTATCTCGTCGGGCATCACCTCTCGGCTCGGCACCTGCTCGGGGCGGAACTGGCTGATCTGCCAGTTCTGGCAGAAGCGACACTCGATGTTGCAGCCGGCGGTGGCCAGCGAGAACGCCTTGCTGCCGGGCCGAAAGTGGAACAGCGGTTTTTTCTCGATCGGGTCGTTGTTCAGCGAGCAGGGGTTGCCGTAGACCAGCGTGCGGAGCTTGCCGTCCCTGTTCTCGCGCACGCCGCAGGTCCCGCGCTCGCGGTCCGCGATCACGCAGCGGTTGGGGCACATCCGGCACTCCACGCGCTTTTCGCCGGCGTCCTTCCAGTGCAACGCCTCGTGCTCGGCACCAACCGCCGCGGCCGCCCGTGCAGCCTCGAGCATCGGGCAGGCGGCGGCGCTGCAAGCCAGCATCCGCAGCAGATCGCGTCGATTGCAATCCATCGGCATCCTCCAACTCGATCATTGTACTCGCCGCACGTTGTTTGTCAGCGCCTAGCCGAAAACCTCATCGAAGGATCGAATCAGCGCTTCTCTCGCGCTGTCCATGCTCGGGCTCCGGTCCAGCAGGGCGGCGATCGAGGCGACCGGGGTCTCGCTCAGGCCGCAGGGTACTATCAGCCGGTAGTGGTCGAGGTCCGGATCGACGTTGAAGGCGAATCCGTGAAAGGCGATCCCGCGGCTGACGCGCACTCCGATCGCTCCGATCTTGCCCCGCTCGCAAAAAACGCCGGTCAGCTTCTCGCGACGTTCGGCCTCGACGCCCAGCTCGGCCGCGGCCCGGATCATCGTTTCCTCCAGGCGGTGCACATAGGCGGCCACCCCGATCTTCAGCGCGTGCAGGTCGCAGATCGGATAGCCCACGATCTGGCCGGGCCCGTGATAGGTCGCCTCCCCTCCCCGCTCGACCCGGTGCAGCTCCACGCCGCGGCGCTCCAGCTCTTCGGCGGAGGCGATCACCCCGGCCGGGTCGGCGTTGCGCCCCAGCGTGATCACCGGCGGGTGCTCGAGCAGCAGCAGCTTCTCGCCGATCTCTCCCGCGCGCCGCTGCTCGACAAGCTGCAGCTGCAAGCGGCGCGCTGCGGAGTAGGGGGTCAAGCCCGGCAGGACGCGCAGGTCGAAGCGGGCGGGCTCGCTCATCCCGCCCGGACCGCTCGCAGGCGCCTGACGTATGCCTCGGCCGCGCGGTAGGAGGTGCGGGCCAACGGGGTGGAGGCCACGTAGTCGAAGCCCATCTCGCGGCCGGCCTCGGCCAGCTCGTCGAAGACCTCGGGCCGCACGTAATCCGCCACCTCGGCGCTGGAGAGGGTGGGCCGCAGGTACTGGCCGAGCACCAGCAGCGAGACGCCCGCCGCTCTCAGGTCGCGCATCGAGGAGATGATTTCCGAGCGGCTCTCTCCCAGCCCGAGCAGGATCGAGGACTTGGTCAGCATTCCGCGCGGGCCGCCCAGGGAGCGCGCCTCCTCCAGCACGGCCAGCGAGCGCCGGTAGGAGAAGCGGGAGTGCCGCATCGAGCCGGAGAGCCGCTCCACGACCTCGATGTTGTGTGCCAGGACCACCGGCCCGGCTTCGACAACGGCCGCGAGAGGCTCGCCGAGGTAGTCCGGGATCAGCACCTCGACCAGCGGGGCGGGATCCAGAGATCGAAGCGAGCGGATCGTGCCGGCGAACCCAGCGGCGCCGCCGTCCTCCAGGTCGTCCCGGGTCACCGAGGTCACGACCGCGTAGTCGAGGCCCATCTCAGAGGCGGCGCGGGCCACGCGCCGGGGCTCGTCGAGGTCGGTCTCTCCGTCCGGGTTTCCGCGCCGCACCGAGCAGAAGCGGCAGCCGCGGGTGCAGGTGTCGCCCAGGATCATGAAGGTCGCCGTGCCCGCGTCCCAGCACTCGCCCACGTTGGGGCAGCGCGCCTCCCGGCAGACCGTGTGCAGCCCGCCGCGCTCCACCGCTCGCTCGACGCGCCGGTAGCGTTCCCCGCCGGGAAGGCGGACCTTGAGCCACTCGGGCTTGGGAACGGGTCTGCCGGGCATGACGGCCTCCTTGCGAGAAGCAACATATCCCTGCGCTTTTTCCCGTCAAGCTCGACGGGGAGACGATGGCCCGATTCGACGCGATGTTCTTGACGCGCCCGCCGCGGTTGGTATGAGGACTCTAGCGCCCCGGCGTGGCGCTCGCTGCTGATGGTCTAGAGGCACACGGAGGCTCCCGATGAAAAAGTACTTCGAAAAGATGGACGGAATCGGCAAACCGCTGACGGAGAAGGCGGTCAAGCGGATGGAGCAGAGCACGGGCAAGCTGCGCGAGGTGGAGGCCAGGCTGGACGCCGAGCTGGAGCGGGTGCGCGCCGCCGGAATTCCGGACGAGAAGCTGCAAAAGCGCGGGCAGATGAACGGCTGGGAGCGCCTCGAGCACCTGATCGACGCCGGCAGCTGGTGCCCGCTGCACACGCTGTACGACCCCGAGGAGAACGAGGAGGGCACCACCGGCGTGATCGACGGCCTGGGCCGCATCGGCGGCAAGTGGGCCGTGGTGGTCGCCTCCAACAACAAGACGCTGGCCGGCGCCTGGATTCCGGGGCAGGCAGACAACATCCTGCGCGTGACCGACCTGGCCAAGCGGCTGCACCTCCCGCTGGTGTGGGTGCTCAACTGCTCGGGGGTCAAGCTGCCGATGCAGGAGGAGGTCTACCCCGATCGCCGCGGCCACGGCGCGCCGTTCTACCGCCACACCGAGCTCGAGCAGCTGGGGATCCCGGTGCTGGTCGCTATTTTCGGCACCAACCCGGCCGGCGGCGGTTACCACGGGATCAGCCCCACGGTGCTGTTCGCGCACAAGGACGCCAACATCGCGGTCGGGGGTGCCGGGATCGTGGGCGGGATGAGCCCCAAGGGGCATTTCGACATGGAAGGCGCCGAGCAGATCATCGAGGCGCAGCGCAAGCTGAAGTCCAAGCCGCCGGGGCGCGTCGAGATCCACCGCGACGAGACCGGCTTCTTCCGCTACGTCTACGAGGACGAAAAGGATGTGCTGGACGGGCTCAAGAGCTACATGGCCGAGATGCCGTGCTACGCTCCGCGCTTCTTCCGCGTCGCCGAGCCCGCCGAGCCGCGCTACCCGATCGGCGATTTGTACTCGATTCTACCGTTCGATCAAAAGCAGACCTACAAGGTGGAGCAGGTGATCGCCAGGCTGGTCGACGATTCCGAGCACCGCGAGTTCCGGCCCGACTACGGTCCCGAGGTCTACACCGGCCTGGCCCGAATCGACGGCTACCCGGTGGGCGTGATCGCCAACCGCCAGGGATTTCTAGGCGCCGGCTACCCGGAGTACGCCGACTACCCGGGCATCGGCGGCAAGCTCTACCGCCAGGGTCTGATCAAGATGAACGAGTTCGTCACGCTCTGCGGCCGCGATCGGATTCCGATCCTGTGGCTGCAGGACACCTCGGGCATCGACGTCGGCGACCAGGCGGAGAAGGCCGAGCTGCTCGGTCTGGGGCAGTCGCTGATCTACTCGATTCAGAGCACAGACGTGCCGATGATGCTGGTGGTGCTGCGCAAGGGCACCGCGGCCGCGCACTACATCATGGGCGGACCGCAGGCCAACGACAACAACGCCTTCACCCTCGGCACGCCGGCCACCGAGATCTACGTGATGCACGGAGAGACCGCGGCGGTGGCCTCCTACTCCCGCAGGCTGGTCAAGGAGCGCGAGGCCGGGCGCGACCTGGAGCCGGTGATCGAGAAGATGAACGCGCTGGCCGAGCGCTACCACGAGCGCTCTCGACCCGAGTACTGCGCCAAGCGCGGGTTCGTCGACGAGACGATCCGGCTCTCCGAGATGCGGCGCTACGCTGTGGCGTTCGCCGACGGCTGCTACCAGAACCCCAAGAGCTTCTGCCCGACCCACCAGATGATGCTGCCCCGCATAATTGCGGGCTGAGCTCCCTCCCGAAGGAGGCAGCGGTGCGCGCGCGGGTCTGAAGAGGCTAGTATCCGAAATCGAGGGTCCAGTAGTGGGTCCACTCGCTGCCCTGGACCTGCGCGTATCCCGCGCCCAGATCGGTGGAGGTCGGGCTCATGATGTTTGCGCAGTGGCCGTCGGAGCCCATCCAGCCCGCCACGGCTTCCGCGGCGCCGGTGTAGCCTGCGCCGATGTTCTCGGCCGCCGGGTTGCCCGTATAACCGGCGTTGGCAATCCTCTGCCAGGGGTCGTCGCCCAGCGGTCCGCCGGGGCTGTCGTGCGAAAAGTAATCGTTGGTTCCCATGTCGAGGCTGTGCACGCGGGCCGCGCACTGCAGGCTCCCCTCCATGACCAGCGGATCGGCCGGTCCAAAAGAACCGCCGGAGCCGCAGTCGGCCCCGGCGGCGCGCTCCTGGTTGACCAGGACCAGCACCTCCTGCTCGATCTGGGCCCAGGCCTCCGACCAGTCCTCGACCGACTCGTGGCAGGCGGTGGCGTCGCTGTCGCCGTCGGCGTCCGTATCGCTGTCGCTGTCCGTGTCCGAGTCGCTGTCGGCGTCCGTGTCCGAGTCGCTGTCCGCATCCGTGTCAGCGTCGGCGTCGGTGTCGCTGTCCGCGTCCGTATCCGAATCGGTATCGGAATCCGTGTCGGCGTCGCCGCCTCCTACGTCTCCGTCTCCGTCGTCGCCGCATCCCCATGCGGCAAAAGACAGCACGAGAGCGACAATTGCGATCCAGGCTCTAGAAATCATCTCAAAGCCCCCTTTCGTCGGGAAGTTCTCGGCTCCTTGGTTCACCCGTGAGACCTTACCACGAAAGGCAAGAAGCATGACCCCCGAATATGGACCGGGACGGCGGCCGAGCTAGCGCCTCGTCAACCCTACAGGATCGGGTCGATGCAGACCTGCGGGCGCTTTCGTCACCTGGCATGCAGCGGGAGGTGACCTCGGCGAAGCTGGTCCGGTCAAAGTTCGAGCCCCCAAGCGCGAGTGTCAGACACCCAGAACAAGCCGGCGCCGGATGCGAGCGGCCGCTCCTCTCCCGCGGCGGGAGCTTCCCCGGCGGGCGCCGGTGTACGACCTCGGCGCTCGAATGTCAGCCGCCGACTTCGCACCTCAATCGATCGAAATACGACCAGTCGAAACCCAAGCTCGTTCCCTCGCAGATCGCTGTCGATTTCATGGAAACGGCTGGATCCGGACGAGCGAAAAAAAGCGGTTGAAAAAAAACGCTCGAGGCTATGATGGGTGTCGCGTCG
>CAZHCG010000086.1:0-20852 GCA_964530995.1 uncultured Myxococcales bacterium
TGCTCCGTGTCCGCGTCGGTGTCCGCGTCGCCGTCCGCGTCGGTGTCCGCGTCCGCGTCCGAGTCGCCGGTGCCGCCGTCCGCGCCCCCGTCCAGCCCGGACGACGACCCGCCGCAGCCGCCGACCAGCACGAGCGCCGGCAAGAGGGCCGCTATCAAATCACCGCGCAGCATCACTCCACCTCCTTCCACAGCTCGTACCGGTTGGCCAGCGGCCTCACCCGCTCCGCGCCGTCGCCGCGCAGCTCGCGACCCGCGACCCACGGACGCAGCTCGTGGCCTCCCTCCCTGGAGAGGCCGAGCCTGGGGTCGTCGCGCACGGTCTGCGTCCACAGACCGTTCAGGTAGACCCAGCGTCCCTCGGAGCGCATCGCGCTGTCCAGCAGACCGGCTATCCAGATCGACCCGTCCTCCACCGGCGCGAACGGGTTGGCGTCGATGTCCAAGACCCGCAGCCGCCCGGCGCTCAGCGCGTAGAGCCGTCCCTCGCCCGGGCTGACCTCCACCGCCCTGATCGGAGACCAGTAGCCGAGCCGGGCCCGCTCTTCGGGCGCGTCCGGGTCGCCCAGGTCGAGCACGGTCACGCCCGAGCCGTCCGCCAGGTAGGCGACCCGGCCCTCCACCTCGACCGTCACGCGATCGGTGTTCTCGCCTGTGACCTCTATCTCCACCGGGGAAGGATCGGCGCAGTAGGCCGGCGACGTCCTCAGCGGAACCCACACCGGCTCCCCGAGCGGCGTCCCCTGGGCCGCTGCAGTGCCGCAGACGCACAACAGCGCAGCGAAGCACAGCCACGCGGCCGTGAATCTCGCGGCCGCGCCGCCCTCGAGCGCGGCGGATTTCTTCCCCTGCCCCTCGACTGCACGGTTCATCCCTTTAATCCTAGTGCCTCGCCCTTTGCGGCGGCAACCGTTTCGGCGCTGCTTACGTGCTTTGCAGAACGACACCCATCGGACCACACGTGATCCCAGGGCGATTCGGGGGGGGGATACATTCGTGTCCCATGCTTGGCCCTCCTTCTTCCCTCTCAGGTTTGCACTCTATTCGAAAACGGCCACGATTTTTTGTCAACCGCTACAGCGCGAATAGCTCAAGTAGCGCCGCCGGGGCAGCTCACGTGCTCGACCGTGGCGCCGGCGGGCAGATCTTGACTCCAGGCGTCGCCGGGCAGGTCGACGTTGATCTCGACTCCGCCCTCGTCGTAGCGCAGCAGCAAGCGGGCCTCCTCGCGCGGCATCTCCACTTCGATCTCGTGGGGAATCGCGGCGCCGTCCACCTCCCGCCAGCGATCGAAGCGCAGATCGAAGATAGTGCCCCGCTCGTCCTTCAGGCGCGAGCGGCGCAGCGCAAGGATCCGCCTGTCCGGATCGATCCAGAGGAGCTGCTCTCTTTGCCCGTCGCTGATCGTCACGCGGTAGCGCCCTTCGGGATCCCAGCTCACCTCGGAGTCGCCCTCGATCAGCGGCGTGTGCCCGACCAGCGCGCGCGTCACGTCCTCGGGCGGAAGCGGAACCCGGATCAGCCTGGCGATGTTGCACGGATCGGCCGGCCCGGCGTAGAAGCGGTGCTCGCGGTAGTTGGAAAGGGCGAACTCGCCGCGGTCAACGGTCAGCACGCTCAAGGTCGAGCCGAACGGAGAGAGCAGGTCGACGCGCAGGCGGTCGGGCAGCTCGGCGAAGACCAGGGTCTCGCCCTGCACGCGTTGATTGTCGTCGAAGTGGTCGAAACGCCCCGCGGCGCGCAGCGAGCGCACGGCTTCGCGGAGATCTCGAAAGTCGGCCAGCAGGTCCGGCGCGCTGGCGTAGGCGTCGGCCGGCCTGGGAACCGGGCCGCAGGCGGCCGCGAGCGCGAGCGCCGCCAGCAAGACGATCGAGAAACAAAGGCGCATGCTCAGATTTCCCGGCGGTCGTCCAGGGCGCGCCCCAGCGTCACCCGGTCGGCGTACTCGAGCTCGCCTCCGTGCGGCACGCCCGAGGCGATGCGGCTGACCCGCGCCGGGCCGGCCGCCAGCGTCTCGCGGATCAGCATCGCGGTCGCTTCCCCCTCGACCGACGGCCGGGTGGCGACGATCACCTCCTCCACCTCGTTCTCCTCGACGCGCGCCCTGAGCTCCTCGAGCGGGAGATCCTCGGGACCGACGCCGTCCAGCGGGGAGAGCAGCCCGTGCAGAACGTGGAAGCGACCGCGAAAAGACGAGGACTCCTCCAGCGCCCACAGGTCGGGAACGCCGGCGACCACGCAGATGGTCCGCTCGTCCCGCGCGGGATCCTCGCAAATGCCGCAAGGATCGCAGTCGTCGAGGTTGCCGCAGCGCGAGCAGCGCTTCACGCGCCGGTGCAGTTCGCCGATCGCCTCACCGAGCTGCTCCGAGTAGCGGGGCGAGGCCTCCAGCAGGTGGAACGCCAGCCGCACTCCGGTCCTCCGGCCCACTCCCGGCAGGCGAGACAGCAGCTCGGCCAGCTCGTGGATCGCGCCACTCATCGCGCCTCAGAACATGCCCGGCAGGTGCGTCCCGCCGGTCACCTCCTCGGAGGCCTCCTCGATCTTCTCCTCGGCGAGCGCAATCGCGGCGTTGACCGCCGAGACCACCACGTCCTGCAGGGTCTCGACGTCCTCGGGATCGATCAGATCCTTGTCGATCGAAATCTCGGTGACCTCCTTGCCGCCCGTGATCGTCACCTTGACCTTGCCTCCGCCCGCTTCGGTGGTCCAGGACTGCTCGCGCAGCTCCTCCTTGACGGTCTCGAGCTTTTTCTGGATGCGGTTGGCCTGCTTCATCAGCTCGGACAACCCGCCGCGAAACGCTCTGCCCCTGCCCTTGGCCATCGTCCGCCTCCTTTTCTCCGGTCGTTCGTACTCCGACCGGCGCTGTCAGCCGCGCTCGCCTTCCTCGATGTGCTGCGGTCGAACGCGCGAGATGTTTCCTCCCAGCTCGTCGAGCACTCCGCGCACGAGCGGGTGCTCGCGGGCCTCCCTGTCTATCTCCCTCAGCTGCTCCTGGCGCGCCAGCTTCTCGCGGGCCGCGGCGCTGCAGCCACCGAGGTCGCCCAGCTCGACCTCCAATCGCACCGGCCGTCCCAGGCGTTGCTCCAGGTAGCCGGTGATCTGGCGCTGCCGGTCGGCGTCGCTGGCGACCGAGACCGCGAAGGCGTCGCCGCGATCGAACTCGAGGCGCAGCAAATCGCTTCCGTCGACGCTCGGCTCGGCGCGCTCCACGACCGAGGCGATCGCCGGATTCTCCCGGGCGAAGGCGGCCAGCGCCGCGCGCAGGGAACCGATCTCCAGCGCCGCTCGGGGCGCGGGGCCCGCTCGGTTCTGCTGCCGATCCGCTCCGCCCTCTCCGTCCGCTCTCGCCTTCGGCGGCTCGATGGCGTCTCGGCCGCCGCGTTCGTCGGCGCTCCCGGCGCTCCTCGTTCCGCCTCCCGAGCGTCCCCCGCCGCCGGATCCGCGGCCGGGGCTCGCGCCGGGCCCGCCGGCCAGCGCCTCGAGCCGCCCCACCAGCTCCGCGGCCGGGAGCAGCTCTCCCATCTCGGCCATCCGCGCCAGCGTCGTCTCCAGCAGCAGCCGCGGGTGCTCCGAGCGGGCGATCTCCTCGTAGGCCTCGGCGAAGTGTTTGAAGAGGCGGTGCAGCGTGGCGCTGGAGACGCGGCCGGCCTGCTCGGCCAGCTCGTCGATCTCTTCCTCGGGCAGGTCGAGCAGCCCCGGCTCGCTGCCGCACACGCCGGCGACCACCAGGTTGCGCAGGTGCTCGAGCAGCCCGCGGGAGAACGAGATCGATTCGAAACCCTGGCGATCCACGTCGCGCACGATTTCGAGGCAGCGGCGCGCTTCGCCCGCGAGCAGCGCCGCGGAGACGTCGTAGTGCACTCTGCGCGTGACCACGCCGAGCAGCTCGGAGACCGCGGACCCGCTCAGCTTTCCGGTTCCCGCCGCCAGCACCTGGTCCAGCAGCGAGAGCGCGTCGCGCATCGAGCCCTCGGCCTCGCGCCCGATGATCGCCAGCGCTTCCTCGTCGGCCTCGATCCCCTCGCTGTCCAAGATGGCGCGCAC
The DNA here is from genome assembly GCA_964530995.1 of uncultured Myxococcales bacterium. Lineage (GTDB taxonomy): Bacteria > Myxococcota_A > Polyangia > JAAYKL01 > JAAYKL01 > CAZHCG01. The sequence goes on from CAZHCG010000086.1 coordinate 4,050, forward strand.
GCGATCCACCACGGCCGGGGTCGAGATTCTTCTGAAATCGTAGCGCTGGCAGCGCGAGAGGATCGTGGCCGGGATCTTGTGCGGCTCGGTGGTGGCGAAGATGAACTTGACGTGGGGCGGTGGCTCCTCGAGCGTCTTGAGCAGCGCGTTGAAGGCGCTGGTCGAGAGCATGTGGACCTCGTCGATCACGTAGATCTTGTAGCGCCCCAGCGCGGGACGGTAGGGGACGGTCTCGCGCAGCTCGCGGATGTCGTCCACCGAGTTGTTGGACGCGCCGTCGATCTCGATCACGTCCACCGCGCCGCCGTCCGCGATCGTGCGACACGAGCCGCACTCGCCGCACGGACGCGGAGCCGGGCCGCGCTCGCAGTTGAGCGCCTTGGCCAGGATCCGCGCCAGCGAGGTCTTGCCCACGCCCCGCACTCCGGCGAAGAGAAAGGCGTGAGCCACCCGGTCCATCTCGATCGCGTTGGCCAGGGTGCGCGTCACGTGGGTCTGGCCCACCACGTCCTCGAAAGTCTGCGGTCTCCACTTGCGGGCGAGAACCAGGTAAGACATGCGCTCAGACTTCCACCGCGAGGCCCTCCCGGGCGGCTCGGCTCTCGGGGAAAAGCTCGCGGCAGCGGCGCTCTATCTCTTTGATCGCAGAGTCGTCGTGCCCGGGATCGTGGTGGTAGAGGACGAGCCGCTCGGCGCCCGCCATCTCGGCCAGCCGCGCTCCCTCGATGTACGTGGAATGCCCCCAGCCAACCTTGGAGGGCTTCCCCCCTTCTCCGGCGTACTCCTCGGGAGTGTACTGCGCGTCGTAGATCAGCAGCTCGGCGCCGCGGGCCAGCTCGAGCACGTGTCGATCCGGCTCGCCGGTGTGCTCGGTGTCGGTGCAGTAGGCGATCGCCCGGCCGTCGTGCTCGATGCGGAAGCCGTAGACGCCGTCGGGGTGGTTGAGCTGCAGCCCGCGGATGGTCGTGCCGTCCGCGAGATCGACGCGGTGGCCGTCATCGAACTGGTAAAACGAGATCTCGGCCGCCATCTGGTCCAGGGTTACCGGGAAGTTGGGGAAGTTCATCTGTCCGGCGAGCGTCTCGGCCAGCGTGCTCGAGAGGTTCTTGCCGCCGTAGATCTCGAAGCGGAAACCGGGCACGAACGCCGGAGCGAAGAAGGGGAACCCCTGGATGTGATCCCAGTGCACGTGGCTGAAGAACATCGCGGCGCAGCGCGGCCCGTCTCGCAGCATGCGTCGTCCCAGCAGCCGCAGCCCGGTGCCGCCGTCGAGGATGATCATCTGCTCGCCGGACTGCACCTCGACGCAGCTGGTGTTGCCACCGATCTCCACGGTCTCCGGACCGGGCGTGGGAATGGATCCGCGAACACCCCAGAATCTCACGAGGAACATTGCATCACTCTGTGTCTTGCGGCAGCGATTCGATGGCGGGGCGCAAAGCTCCGACAGCGCCGCCCGTCGCCTTCAGATCTCTTCGGCCAGGTCTTTTTGGGTTGCCGTTTCGGCGGCCTCGTCAGAGCCCCCTTTCTCTTGCCCCTTCTTCAGGTCCTCGACCGCCTCGGTGGGTGCCAGGAGGTTGATCACCCACAGAATCAGCGGCAAGAGAATCGTGCCGCTGATGATCGCCAGCGGCTGCTTCTTGGGCGTGATTGCGGACATCGACTCGTATTGAGTCAGCTCACCGCCGCCTGTCGGCTGCTGCTCGGTCATGAAATCCTCCTTCGGCGTACGCCTAGCGTAGCGACTCGCTATCGTATGAAAACCGCCACGACAAAGTCAAGAGATTCCGCGACTCGATTCAACGTCGCCTTTGCGACCCGTTTCCAGGCGGGAGTAGTGGACGCCGGGGAGAAGGGTCCCGGGGATCCGCCGCTGCCGCCGCCCGAGGAGGAGGGCGGCGAGCCCGAGACCTACTACCTGTCCGCGGACGACTCCAACTCCCAGTCCTCTCCGGTGCTGGTGCGCGGCATGATCGAGGACGGCTGGACGAGCATTCCGCTGGACCAGCTGCGCGTCTGGGAGTTCCTCAACTACTACGACATCTCCTACGAGCCCGAGCCGTTGACCAGCCCGCTGCGCGTCACCCAGCAGCTCAGGCCGTACGACATGGACGCAGGCCTCTACGCCTTGCAGATCGGCGTGCAGGGCCGCCGGCTGACCGAGGACCGCCGCCGGCCTGTCAACGCCACGCTCGTGCTGGACACCTCCGGCGCGATCTGCCTCTCGCACCCCGGCGCCCGGCGCCGCCTTGTGCGGCGTCGCTTCCCCCCCCCGCGCGCTCTCCCTGAATCAGCCCGGCCCGGTTACACGTACCCGCTGCGGTAGCGGTCCTTCCACTTGTACGGCTTCACGATCGGCGGCCTGTACGTACCCAGCGGAAACTCTCGGAAGTGCGAGTCAGCTCGGACGTTTTCCCCGCAGGGCGGCCGTGGCCGCTCCCAGAGCCGCCACGACCGCCGAGATCCTCATCACCGCGGCAAAGGCGTCGAAGTCGACCGGTTTCCAGCTGCGCCCGGTGACGCCGCCGGCGGTGGCGAACACGATCGCGGCCAGCGCCACGCCGATCAGCATCCCCAAGACGCGCGCCTCGGCCAGCAGGCTGCCGGCCGTGCCCTGGCGCCGGCGCGGCGCGGCGCCCATCAGCGCGCTGGAGTTGGGCGAGATGAAGATCCCGGTCCCCAGCCCGCAGACGCCGAGCCAGAGCGCAACCGTGAGGCGGTCGTCGCCCGCTCCGAGAAAGGAGAGCCCGCCCAGCCCGGCGGCCAAAATCAGCATTCCGAGCGTGGCCGGGCCCCGGCTGCCGATCCGATCGGAGAGCCAGCCCGAGGGAGAGGCGACCAGCGCCATCACCGCCGGCTGCGCGGCGAGCACCATCCCGCTGGCCCCGCTGCTCAGACCCAGGCCTTCCTCCAGGTAGAAAGGGGTCAGCAGAATCATCCCGAACAGCGCCACGTAGTTGGCCAGCGCGCTGAGCGCGGCGCCGGCGAAGACGCGGGAGCGGAACATCTCGAGGTCGACCAGCGGGGATGCGGAGCGGCGTTGCAGCGCGACAAAGCCTGTGACGCCGACCAGTCCGAGCGCACCGGCGGCCCAGCTGGCCGCGCCCGGATCCCCGCCGGGGCGCAGGCGGTCGAGACCCAGCAGCAGCAGCGGCAGGCCAGCGACCAGCGCCGCTGTGCCGGCCCAGTCGAAGCGCGCCCGCTCGGCGCCGTCCTTCCTGGGCAGGTGCAGCCAGCCCAGCACCAGCACCAGCGCGCTGACCGGAAGCACGCCCCAGAACACCCAGCGCCAACCCAGGTTGCCGACCACCCAGCCGGCCGCCGGCGGACCGAGCATCAACCCGGTGTAGGTCGCGGTGGACAGCGTGCCCAGCGCCTTGCCGCGCTGGGAGTCGGGGAAGGCCGTGGTCAGCAGCGCCGGACCGGTCGCCATCACCATCGCGGCGCCGGCTCCCTGCAGACCGCGCGCCGCCACCAGCCAGCCCAGCCCGCCGGCCGTCGCGCACCAGATGGACGAGAGGCCGAAGACGGCGAAGCCGACCATGTACAGCCGGCCGTGACCCACGATGTCGCTGAGCCGCCCGCAGGGCAGCAGCAGGACTCCGATCACCATCAGGTAGGACTGCACCACCCAGCGCGAGCTCTCGACCGTGACCGACATCTCGCGCCCGATCGTCGGCAGCGCCAGGTTGACCATCGAGCCGGCCATCGCGGAGAGGAAGGTGCCCACCGCGACCACCGCCAGCACGCGCCCGGGCCGCCGCGAGCCCCCGCCGCCGTCGCAAGGGTGGTCGACCATCGCGGGCTATCCGCCTTCGCCGGGATGCGAGCCGATCTGGTCCAACAAGCTGTCCACGGTGCTTTCCAAGGCCGGGACCACAAATACGCGAAGCGACCGTCACTGTCCAGATGGGCTCCGCGGATCCACTCTTGTGCGACGGTGCCTTCGTGGTATTTCGTGGTGAGGGGCGATCCGGCCCGGGGAGGAGAGGATGCCACGCACTGCGGCTTTCGAAGCGCACGCCGATCGCTACGAGGATTGGTTCGAGCGCCACCGGCCGGTCTACCGCGCCGAGCTGCGGGCTGTGCGCGAGCTGTTGCCGGCCGGGGGCAGGGCGCTGGAGATCGGGGTCGGCACGGGCCGCTTCGCCGCCGAGCTGGGCGTGGGTCTGGGCGTGGAGCCCTGCGCTCGGATGGCCAGGCTGGCCCTGCGGCGCAAAATCAGCGCGGTCGGCGGGCGCGGCGAGGAGCTGCCGCTGGCCGGCGGGACGTGCGACGCGCTGTTGATGGTCACGACCCTCTGCTTCCTCGACGACGTGGACCGCGCCTTTGCCGAGGCGCTGCGCGTGCTGAGGCCCGGGGGGCGGCTGGTGGTGGGCCTGGTCGATCTCGACACCGAGCTGGGTCGGGCCTACGAGCGGGGCCGCTCGAGCAGCGCCTTTTACAAAGAGGCCACCTTCTACACCGCCTCCCGGGTCGCCGCCGCCCTGCGCCGGGCCGGCTTCGTCGAGCTCGCCTTTCGCCAGACCCTGTTCGCCTCGCTCGACGAGATCACAGAAGACGAGCCGGTCCGCCCCGGCCACGGCGAGGGAGCGTTCGCCGCGATCGCCGCCACCGCGCCGAGAAGCTGATCGAGCCCGCCTCAGCTTCCGGAGAACTGCACGTCCTCGAAGACCAGGCTCGGCACGCGCAGCCTACCGTGCTTCCAGGTATCGCTGCCGACCGCGGCCAGCCGCTTCCACAGCTCCAGGTGATTGCCGGCGATGTTCATCTCGGCCACCGCCTCGCCCAGCTTTCCGTCCTGGAACAGCGTACCGTAGACTCCCAGCGAGAAGTCGCCGGTGGTGGGGTTGGAGTTGCCGCCGATGAAGCCGCGCACCAGGATCCCGTCGCCGGCGTCGGCGACCAGCCGCTCCAGGTCGGCCTCGCCGGGCGGAATCACCACGTTGGAGCGGGAGCCGGTGGTCGGCTCCGCCTCCAGCTTTTTGCCGTAGTAGGTGTCGATGTAGAAGTTGCGGAACACCCCGTTTCGGAAGACCGGCATCTTCTCGGCCGCGATCCCCTCGGAGTCGAACAGCCGCGATCCGAAGCCGCCCGGCACGAACGGATCGTCGACCAGGGTCAACAGCTCGGAGCCGACCTTCTCGCCCATCTTGTCGGCGAGGAAGGAGCGCCGCTGCTGCACCGCCCGCCCGCTGGTGACCGCCAGCAGCTTGCCCAGCAGCCTGCCGACCGTGCGATTCTCCACGATCATCGTCGTGCGCCGCGTGCCGAGCTGCTCGGCGCCGAGCCGCAGGCGGGCCCGTTCGGCCGCGCCGCGTCCCACCTCGGCCGGGTCGGGCAGACCCTCTTTGCGCCTCGAGCCGGAGATGTCCCAGCCGCTCGGCCGCCGGTCGCTCTCGTCGCGCAGCGACAGCTCGCCGAACATCCAGAACTGGGTGCCGCGCCTGGAGCCCTCGAAACCGTTGGAGTGGATCTGGTACAGCTCGGACTGCTCGTCCTCGTAGCTCGTCTCGGCCGATATCGCCCGCTCGCCCGCTTCGTCCAGCGCGGCGCTCTCGATCTCGCCGGCCAGCCGACGGCGCTCCTCGGAGCCGACCTCGGAGATCGCCGGGTCGTACAGCTCCAGATCGACGTCGCGCCGGCCCTCGTACAGCTTCGGATCCGGCATCTCGCGGAAGGGATCCGGCGTCATCGCGCGGGCCATCGCCACCGAGTCGTCGAGAAAGGAGTCGAGCGCCTCGCGCCGCAGGTCGTTGGTCTCGCAGGCGGTGTACTTTCCGTCGATGTAGAGGTGCAGCGTCAGGCTGCGCCGCGACGACTCCTCGACCCTGTCCGGGCGCCCCTTGCGATAGGTGACCGAGACGTTCCGCGAGCGGTAGGCCACCGCCCTGACTCCCTTGACTCCGCGCTGCAGCGCACCGTCCAGCGCGGTGCGCGCCATCTTCTTCAGCTCTTGTGTTCCGCTCATGAGTTCACCCCGCCGACCGTGATCGCCGAAACCTTGACCGTGGGCAACCCCAGCCCGACCGGCACGGACTGGCCGTCCTTGCCGCAGGTCCAGGTTCCGCCGTCGAGTTGCTTGTCGTCGCCCACCATCGTCACCTTGGAGAGGCTGTCCGGCCCGTTGCCCGTCAAGTTGACGTCCTTGACCGGCGAGGTGACCTTCCCGTCCTCGATCAGGTAGCCGGTCTTGACATAGAAGCTGTAGTCGCCCGCGCCGATGTTGACCTCTCCGTTGGCGAAGTCCACCGCGTACAGCCCGTGCTTCACCGAGCGGATGATCTCCTCGGGATCGTGGGGCCCGTTCTCCATCGTGGTGACCCGCATCCTGGGCAGCGGCACGCAGCGGAAGTCCTCGCGCCGCCCGTTGCCGGTGCGCTCCACGCCGTAGTGGGACGCGCTGATCCGATCGTGCAGGTAGGAGACCAGCTTCCCGTTTTCGACCAGCACCGTGCTCTGGCCGGGAGTGCCCTCGTCGTCGATGTTGATCGCGCCGCGCGCCTTCTTTTCCAGCGCGGTGTCGACGATGCTGACGAAGCTCTCGGCCACCGGCTCGCCCATCATCGTGGAGAAGATCGAGGTCCCCTTGCGGTTGAAGTCCGCCTCGAAGCCGTGGCCCATCGCCTCGTGCAGCAGGATTCCCGAGGTGGCGGGCGCCAGCACGACCGGCATCTCCCCCGCCTCGGGCACGCGGGCATCGAACAGCAGCATGGTGCGATCGACCACCTCGCGGGCGATCTCGTCGATCAGGGTGTCGCTGTACATCGACGGGCCCTCTCGGCGGCTGCGCGAGTAGGAGTTGCTCTCCACGCGCCCGTCCTTCTCGGCGACGCAGGTGGCGTAGAGGAAGGTCAGCGGACGCGTGTCCTCGGCGATCAGCCCCTCGGAGTTGGCGACCAGGATCACCTCGTCCTCGTCCATGAAGTGCACCGCGGCCTTGACGATGCTCGGATCGCCGCCGCGCACCTTCTCGCCCACGCGCTGCACCACGCCGATCTTGGAGTCGGGCGCGGACGCGCTCCACAGCCGTCGCCTCTCGTAGAGGCGGGGCATCTCCACGCTGGAGAAAGAGCTCGGCGCCGACCCGGGCTCGCCGACCGCGATCGTCGCCGCCGTCTCGGCCGCCGCCAGCAGGCTCTTTTCGGTCAGCTCCTCGGTGTAGGCGTAGCCCGTCTGGTCGCCCTTCAGCACGCGGATCCCGGCGCCCAGGTCGACCTGCGCGTAGGCGCGGTTGACCTGTTCGTCCTCGAACCCGATGTAATCGCCCGCCCGGTGCTGCGCGAAGACCTCGGCGAAGTCGCCGCCCTTGGACATCCCGCGGCGGATCACCTTGCGCAGCAGCTCCTCGTCGACGCCGAAGTTGCTCGCAAAGTGCTCGGCGCGCGCCGCGCTCTTCTTCGACGCCTGCGGCCGCCCGACCGCGGCCGGCGGATGGGCGCACGACGCCAGCAGCACCGGCGCGGCGGCGGCGCCGGCCGCTCCGATCCGGATGAAGTTGCGCCTGTCGATCGTGTGTCTCATGATTTCGTTTCTCCTCCGCTCTCTTCCGAGCCGCTCTCCTCGCGAGACTCTCGAAGGTATCGTTCGACGCGATCGCTGTCGAGACGCATTGTCGCCAGACGCATTGTCGCCTGGGCCGACGCGAAAACGGAGACGAGCAAGCGGTTTCGTTCAACCGTCGCCGGTCCTGGCGGAGCGGCGGAATAATCGGGCGGCTGGATCGTTTTTTTTGGCGATTGCCGGGCGGGGCGCTCAGGCGGGTTCACTTTTGCCCCGCTATTGACTAGAAGGGGCCGACCGGGCGCTGCTCGGATGCGAGGAGGGCGGAACGTGATCGACGTCGAACACCTCACCAAGCGCTACGCGGCGACCACCGCGGTCGACGACATCTCCTTCGAGGTGGAGCCCAAGGAGATCGTCGGCTTTCTGGGACCGAACGGCGCGGGCAAGACCACCACCTTGCGCATGCTGACCGGCTATTTGGCGCCGAGCTCCGGCCGGGTCGCGGTCGACGGCCACGACGTGGAGGAGCGCCCGGAGCTGGTCAAGCGGGAGATCGGCTACCTGCCCGAGAGCGTCCCGCTCTACCCCGAGATGCGTGTCGTCGAGTACCTGCGGTACCGCGCCGCGATCAAGCGCGTCCCCCGCCAGCGCCGCGAGCAAGCCGTCGACGAGGTGATCGAGCGCTGCCGGATCGGAGACGTGCAGCGGCGGATCGTGGGACAGCTCTCCAAGGGCTACCGCCAGCGGCTGGGGCTGGCCGACACGCTGGTCGGCGACCCCAAGATCCTGGTTCTGGACGAGCCGACGATCGGGCTCGATCCCAACCAGATCCGCGACGTGCGCGAGCTGGTGCGGGAGCTGGGCCGCGAGCGGACCGTGATCCTCTCGAGCCACATCCTGCCCGAGGTGGAGGCGGTCTGCTCGCGGGTGCTGATCATCGACCGCGGCCGGATCGTGGGCCGCGGCCGCCCGGACGAGCTGCGCGCCGGTCTGAGAGGCGGCGGCGCCACGATCGACGTAGAGGTCCGCGACGAGCGGGGGCGCGCCGCCGAGGCGCTGGCGGCGATCGAGGGCGTGCGCTCGTTGTCCGGACCCGAGCGGACCGGCGAGGGGACCGCCGGCTTCTCGCTGGAGGCCGCGAGCGACGCGGCGGTGCGCGAGCGGATCTTCGACGCCGCGGTCGAGTCCGGCTTCAAGCTGCTGGGGCTGTCGTCGCGGGCCGCCTCCCTGGAGGAGATCTTCGTCCAGATCACGACCCGCGAGGACGAGCCGCCGGCCGCGGACGAGCCGCCGGCCGCAGACGAGAAGGAGGCGCGGCCATGAGCGCTGTTTTCGCCCAGCTCAGACGCGAGCTAGTCGCGTTCTTCTTCTCGCCGATCGCCTACGTGCTGCTGGCGGTCTCGATGCTGGTCAACGGGATCACATTCGTGCTGATCATCGATTTCCTCTCCGACCCGCGCGCACCGCACGGAGCCGCGATGCAGATGCTGTTCGGCGAGACGGTCTTCTACTACATCTTCATCCTGGCCGCGGCCTCGATGATAACGATGCGCTCGTTGGCCGAAGAAAGGCACGCCGGCACGCTGGAGCCACTGCTGACAGCGCCGATCGACGAGACGCAGGTCGTGCTCTCCAAGTACCTGGCCGCGCTGGCGTTCTACGTCGTGCTGTGGCTGCCGACCGCGATCTACCCGGCGATCCTGGCCGGCTACTCCGACCCGGACCCGGGACCGATCCTGTCCGGCTACCTGGGCACGCTCGGGATCGGGGCGATGTTCCTGGCCAACGGGCTGTTCTTCTCGGCGGTGACGCGCAGCCAGATCGTCGCCGCGCTGCTCTCGCTGGCGCTCAACTTCGCCCTGTTCCTCTTGCCGATCTTCGTCTACGTCAGCCCCTCGGCCGGAACCGACTCGCTGCTCTCGCACATCAACCTCTGGGCGCACATGGAGGACTTCGGCCGCGGGATTGTCGATATCAGACCGCTGGTCTACTACGCCAGCGTGACCGCTTTCGCCCTGTTTGGCACGGTCCAGGTGCTGCAAGCCAGGAGGTGGCGGGGATGAAGCGCGGCAAGCAGATCGGAATGGGCGGCAACACCGCGGTCTCCGTGATCGGAGCCGCGGCGATCCTGGTGATGGCCAACTACCTGGTCTCGCGGCACTACGTGCGCGGCGACTGGACCGGCGGCGGGATCTACACCCTCTCGGACAAGTCCGAGGAGGTGGTCGGCGGGCTGGAGAAGAACGTCTCGCTCTACATGATGTGGAGCCAGACCGACCTCAGGTTCGCCGACGTCAAGGAGCTGCTCGACAACTACGCGGCGCTCTCGCCCCGCCTCTCGCTGGAGGTGGTCGATCCGGACCTGGCCCCCGAGAAGGTGCAGATGCTGACCCAGCGCTACAGCGGCAAGGTGCTGACCGACGGCATCAACGTCGGCTGGCAGGCGGGCGTGTTCGTCGTCGGCGGCGAGAACGTCAAGTTCGTCGGGGCGGAGAAGTTCGAGGCCCAGCCCGCTGATCCGACGGGCGGTGCGAGCGGCGACGAGGCGTCGGTCTCCAGCTACCGCGCCGAGCAGGAGATCACCTCGGCGCTGCTGCGCGTCACCGCCGAGGAGCAGGCCGGCGTCTGCTTCGTCCAGGGGCACGGCGAGCGCCAGCTCGAAGGCTTCGGCAGGCGCTCGCTGGCGCGGGTCAAGGACGAGCTGGAGCAGGACAGCTACCGGGTGGAGGGGCTGGTCAGCGCCGGGTCGGAGCGCGTTCCGGCGCGCTGCGACCTGGTCGTGGTCGCCGGCCCGCAGCGCGCCTTCACCGCAAAGGAGGCCGAGCTGCTCGGCGAATACGTGGACGAGGGCGGCCGCCTGCTGCTGCTGCTCGATCCGCTCTTCGAGGGCGATCGCTTCGCACCCACCGGGTTGGAGCGCCTCTGCGCCGACCGCGGGATCGTGCTGCACAACGACCTGGTGGTCGAGGTGGAGGCCTCGCGGCTGGTCTCGATGTCCAACGACCTGTTCACCGCCAGCGAGTTCACCAGCCACGCAGCCGTCGAGCAGCTCTCGGTGCCGGTCTCGGCCGGAGCCGAGGCCAGCCGGCAACTCGGGGCCTACCCGGTCGTGTTCGCCAGCGCGCGCTCGCTGGAGGCCGACCGGGAATCGAAGACGGTCGCCGAGCCGCTGGCCAAAAGCTCCGAGTCGTCCTGGGGCGAGACCGACCTGTCGTTCGTCGACCCGCGCGGCGCGCCGCCCGCAAAGGACCAGTACGACGTGCCCGGGCCCGCCGTGCTGGCGATGGCCGCCGCCCTGCCGGCTAAGAGCGCGGACGAGGAGGGAGGACGGCTGGTGGTCGTGGGGGACAGCGACGTGATCGGCGAGGAGCTGATCGCCCACGCGGGCTTCTACAACCGGGACTTCTGGTCGGGACTGGTCGGCTGGCTGACCAGCCGCGAGGACCTGATCTCGATCGCGCCCAAGGACACCGAGCACATCAAGCTGACCCTGAGCTGGGACGACTTTCTGACGATCGTCGCGTTGCTGGTCGGCGAGGCGCTGCTCGGGATTGCCGCCGGCGTGGTGGTCTGGATCAGGCGCAGGAGCTGACGCCATGAAGAACCGCACAGCGATCGCGATTCTGGCCGTGGCCGCCGCGATGGCCGCCTACATCCTGCTGTTCGAGCGCGAGACGATGACCACCGACGAACTCGAGAGCCGCAGCGACCGGGTCTTCGTCGAGCTCCGCCGCGAGCAGGTCGATCGGATCGAGCTCAAGGGATCGTCCGGCCGAACTTTCGAGCTGGAGCGCCTCTCGCGCGCCGAGGAGGGCGAGGAGCGCTGGACGCTGAGCGCCGGTGAGAGGCGGCTCGACGCCGACACTACCGCGGTGCGCTCGCTGCTGTCGGCGATCGACTTTCTGCTCGTGGACCGCACCGTGCGCGAGCCGGGCGCGGCCCGAAGCGCGCGCTTCGGGCTGAAAGAGCCGCGGCTCGAGGCCGAGTTCACCGCGCGCGGCGAGACCACCTCGTTTCGCATCGGGGGCGAGGCCGAGGGCGGGGACGTCTACCTGGCGCTGGAGGGTCGCGACGACGAGATCTACGCGGTGGAGGCCGAGTTCCTCGACTCGATGGACAAGACCTTCGACGAGCTGCGCGACAAGGATCTGGTCGAGCCGAATCTCTCCGACGCGCTCGCGATCGAGGTCGAGCGCGCCGACGGGAAGACCTCATTGCGGCGCGAGGATCGCGACTCTTCCTGGCGCGTGAGGCTGGACGGGACGCCGGTGCTGGCCGACGCGGACCAGGCCGGCCGGCTGCTGCGCGCGCTGGACTCGTTGCGCGCCGAGAGCTTCGTCGCCGACGGCGCGGAGGAAGGCGAGCTGAAAAAGTGGGGGCTGGGCGATTCCGCTCGCAGGGTCTCGCTCGAGCTCTCCGAGGAGGAGGGCGTCGCGGTCCGCTTCGGATCCGCTTGCGAGGATCCGAAAGGGAGCATGCACGTCCACGTCGAGGGCACGCGGACCGTGGCCTGCGCCGAAAGCGACGCGGTCGACCTGATCGACAGGCCCGCGGGCCGGCTGGCCGAAAAGCGGATCGCGGTCTTCCGCCAGGAGGACGTGCGGCGAGTGGAGCTGGCCGCGGACGATCGCTCGTTGGCGATCGTCCGCGACGAGGAGGGCGAGGGCTGGCGGCGGGAGGGCGACTCCGAACAGACCGGCCTCGACGCCGAGGCGGTGGAGTCGCTGCTCGACGCGCTGGGCGAGACGCGCGCCGACGCGGTGCTGGTCGGCGAGGAGCGGCTGGCCGAGCTGGGCGAGCCCGAGGCGCGCGCGACCCTGGAGCTGGCCGCCGGAGAGAAGCCGCTGGAGCTGGAGGTGTACCGCGGCGAAAAGGGCGAGGCCCAGCGCGCGCGGCGCGGCGAGGAGCAGGCCGTGCTGGTCGTCGCCGGCGGGCTGATCGAGCGGCTGCGCCCCGACCCGCTGCGCTACCGGGAGCGCGAGCTGGAGCTGGGCTCGGCCTCCGACGCGATCCGGATCGAGGTCGGCGGATCGCTGGAGTGGAGCGCGGAGAAGAAGGACGGCCAGTGGCGCGTCGTCGCCCCGATCGAGCTCGACGCGGACTCCGCGGCGGTGCGCTCGGCGGCGCGCAAGCTGGCGCGCCTCGAGGCCGAGCGCTTCGTCGCCGCCTCGGCCGGGCCGGAGCACGGCCTGGACGATCCGTACCTGACGGCGACCGCGACCTTCGTCGAGGAAAAGCGGGACGAGGAGCAGCTGGACCGCACCGAAAAGAGCTCGAAGACGCTGGAGATCGGCGCCCCGGCGGGCGAGGGAGGAGCGCGCTACGCCCGCCTCGCCGGCGGAGACGGCGCCGTGCTCGTGCTGGCCGCCGAGACCGTCGAGGCGCTGCTCTCACCGCCGCTGGCCCGCGACCTGCCGCAGGTGGAGGCCGCCGAGGTGAAGAAAATCGAGCTGGTTCGCGGCGACGAGATCCTGACCGCGACGCGCTTTGGAGACTCGTGGAAAGCGGGCCGAGGCGGCCCGTCGCTCGACGCCGCCGCGCTGGAGCGGGCGGTGACCGACGTCGGCTCGGCCAAGGCGATCCGGGCCGCGGCGATCGGCGAGGGAAGCGCCGAGGAGCTCGGAGAGATCCGGTTGGAGCTGCGCCTCTGGACGCGCGACGACCTGCCGGACGGAGAGCCGGCCGTGCTCAGCTTCGGAAAGCGCAGCGACGACCCCGCCGAGGAAGGACGCCTGGCGCGTAGATCCGGAATAGACGCCACCTTCGTCTACCCCGACCGAATCGCCGAAGAGCTGCTGGAGCTGACCGAAGCCGAAAAAGCCCCAGCCGACGCCGGAGCCGCGGACATGCCTTGAGCCGCAGTCGGCTCGCCGCGGGCCTCTCGAACCCATTGTGGACCATCCGCGCTGTAGGCTTTACGGTCATTCGAGGATACAATTCATTGTGGTGTCGACTCGAAATCAGGAGGCAGATGTGTCCCGCCTTTCGATCCTTTCGGCCATCGCGACGCTCGCCGCGTCCGCGACGCTGATCGCTCCGGCCGCGGTGGGGGCTCCGGGCTACCTGCGGCTCTCATACGCGGGCGAGGCGGCGAGCTCGATGACAGTCACCTGGCACACCGCCGGCCAGACGGACAGCGAGGTGCGCTACGGCACCTCTCCGGGCGACTACACCTCCACGGCTGTCGGCGACTCTTTCGCCTCTTCGGCAGCCGAGTTCGGACACATCCACGAGGTGACGCTGACCGGCCTCGAGCCGGAGACGGTCTACTACTACGTGGCCGGCTGCGAGGAGGACGGCTGGTCCGAAGAGCACAGCTTCGTCACCGCCCCGCCGGCCGACCTGGCCTGCGGCAGCTTCAGCTTCGCCTTCCTGGGCGACAACCGACCCGACGAAACCTTCGGCGGAGGGGACAACTGGGAAGCGATCCTCGACCAGGCGGCCGCCGCCGGCCCGGCGTTCATGCTCAACGGCGGCGATCTGCTGATCGACGGCGACGATGTGGACGGCTGGCTGGACTTCCTCGGCTGGACCTGCGACGTGGCCGCCGAGATCCCGTTGATGTTCACGATCGGCAACCACGACAACGGGCCCGGCGAGGGCGACGATGCCTACTACAACCAGCTGTTCTCCCTGCCGCGATCCAGCGGCGAGTTCGGCAGCGGTACCGAGGACTACTACTACTTCACCTACGCGAACGCGATCTTCGTCTCGTTGTCCACCGAGACGTTCAAGAGCGGCGAGATCCCCTTCCAGCGGCAGGCCGACTGGCTGGACCAGGTGCTGAGCGACAACCCCAAGAAGTGGAAGATCGTCTTCTACCACAAGCCCTCCTACAACCAGGACGCTCTGATCGGCGGACACGAGCCCAACGAGGAGAGCCAGAACGCCGCGTTGATCCCGGTGATCGACGCGCACCACGTGGATCTGGTGATCGCGAGTCACGTGCACTGGTACGAGCGCTATCACCCGACAGCCTGCGCCACCCAGGGCGACCCCGGGTCGTCCGAGCCGTGCAGCGTGGGCGAGGGCAACTTCGCCGGCGGCACGGTGCACCTGGTCTCGGGAGGCGCCGGCGCCTTCACCATCCCCTCGATGTTCTGCTCGCTCGCGCCTCCTCCCGGTCGCGCCGTTTGCGACAGCGGTCATCACTACCTGCTGATCCGCATCGAGGACGAGATGCTCGAGTACCGGGCGTGGGGCGCCTACCCACAGGACAATCAGGTCTTCGACTCGTTCGTGATCACCAAAGAGGAAGAGGAGTGCGCCGCCGCCGACGCGGACAGCGACACAGATTCCGACACCGACACCGACGCCGATTCCGATTCCGATTCCGACACCGACGCCGACGCCGATAATCCGGGAGACACGGAGAGCGGCGGCGACGGCCAGAACGCGAGCCAGGGAGAAGACTCGGGATCCTGCGGCTGCAGCGCGCCAGGGTCGCGATCGTCGGGCGACGCGCTGTCCGCTCTGATCGAGGCGCTGTAGGCAGGGGCTCCGCCGCTCTCCGAAAATCAGAAACGAAAAGCGTCCGCCCCTGCTCCGCTCAGTCGGGGCGGTGCTGGATGGAATCTATCGTGCAGCTCATGCCCGAGTCGATCTCGGCGGCGTTGGCCTCGTCGGTGTCCAGGTGCAGCTCCAGCTCCCAACCGGGGTGGACGCGCACCAGCACGTCGCCGAAGATCAGCGAGCGCTCGCCCTCGACCTCGACGCGCACCACGTCGCGATCCCTGAGCCCCAGCTCCAGGGCGTGCTCCGGGCTCATGTGAAGGTGGCGCAGCGCGCAGATCACTCCCCGCTCGAGGCGTACCTCGCCGGCGCTTCCGCGCAGCGTCAGTCCCGGCGTTCCGTCCAGATCGCCCGAGGCGCGGATCGGAGCGTCGATCCCCAGCCGGAACTCCTCGGTACGCGAGATCTCGACCTGGGTCTGCGGCCTGAGCGGACCCAGCACGCGCACCTTCTCCACCACCCCCTCGGGCCCCACCACGTCCACGCTCTCCTCGGCGGCGAACTGGCCGGCCTGGCTCAGCTCGTTGCGCACCCGCAGGCGGCGCCCCGCCCCGAACAACCGCCGCACGTGCTCGTCGCAGAGATGGACGTGGTGCGCCGAGACTCCGATCGGAATCGCGGTGCGGCGCCGCGCCTCGAGCGTCGACGTCGCTCCGGTGCGCTCCAGGGCCCCGGCCGTCTCCGCGGCGATCATCCCCTCCTCGTCGGTGGGCACCACCAGCACCGCGGTCGAGGCGTCGCCGGTCGAGATCCGCGCGGCCGCGGCGTCGCCGGCTCCGGCCGCGTTGCTCTCCGCGTCGAGCCGCACTCCGAGAAAGGCGAGCCCCTGGCAGATCCGCGAGCGGACGTTCGCCGAGTTCTCTCCGATTCCGCCGGTGAACACCAGCGCGTCGATCCCGCCCATCGCCGCCGCGTAGGCGCCGACGTACTTCCTGGCTCGGTAGCAGAAGGCCTGGATCGCGATCAGCGCCCCCGCGTGGCCGCTCTCGGCGGCCTGCTCCAGCTCGCGCATGTCGCTGGACAGACCCGAGAGCCCCAACAGCCCGCTTTGCTTCTGCAAGAGGCGGTCGATCTCGGCGCGATCGGTGCCCGCCTCGAGCAGGTGCAGGATCAGGCCGGGATCCACGTCGCCCGAACGCGTGCCCATCACCAGCCCTTCCAGCGGCGTCATCCCCATCGAGGTGTCGACCGAGCGACCGTGGTCCACCGCCGCGATCGAGGCGCCGTTGCCCAGGTGGCAGGTCACCAGGCGCAGCGAGCCGCGCGGCCTTTCCAGAAAGTCGCAGGCCGCCTGTGAGACGTACTTGTGGCTCGTGCCGTGGAAGCCGAAGCGGCGCAGCATCCGGCTGTCGGCCAGCTCGCGCGGCAGCGCGTAGCGGTAGGCGTGCTCCGGCATCGTCATGTGAAAGGCGGTGTCGAAGACGCCCACCTGCGGAATCCCGGGCGGGAGCAGCTTGCGGCACAGCTCGATCCCGAGCAGGTTGATCGGGTTGTGCAGCGGGGCCAGCGCCGAGACGCGCTCCATCTCTGTGATCACGTCGTCGTCGACCAGCGTCGCCTCGCTGAAGCGGGTTCCGCCGTGCACCGTGCGGTGTCCCACCGCGGACAGATTCTCGAGGCGCTCCACCGCTCCGTGCTCCGGGTGTGCCAGCAGATCCAGAACGGCGCGCAGCCCGCTTTCGTGATCCGGGACCGACCGCCGGTCGGACAGCTCGCCGCCGGGGCCGCGATGTACGATCCGCGATCCGGCCAGGCCGATCTTCTCCACCAGCCCGCCGGCGCGCC
>CAZHCG010000087.1:0-747 GCA_964530995.1 uncultured Myxococcales bacterium
ATCAACTGCTTATCAACCAACGCCGCGTTTCAGCGTGTCTGATACCGCGTTTCAGGACTGACTCCTTTCATCCGGCAAGCTCACGAAGACATCTCGGACGCTCTCAGTCGCGGACCTCTCGGTCGAGCTCGACCTCGTCAGCGAAGTCGATCTCTGTCTGCGGTAGCGCCCGCGCGGGTGCTAGCGTGGGGACGTCGGCGCACTGCCTCCGGCCTTTCGAGATACGGCGGGACCAGCACGACCAGCTTCTCCAGGCGCTCGAGGGGCGAGCGGTGCTGGACGAGAGCCGAGGAGGGGGACCGGTTCTCGGTCTTCAGCGCGCTACTGGGGCTTGATCTCCAGCATCACCGAGGACTTGACCATCGGGTCGTCGCCGATCTTCACCTTGATCGCTCCGCGCCGCACTCCGGAAGGCGCCTCGATCATGATCATGTCGGGCACCACGTCGGTGACCGTGGCCGGCACTCGTCCGACCCAGACCTTGACCTCGCCGGGCTCCTCTCCGAAGCCCTTGCCCATGATCATCACGAAGTCCCCGACTATGCACTCGGCCGGGTCGACAGACTCGATCTTGGTCTCCTTGGCGCTGGCCGGAATGCCCAGCATGTCGTCCATCGCGCCCGGCTCCTGCGGCTGCGGCTGACCTGCTCCGCCGCCGTAGGGAGTGGGCGCCACGCCGCTGCCCGCTCCGGGCCGGGGCTGCGGTTGCGGCTGAGGCTGAGGCTGCGGCTGCGGCTGCGGCTGCGG
>CAZHCG010000087.1:847-20810 GCA_964530995.1 uncultured Myxococcales bacterium
CTGAGGCTGAGGCTGAGGCTGAGGCTGAGGCTGAGGCTGAGGCTGAGGCTGAGGCTGAGGCGCGGGCGTCGGCGCGACCGGCTTGACCACCGAGAACATGTTCTCCGACTCGATATCGCCGCGCCCCTTGACCTTGACCTTGAACGGCGCGTCTTCCGCTCCCTCGGGAATCGTGACCACCAGCATCGTCTCGCTGGAGCCGTTCTCGATCTCGAGGCGCTTGCGGCCGTAGGTGACCTTGGTGCGGTTGGGACGCAGATCGAAACCCGTGCCGTAGATCGAGACCTTGGTCCCGGCCGGCCCGTACGCGGGCTGGAAGCCGGTGATCTCGAGCGGCGTCAGGACCTTGAACTTGTTCTTGGTCTCGTCGCTGCCGGCGCCGGGAGCCCTGAACACGAACGGGCCGGTATCGGCGCCGTCGGGGATCGCGATCGTGACCTGGGTCGGAGAGTCGACGCGCACTCCGATCGGCGTCTCGCCGATGTAGCCGCGCAGACCGGTGTTCTCGAAGCCCTTGCCCTTGATCTTCACGTAGGTCCCGGGCGGTCCCTTGACCGGATCGAAATTCTTGACCCGAATCTGGTCGACCACCTTGAACTTCTGCATCGTCTCCGAGGAGCCGCGTCCGGGCACCTCGACCTCGAAGCTGCCCGTGCTGGCGCGCCGCGGGATCTTGACCTTGAGCCGCGTCTCGGAGGCCTCCAGCACCTTGACCTTCTCTCCGCCCAGCGTGACCTTGTTCAGCCGCGGGTTCTCCGCGAACCCCGAGCCGAAGAGGTGAACCGCCTTGCCGGGGTAGCCCAGCGAGGGCAGGAAGTTGTTGACCTGTACCGGCACATAGACCTCGAACGTCTTTTTCGAGGTCGCATTGCCGCGACGCACGGTCTGAACCTCGAACTGGCCGCTGGACGCGCCCTTGGGAATCGTGAGGGTGATCTGCTTGGGCGTGACCGAGGTGGCGGGGATGATCTGCCCTCCGAGCAGAATCCGCACGTGGTTCGTCTTCGTGCCGAAGTAGTTGCCGTCGATCCTGACCGCCGTGCCCACCGGACCGCGCTTCGGCGAGAAGCCGTCGATCTCGGGGCTGTGCATCACGGTGAAGGTGATCGGCACCATCGTCGCCCCGCGGTCCTTCACCTCCAGCCTGAAGGTGACCGGCCCGTCGGGAGCGTCCTTGGGAATCTCGAAGACCAGCGCGCCCTTCTCGATGCCCTTGATCGGTATCCTGTCCTCGCCCAGGTACAGCGTGTGGTCGGAGGGCTTGGCCCTGAAGCCCGATCCGAACAGGCGCACGTCGGTGCCGGGCAGCCCGAACAACGGCTCCATCCGCGTCACCGCCAGCGGCGCCCAGACCTCGAACATCTTGTCGCTGGTGATCGTTCCCATGTGCGGAATGATCACCTTGAACTTTCCGGAGACCGCGCCTTGCGGGACCTGGACCCTGATCTCGTCGTCCTGCACGGAGAGCACCTTGCACTCGCGGCCGGTCAGCAGCACCTGGGTGTCGTAGGGGTTGTCTCCGAAATGATCGCCCTTGATCGTCACCTGGACGCCGGTCTTGCCGGCGCTGGGCGTGAAATTGGAGATCTCGGGCGGGTAGACCACCGGGAACGGCGTGGAGTGCTCGTACTTGCCCAGGCCCCTGACCTTGACCGTGAAGCGCCCGGTCTCCGCGCCCTTCTTGGGTATGCGCACCTCGAGCTCGTCGGGGGAGGCTTTGAGAATCTTGCACTTGTCGCCGCCCAGCAGGACCGTGTTGTCCCGCTTGCGGGCCGAGAATCCGGATCCCTTCAGGGTGACGTGCGTGCCGGGGGGGCCCTTGTCCGGCTCCATCGAAGCGATCGCGAGCTGGGCCAGCACGGCGAAGGAATCCGGCGAGGTCGTCTGCCCGGCGTTGTAGACCTGGACCGTGATGTTGCCGGTCTTGGCGACGACCGGGATCACGGCCTTGATCCGGCTCTCGGTCGCGGAGCGGACCGCCAGCGCGGCCCCGCCGATCGTCACCGTGTTCTCGTGGGCCTTTTTCGAAAAGTTGGATCCCTCGATCGTGACCACGGTTCCGGGCGGACCCGAGTCCGGCGAGATCGACTTGATGTTGGGAGCTGCCTTGGCCTGCATCACCCAGAAGACCTGGGGGCTGACCACCTGGTGAACCGGTCCCTTGAGCGTGAATCTCCCCTGCACGGCATCGCCGGGAAGCTGAACCACGATCTGACTGCGGTCCACCTTCTTCGGCTCGAGCTGAACGCCGTTGTACAGCACTCTATATTGTGAGCCGAAGTTCTTGCCGTGAATCGTCACCGTGGTTCCGGGAGGTCCCGAGGTGGGGCTCAGCGACGTGATCACCGGACGGGCCTGATATTGAGCCTGGGCCAGCTGCGTCACCGACAGCAACGCGCAAGCCAGCACCACCGATGGCAACCTGCGAATCATCTCCGTCCTCCAGCGTTGTACGGGGATCCGCAAACGGAAAATTCCGCGTCCCCTGTTCAGAGCCTGCACACTATTGAATTTCGACATGTTCGAGTCAAGCCTTTCCTCTCGCGGGGCGAGCCTCTCCGCGCGCCGTGGCGCAAGGCCCGGCGCCCTGTTGATATCGACCCCGCGAGCCGCGCCCGAATTCACCGCTTCGCCCCGGGGTCTCTTCCATCGCTCTTTGAGTCGCCCCGGTCGTTTGCGGTTGAAAACGGCTCGACGCCTGGATAGCTTCGGGACGTTTCCCGAAGGCGGAGGGCGAGATCTTCCGCCGGCCAACCGCCGGAGGTCCCGAGTGCGCGAGAATGTCGATCTCATGGTACACGGCGCCGAGCAGCTCCTCACCCTGGTCCCGGAGCTGAACGCGGCGCCCGAGTCCGACCCGGAGGCGCGGGATCTGGGAGCGATCCCGGACGGCGCCGCGGCGATCCGGGACGGTATCGTCGTAGACGTGGGGAGCAGCGAAAAGATCCGGGAGACCTTTGTCGCCGAGCGAACGATCGATGCTTCCGGCCGGCTGGTGACCCCCGGCCTGGTCGACTCGCACACGCACGCGGTCTTCGCCGGCTCCCGCCACCGGGAGTTCGGAATGCGGATGCGCGGCGACTCCTACCTGGAGATCCTCGAAGCCGGCGGGGGAATCCACGCCACGGTCGAAGCCACCCGCCGCGCCTCTCGCGAGCAGCTCGTCGCAGAGGCGCTCCCCAGGCTGGAGACCGCGCTGCGGCACGGCGTGACCGCGATGGAGATCAAGAGCGGCTACGGGCTGGACTACGACACCGAGATCAAGATGCTCGAAGCGGTCCGCGAGCTGGACGGGCGCCAGCCGATCCGCCTGCTGCCCACCTACCTGGGCGCGCACGTGGTTCCCCGCGAGCACTCCGACGACCGCGAGGGCTACCTGAAGCTGATGATCGAAAAGGCGATCCCCGAAGTGGCGAGGCGCGGCCTGGCGACCGCCTGCGACGTCTTCCTCGATCGCGGGGCGTTCACCGCCGAGGAGGCGCGCGAGGTTCTATCGGCGGCGCGCGACGCCGGTCTGGAGCCCAAGATCCACGCCGGTCAGTTCACCGACCTGGGCGGACCGCAGATGATCGCCGAGCTGACCGGGCTCTCCGCCGATCACCTCGAGCGGATCTCCGACGAAGGGATCGCGGCGATGGCCGCGGCCGGAGTGGTCGCCAACCTGCTGCCGGGCGCCGCCTTCTCCCTGCGCGACGAGTTCCCCGACGGTCGCCGGCTGATCGACGGCGGGGTGGAGGTGGCGCTCTCCACGGACGACAACCCGGGCAGCTCCCGCACCGAGAACCTGACGCTGATGGCCGCGATGGGCGCGACGCGGATGGGGCTGAGCTGCTCGGAGGCCTGGCGGGGCATCACGGTCTCGGCGGCCCGCGCGCTGGGGATCTCCGAGGAGTCGGGATCGCTGGCTCCGGGCCGGAGCGCGGATCTGGCGGTTTTCGCGGTTCCCGATTTTCGGTCCGTGCTCTATCATTTCGGCATCAACCACGTCGAAACTGTGATTGCGGGCGGCCGGGTGGTCGCCGAGGGAGCACGCTGATGGGCAACGACGAGTTCATCGACATCTACCGGCGCTACCTGGCCAAGTTCGAAAAGCTCTTCGGAGAGCTCGATTTCGACGAGACGGTCCAGCACCGCGGCAAGCTGGTCAAGAAGATGCGCTACGACGAGTTCATCACCAAGTGGACGGAGTTCAAGCAGATCGAAGACTATCTGCGCGAGGTGATGTCCAAGGGGGCGACCCTCAACGACGAGGTCAACCGCAACTACCTGGAGCTGTCGGCCTCGGTGCTGGAGAACCCCAAGGACTTCGTTCTGATTTGACGAGATCGTTGACAACTGCCCGAAAAAAAATAGACTCCCCTCCTTCGACGAGACCGGCCGCGGAGTGATTGGCTCCTCGCGGCCCGACAGGGAGAAGAGACGATGGCGCCTTGTGGGCTTCTCGGAAAAAAGATCGGAATGACGCAGGTGTTCAACCAGGACGGCACTCGCACCGGCGTGACGGCCGTCGAGCTCGGGCCCTGCTACGTCGTCCAGAAGCGAACCGCCGAACGCGACGGCTACACCGCGGTCCAGCTAGGCTACGAGGACAAGCCGGAGCACAAGGCCAAGCGCCCCGAGTTCGGCCACTTCAACAAGGTGGGAGTCTCTCCCAAGCGCTACCTGCGCGAGTTCCGGATCTCGCCCGAGGTCGCCGAGCAGCTCGAGCCGGGAAGCGAGATGGGAGCCGCCGCCCTCGCCGTGGGCGAACGCGTTCACATCTCCGGCCTCAGCCGGGGTCTCGGCTTCGCCGGCGTGATGAAGCGCTGGGGCTTTCGCGGCGCCAAGGCGACGCACGGCGTCCACGAGGCGTTCCGCCACGGCGGATCGCTGGGCCAGTGCAAGTCTCCCGGCCGCGTGATGCGCGGCAAGAAGATGGCCGGCCACCAGGGCGACCACCGCGTCACGCTGCAGAACGTCGAGGTGGTGCGCGTCTTTCCCGAGGACAACATCGTCTTCCTCAAAGGGCCGATTCCGGGCGCGCGCAACTCCCTGCTCGAGGTCAGCCCGGCCGGCGAGCGCGACCGCTGAGAGAGCGTTGGGCGGACGCCGCCGCTTCCGTGATTCCTACTCGCGACGCGCCAGCCGCGAGAGCTACCCCGCACGCTCGGTTTACAAGCTTGAGGAGATCGATCGCCGCACGCAACTGCTGCGCAAGGGCGACCGCGTGCTGGACCTGGGAGCCGCCCCGGGGTCCTGGACGATCTTCGCCAGCGATCGCGTCGGAAGAGGCGGGCGGGTCGCCGCGGTGGACACCCAGCCGCTGCGGATCGATCCGCCGGCCAACGCCGCCGCGATCGAAGCCGACGTGCTCGAGCTGGAGCCCGCGGAGCTGCCGGCCGAAGCCGGGGTGGATGCTTTCGACGTGGTGCTCTCCGACATGGCGCCTAGCACCACCGGCCACCGCTTCGTGGATCAGACGCGCTCTTTTCGTCTCTACGATCGCGCGCTCGAGATCGCGTCCCTGCTCACCGGGCGGGGAGGCCGCTTCGCCGGCAAGATCTTCCAGGGCGAGGACTTCGAGACGGCGCGCGAGCGGACCCGGGAGCTGTTCGAGAAGGTGCGCGTGATCCGCCCCCGGTCGGTGCGCTCGGAGAGCTACGAGATCTACCTGGTGGGTCTCGGCCGCCGGTGATCGCCCCCGGTTTCCGTGCTAGTCTTTTTGCGTGAAGCGGTCGATCACACAGTCGCTCGTTCTGATCTCGGCGATCGCCGCGGTCGCCTCGGCCCGGGCCGCTGGGGAACAAAACGAGACCGGCTTCGACCCCGGAGCCCGGCTGCTCTACGACAGGGCCGGCGGGTTGCCGCGCGAGGTGACCGGCATTTGCGAGGAGTCGTCGGCGGCGGCGCGCACCCCCCAGCGGGCGGCGCTGGAGTTCGCCGGCAGGCACGAGGCCTTTTTCGGCATCGAGGGCGAGATCGAGCTTCACGCCGCCTCGACTGTCTCGCACCTGGCTCAGACGATCGTACGCTTCGGGCTGCGGTACCGCGGGCTGCCCGTCTTTCTGCGCCGGGCCGCGATCCAGCTCGACGGCGACCTGGCGGTGCGCCGGGCCGCGGCGCCCCCGCCGGTCGGCGAGCCGCCGCGGGCCGAGCATCCCCGCCCGGAATGCGACGAGCCCGGTTGGCTGCCGATCGCCGGAAGCCTGGTCCCGGTCTGCCGCGTCCACGCCGGCGATCCGAGCCGGCTGGACGCGCGCCACCTCTACCTCTCGGCGCGAACTCTCCGGCCGCTGCACGCGGAGCCCCTGGTCCACACCTCGGGACCGCCGCTGGCCGCCACCTATCCCGAAAACCCGATCACCACTCCGAAGACCGCGATCGCCGTGCTGGAGCATCTCGATCCGCCGAGCGATCGACTCTACGGGGAGTACGCCCGCGTGGAGCGCTGCCTCGATCCGGACGACTGCGACGAGAGCGAGCCGCTCGCCGAGCCGGACCGGCGCGGGCACTTCGTCTTCTCCCCCGATCTGTCGCCCCACAGCACCGACGACTGCTTCGCCGAGGTCAACGCCTACCACAACATCTCCGCCGTCAACCGCTGGGCGCGCGAGCGCTTCGGCTGGGAGGGTCTGTTCCACGACGAGACGTGGATCCGCGTCAAGGTGGGGCGGGCCTGGTACAACGCGGCGTTCTACCGGGGCAACGAGCAGAACGAGCCGTTCATCGTCTTCGGCCAGGACGAGATAGACATGGCCTACGACGCGGACGTCGCCTTCCACGAGTTCGGCCACGCGATCAACCGCAGCACCTGGTCGCACCCGTGGTTCTTCCGCGACGAGCTGGGGATCGACACCTCTCCGTTCGGAGTCGAGGAGGCGCTGGCCGATATCTGGGCGCAGACTTTCTCGGGAGACCCGGTGATGAACAGCTACGTCGTTCCCAGCCGCAGCGCGGACAACGACCTGACCTGTCCCGAGGCGCTGATGGGCGAGGGGCACATGGAGGCGCGGATCCTGTCGGGCTTCGGCTGGGAGGTGCGCCGCGGAATCGGGGCCGAGGCCTGGGACCAGATCGTGTACCGCACGCTCTCGCTGCTGGTCTCCCGCCCCACCTTCGCGGCGTTCGCCGAGAGCCTGGCCGCCTCGGCCGAGGATCTCGCCGCGGAGGGCTTCGAGGCGGTAGATTCGGCCCACGCGAACCTGATCCTGGAGCGGGCCGCCGAGCGGGGCCTGATGGACGAGGACTGCCTGAAACGGATCGTGCCGCTTCCCGAGGGGGAGCACCGCCGCCTCTACGGCTACGGCAGCAAGCGCACCGGAGGTCACGACAACCCGACGGGCATCCAGTGGAAGCTGACCGCGCCCGAGGGCGAGCGCGCCTTCCGCCTCGAGCTGGAGTGGATCTACCCCGGCGACGTCGACCCCGGCTATCGAGTCCACCTCTCGCGGGGCACGCCGGTCGAAGTGGACTGGATCGACCAGGATGTCCTGCCTCCGGAGACCTCGGAGATACCGGGCTTTTTCGCGATCGCGGACGAGACGCTGAGCGGCTCGCCTCCGATCGTGGACTACCCCTACCGCGGGCTGGTGCCCCTCGAGCCGGGAGAGGAGGTCTACGTACTGATCAGCGCGGACAACGAGGAGCGGATCTTCGTCCTCGACGCCCGCGCCTGGTTCGTCGAGCGGCTCGGCGATCCGCCGCAGGGATCGGCTCCCCCGCCGGCGTCGAGCCCGCCGGCCGCCGCCTGCGGAGCGCCGGGCTGCTCGATCTCTACGTTCGGGATCTCCGCTTCGCGCAGCGGCCCGCTGACCGCGCTGGCGACGGCGCTGTCGCCGTTCGACCGAGCGGAAAACTGACGGCTTTTCAGCGACCGCCGCGAGGGGCTATAGTAGGGGAGATCGTTGAAACCGACCTCGACAGGTCGAGGAGGAGAAGATGAAGCGCATCACAGCGGGGGCTTGCTCGATTCTCGCGATCGCAGCGCTGGCCGGATGCGGCCAGGACGTGACCACGGTCGAGGTCGACCCCCCGCAGATCTCGTTCAAGAAGACGACCGAGAGCGAGACGATCGAAGCCAAGGCGCTCGACATCCGGGACGCTCCGGTCGAAGGGGTCGCCTTCACCTTCGAGTCGGAGGACAGCTCGGTGGCCACCGTCGACTCCGGGGGAGTGGTCAAGCCGGCGGGCAACGGATCGACGGCGGTGATAGCCAAGACCAAGGAGGGAGTCCAGGGCGAAACCTTCGTCAAGGTCTGCCTGCCGGACGAGCTCGAGTGCGATCCCGCCGACAAGCTGGAGCTGAAGGTGGGCCTCGCCGCCCCGATCAAGTGCCGGGTGCTCGACTGCGAGGGCGAGAAGATGCCGACCAGGATCGAGATGACCCCGGCCGAGAGCGAAGAGAAAATGCTGCTCAAGGAGGGAGAAAACGTCTTCATCGGGCTGGCCGTGGGCGACACCGAGGTCGAGGTCGAGGGTCTGGGCCTGGAGAAGACGGTCGCGGTCCACATCGACGAGCAGGACTTCGCGCCCGGGATGGGGCCCGGCTCCGGCGGCGGCGGCGGCGGCAGGGGCGGCGGCGGCGGCGGCAAGAAGGACGACAAGCCGTACGGCAAGACCAGTTACGATCACATATTGAAGAACATGAAGTTCGGGGGCGACTGATGGCGAAGACGTTCAATCGCGGACTTGACGACGAAAGCGCGAAATTGATACGTTGTTCCGATTTCGAAATGGGCTTTCACCCAAGGAGACCTCAATGCGTCGACTGACGACGAGCCTCCTTCTCGCGCTGGGCATCGGCCTGGCGGGCGTCACCGTGGCCGGCACGGCCGCGGCACACAAGCTGGATCTCTCGCTGGGGAGGTTCGTGCAGTGCAAGACTCCCCTGCACTGCGAGCCGCAGATCGCCAAGTACGAGCGATTCCTGGCCGAGTACGCCTTCGGCCTCTCGCCCAAGCTGATGGCCCCGGCCAGCACGCTCGGCTACTCCGGCTTCTACCTCGGGGTCGAGGGCACGCTGACGCCGATTCCCGGCGGGGGAACGACCAACGACAATCGCTGGTTTCTGGGCACGACTCCCTACGACGAGTCACCCGGCGTGATGTTCGTGCCGGCGATCCACGTGCGCAAGGGCCTGCCCTGGTCGTTCGAGCTGGGCGGCCAGATCAACTACCTGGCCCAGTCCGAGGCGGTCGCCCTGGGCGGAGACATCAAGTGGTCGCTGTTCGAAGGCTACCGGCACGGCTTCCGCGGCGCGATGCCCGACGTGGCGGCTCGCGGCTCGGTGGTGCGCCTGCTCGGCGAGGGCGACATCGACATGACCATCGTCGGCGTCGACGGATCGATTTCCTACCCGTTCGGGATCGGCGGCATGATCTCGCTGACCCCCTACGGAGGCTTCCAGTACCTGTGGACCTTCGCCCGCATCGAGCCGCTGGTCTACCGCGACGAGACCCCGGACGACAGCGGTCACGACAATTGCTCCGGCGACGACCCGGACCCCACCGAGTGCTGGGCCACCGAGTTCGACCCCGACGGCTCGCAGAACGACGAGTTCCACTCCACCCACGGTCCCTTCTACGACATCTCCGGCCTGTCCGGACCCAACCTGGAGCGGATGCGGCTGTTTTTGGGCCTGCAGCTCAAGTACGAGTTCCTCTCGATCATCCTCGAGGGGGGCTGGGGGCTGGCGACCAGGTGGGACACCGCGATCCAGGAGCCCACGGCCGACTCGCCGCAGCACTACATCGACGGCTACAACGACCAGCGCTCCACCAAGGTCGGCCACCAGTTCCAGTTCTCCGGCGGCGTGGGGATGGATTTCTAGAGAAGGTCGGCCGGGTCAGCCCAGCACTTCGTCATACGGCACCAGCTTCATATCGAACGTCTCGGCCACCGGCGGGCAGGTCAGATCGCCGCGGCAGACGTTGAGCCCGGTGCGGACCATCTCGTCTTCCTTGCAGGCCTCGGCCCAGCCCTTGTTGGCGATATCGACCGCGTAGTGCATCGTGGCGTTGGTCAGCGCGATCGTCGAGGTGCGCGGCACGCAGCCCGGCATGTTGGCCACGCAGTAGTGGACGACTCCGTCGACCTCGAAGATCGGGTCGGCGTGGGTGGTGGGCTCGGAGGCCTCGAAGCAGCCGCCCTGGTCGATCGAGACGTCGACCAGCACGGCGCCCTTCTTCATCGTTCCCAGCATGTCCCTGGTCACGACCCAGGGAGCCTTGGCGCCGGCCAGCAGGACAGCTCCCACGACCAGGTCGGCCTTTGCGACGGCCTCGCGCGTGTTGAACGGGTTGGCCTTGAGCGTGTGCAGCCGTCCCCGGTAATGGAGATCGAGCTCGCGCAGCACGTCGACGTTCATGTCCATCACGGTCACGTCGGCCCCCATCCCGATCGCCATCTGCGCCGCGTTGCGACCGACGATCCCGCCGCCGATGATCAGCACGTCGGCCGGATCCGTGCCCGGCACTCCGCCCAGCAGCTGGCCGCGACCGCCGAAGGCGCGCTCCAGGTACTTGGCGCCCTCCTGGATCGAGAGCCGTCCGGCCACCTCGCTCATCGGGGTCAACAGCGGCAGGCGTCCCCTCTCGTCCTCCATCGTCTCGTAGGCGATGCCGATGCAGCCGGTCTTCAGCGTGCGCTCGGTCAGCTCGCGGTCTCCGGCCAGGTGGAGGTAGGTGAACAGGATCTGCCCTTGGCGCAGCATGTCGAACTCGGGTTCGAGGGGCTCCTTGACCTTGATGATCATCTCGGCTTTCTCGAAGACCTCGGCGGCGCCGGGCAGGATCGAGGCCCCGACCGCCTGATAGTCTGCATCTTCGAAGCCGCTGCCTATTCCGGCGTCCTTCTCCACGAACACTTCGTGCCCGTCCCGGACCAGCAGCTCGACACCCGCCGGCGTCATTCCGACGCGATACTCGTGGTTCTTGATTTCCTTGGGAATCCCGACAATCATCTCACCCTCCAGTGTGTGGCCGAAGAACGGTGCTCCGGGG
Source organism: uncultured Myxococcales bacterium (assembly GCA_964530995.1). Lineage (GTDB taxonomy): Bacteria > Myxococcota_A > Polyangia > JAAYKL01 > JAAYKL01 > CAZHCG01. The sequence continues at coordinate 11,827 of CAZHCG010000087.1, forward strand.
GCGGTTCGCCTCTTCGCTACCCCACCGGCCAGACGCTTGTCAAGCAGCCGAACTCGCCGTATCGGCCCCGTCACGCGGGGCTCGCCGGTCTTCGGCAGACGGCCTCGATTGTGCTATCATACGCCGCGGATTCGCGCTCGCCGGCGGCGCGGAGCGCGACGGCGAAGCCGGAAGGAGGATCTTTGCAGTGAGACGGGCCGTGCTGACCGCTTTCCTGATCGCATTTTTCGCGGCCGCGCTCGGCTCGGGCTGCATACGCGAGATCGAGCTGGGACTCGGCGACGGCGGAGCCCCGGCCGACAGCGAGACGACCACGAACCAGTCCGAGGAGGACGGGGGCGACTCCGGAAGCGGAGACGCCGCCGCGAGCGACGCAGGAGAGAACGCTGCGAGATGAGACGCCGGACGAAGCGGATGCCTTGAGCTCCGAAACCGCGATCGATCGGGAGCCCGATCCATCGTTCTCGGTGCCGCCGCTGGCCGACACCGAAATCAGCGTGCGAGCGGTGGATCGCAGCCTGCCGTTCGGCGCGCTCGATCCAGACGCGGTCAAGGTCGTGCGCAGGCTGAGCCGTTTCGGACACGAGGCCTACCTGGTCGGCGGATGCGTGCGCGACATCCTCTTGGGCATCGCGCCCAAGGATTTCGACGTGGCCACCTCGGCGCGCCCCTCGGAGATTCGCCGCCTGTTCCGCAACTCGCGGCTGATCGGGCGCCGCTTTCGGCTGGCCCACATCCTGTTCAAGAACAGGAAGGTGATCGAGGCCGCCACCTTCCGCCGCACGCCGACCGAGGACGACGACGTCTCGGAACGTCACGCGGCGGAGAACCTGTTCGGCAACGCCGGCGACGACGCGGTGCGCCGCGACTTCACGATCAACGCTTTGATGTACGACGTGCGGCGCAAACAGATCCGCGACTGGGTCGGCGGGCTGAACGATATCGAGCGCGGCGTGATCCGCACGATCGGCGATCCGGATCGCCGCCTGCCCGAGGACCCGGTGCGGATCGTTCGCGCCGTCAAGTTCAGCGCCAGGCTCGGATTCGAGATCGAGCCGTCCCTGCGCGAGGCCTGCGCGCGCCACGCTCCGCTGGTGCTGGACTGCTCGAAGGCGCGGCTGGTGGAGGAGGTGCTCAAGCTGCTGCGCAGCGGAAAGGCCGCCCCGTCGCTGGAGATGATCGGCGAGATCGGAGCTCTGGCCCACCTGTTGCCCGCTTTGGACGCACTGCGCCGGGACGGGGAAGACGAGGACCGGAGCTGGGCGGAGCTGCGGCGCGCCGACGAGCTGCTGGGAGAGGGGCGGGCGCTGACCGACGCGGTGCTGCTGGCCGCGTTGCTCTGCCCCGCCTGCGACGAGTGCCTCGAGGCCGGAGGAGACGTGGCGCGCGAGCTGGAAGAAACCCTGCGCGAGGCCGTCCGGCCGCTGACCTTCACCAGGCGCCAGCTGTCGCGGGTGCGGCAGATCTACCTGGCGCAAAGGCGCCTGGCCAGGGGACCCCGCACCCGCCGCGCCCGCAAGCTGCTGGACCGCGAGTACGCGCCCGAGGCGATCGACCTGATGGAGATCACGGCCGAGAACGAAGAAACGGCCGTGCTCGCCGAGGAGTGGCGCCGCGCGCTGCGCTCGCGCAACGGCTCCGCGCCGCAGGTCTCGAGCCGGGGAGCGAACCGCGGCGGCGCTTCGAAACGCTCCGGCCGCCGACGGCGACGTCCCAGCCACAAGAGAAAAGAGCAGGCATGAGCGACGAGCCCCGAGATCCCGATCCGCCGACGACCTCCGACGCCGAGCCGCTGTACCGCACGATGTTCGAATCCGCGCGCGACGCGATCTTCACGATGCGGGCGGATCGTTTCATCGACTGCAACCCGGCCACCACCGAAATCTTCGACTGCACCCGCGAGCAGATCATCGGCCAGCCGCCGTGGCGATTCTCTCCGCCCCGGCAGCCGGACGATCGGGATTCCCGCGAGGCGGCCCTGGAGCGGATCCACGCCGCGCTCGACGGAGAGCCGCAGCTCTTCGAGTGGCGGCACATGCGCTACAACGGCACGCCGTTCGATGCCGAGGTCTCGCTCAACAGGGTCGAGGTCGGTGACGAGACGTTCATCCAGGCGGTGGTGCGCGACATCTCGGCGCGCAAGATGGCCGAGCGCTCCCTGCACGACAGCGAGCGGCTCTACCGCACCCTGCTGGACAACCTGCCGGTGGGAGTCGCGCTGACCCGCTTCGACGGCGACCTGGTCGGGGCCAACGACGCCGCCTTCCGGCTGCTGGGCCTCCCCAGCGCGAGGATCGAGAATCTTCGCACACCCTCGCTGTGGGCCGAGCCGGGACGCCGCGACGAGATTCTCGAGGAGCTGCGGGAGCACGGCTCGCTGCGCGAACGAGAGGTGCGGCTGGTTCGCTCGGACGGCACGTTCTTCACCGCGGAGCTCAACCTCGAGACCTTTCCGCTGGGAGAAGAGGAGGTGGTGCTGACCGTCTTTCAGGACGTCACCGACCGGCGCGAGGCGGAGCAGGCCCTGCGCGAGTCCGAGGCCAAGCACCGTTCGCTGGCCGAGCAGTCGCTGCAAGGGCTGGTGGTCGCCCAGGGCCAGCCGCCCGGCATCGTCTACGCCAACCCGGCCGCCTGCGACATCATGGGGATGACGCACGAAGAGGTGCTGGCGCTGCGGGGAACGAGCCTGACCGGGCGCGTGCATCCCGACGATCGGAATCGTTTTCTGGAACGCTACAGCATCAGGCTCGGCGACTCCTCGTCTCCTCCCGCGCCGCTGGAGGTCCGCCTGCGCCGTGGAGACGACGTGATGAGATGGCTCCAGATGGTGGGCAGCTACGTCCGCTATCGCGGCGAGCCGGCGGTGCAGGTCGCGTTCACCGACGTGACCGACAGGCGCTGGGCCGAGGCGGAGCGGGAGCGGATGACCAGGCGGACCTTCCGCGCCCAGAAGCTGGAAAGCCTCGGCGTGATGGCCGGGGGGATCGCCCACGACTTCAACAACCTGCTGACGGGAATCCTGGGCAGCGCCGAGCTGGCGCTCTTCGAGCTGCCCAGGTCCTCGGCCGTCAAGAAAACGGTGGAACGCATCCACAAGAGCGCCTCGCGGGCCGCGGAGCTGGCCGAGAAGATGCTGATCTACTCCGGCAAGAGGCAGCTCGACCTGGAGCCGGTGCACCTCGAGGAGATCGTGCGGGAGTCCTCGCGGCTGCTCGAAAGCTCGATCCCGTCGCGGTCCTCGCTGGCGCTGGGGCTTGCCGAGGAGGTTCCGCCCGTGCTCGGCGACGCCTCTCAGCTCTCCACCGCGGTGCTGAACCTGATTACCAACGCCGCAGAGTCGCTGGACGAAAAGGGAGGCACGATCGCGGTCCGCGTCAACACCCGCGGCTACACTCGCGAGCGGCTCGAGGCGCTCAACCCGGACACGCGCCTGGCGCCGGGCCGCTACCTGGTGCTCGAGGTCTCGGACGACGGCCCCGGGATGGACGAGCAGACGCTGGCGCGCATCTTCGATCCCTTCTTCACCACCAAGTTCACCGGGCGCGGTCTGGGTCTGGCCGCGGTGCAGGGCATCGTGCGTAGCCACCGGGGCGCGATCGAGGTCCAGAGCTCGCCGGGGTCGGGAACCTCGTTCCGTCTGCTGCTTCCCGTCTCGGGCGGCGACGACGACGACGACCGGGAGAACGAAAATGCGCGCGAAGACGAGCGAAAGCGCGGTCTGGCGGTGGTCGCGGTCGACGACGCACCGGTGGAGTCCGCGCTCGAGCAGATGCTCCGCCACCTGGGATACGAAACCCTGTGTCTCTCCAGCGGCGCTCGCTCGCTGCGCCAGCTGAAACGGCGCGCCGACGAGCTGAGGCTCTTGATGCTCGATTCCACGATCGAGTCAGAGCAGAGTCAAAAGCTGCTCGACGCGGTCGACGAAATCGACTCGAGACTGCCGCTGGTCAGAATAGCGGCTCCCGGAGACGAAAAACCGCCCGCTTCTTCACGGGAGGGCCGTCCCGCCGTGAGCCTGACCAAGCCGTTCGGGCTGTCCGACCTGCGCGAAGCGGTGCACAGCGTGGCGCCCTCGAGCGGCGAGCGCGGATGATCCGTCGCGGAGGGTTTGGGTCGGTTGTCGCCTTTCGCTGATGTCGTTGATTTGACATCGCTTTTCCACGTCGCATAAAATCTTGGACGAAATCGCCGTACCAGGGGTCGCCGCGCGCGGCTCCGGAAAGGAACAGCGATGAATCAACCATCGTTCGATGCGGGTGGATTCGTGCGCATCGATATCACCACCGGCGAGATCCGCTCCGCGGCCGAAGAGCGGCTCGCGCTGCTTCCCGCGGGCGTTGTCGCCTCCCTGCGACCGGGAGAGGCCCTCTCCACCGAGGCCCGCCGCTGGGGCGGGATCCACGGAAAACGTCTGGCGGACAAGATCGCCGAGGGCCACGAGCGGGCCGAGATCGAGGTGCTGGCCGAGCACCTGTCCGGCGTGCTGGCCGTGGCGGGCCTGGGTCGCGCGGCGCTGGAGGTCAGGGGAGACGCGCTGCTGCTGAGGTTGCGCGGCCCGGCCGGGGGGAGCGCCGGCTCCGACGGACGGCGCGCCCTGGTCTCCGGCTTTCTGGCCGGCTACCTCAGCGCGCTGGAGCCGGCCGGCTTCGACGCGATTCACCTCTTGGACCAAGATAGCGAAGAGCTGTTCTGGGCGGGCGCCCCGACGGCGGTGAAGCGCGTTGGCGCCTGGCTGGCCGAAGGCGTGAATCCGCTCGCGGCGCTCGATCGCCTGGCCGAGGGAGGTGCCGAGTGATGGATGCAACCGCGAGAAAGGAGAAGCTCGAGGAACTGCTGCAGCGCGTGCAACGCAATCGAGAGCGCCTCTCCTCGGGCAGCTTTGGGGCGGCCGAAAAATCGATCTCTCTGCCGACACCGTCCGAGCCGCCGCCGGAGCCGTTCGAGCCCGAGCCGATCGAGCCCGAGCCGTTCGAGCCCGAGCCTGTCGCGCCGAAGCCGCCCGAGCCCGAGCCTGTCGCGCCGAAGCCGCCCGAGCCCGAGCCGCCTTTGCCGGCGACCCGCCGCGTGGAGCCGTCGCTGAACGCCTCGCGAGCGGTCGCCGAGGTCGACGGAGAGCAGGCCGAGCAATGGACCATTCGAGCGGTGCTCCGCCGTGCCCGACGGCTGGGCGCCGGCGGCGATTGAACACGCCGGGCAGCAGTATTTCCACGGAGGACCGACCATGAAAGCAGTTTTATTTCTCGCGGGAGTCGCGCTCGTATTGGCGACGTCGACCGGATGCGGCGGAGGGCAGCAGGGGGCCGGCTCGCTCGAGACCAGGCCTCTCGAGGAGGCCCGCGCCTTGGAGATCACAGCCGAGATGCTGGGCGAGCGCGGTTTCCAGATCGAAAAGAACGTCGAGGTGAAGCTGGCCAACGAGACGGCCTTCGCCTGCGACTACCGGGCCAGCGAAGAGTCGATCGCGCTGGAGTACATGACGGAGCAGGATCGGGAGAGCATGGGTCCCGTGCCGCCGGCGGCCCCGGGATCCCGCCTGCACGTGATCCCGGCCCGGGCCGCAAGCGAGGATCCGGGCGAGCAGGGCGAGTCGTTGTACGTCTTCGTTCTCGATGACCGGAAGTACCTCTACCAGTACAACCCCACCTCGGAAAACCGCGCCGACGTCACCTTCCTGGAGGTCGACTCGCGCCTGCGCCGCGACCTGGCCGACTTCCTCTCGTGGTACGAGACCAACCAGGTCGAGCAGGAGTGAGCCGCCGGCCCGCCAGCCTGTGCGTGGTCGACGTGGGCAACACGCACACGGTCCTCGGGCTCTACGAGGACGATCGGCTCGAGCACCGCTGGCGGCTGCGCACCGACCCCGAGCGAACCACCGACGAGTGGGGCCTGACCTTGCAGACTTTCTTCGCGATCGAGAACCATGAGCTGTCCTCGGTCGACGCGGCCGCGATGTCCAGCGTGGTGCCACCCGCGATCCACGCCCTGCGCCGCGCCTGCCGTCGCTACTTCGACGTGGAGCCGCTGGTGGTCGGACCCGGTATCAAGACCGGGCTGGCGATCCGCTACGACAACCCGCGCGAGATCGGGGCCGACCGGATCGTCAACGCGGTGGCCGTCCACTCGCGCGTCGAGGGCCCCTGCATAGTCGTCGACTTCGGCACCGCGACCACGCTCGACTGCATCGACGGCAAGGGCGCCTACCTGGGCGGAGCGATCGCGCCCGGGATCCGAACCGCGCTCGACGCGCTGGTCTCCCGCGCGGCCAAGCTTCCGCGCGTCGAGATCGAGCGTCCGCGCGCCGCGATCGGCAAGACCACCGAGCAGAGCATGCAGTCCGGTCTGCTCTACGGCTACACGGCGCTGGTCGACGGGTTGGCCGGCCGGCTCGCCGCCGAGATGGAAGGCGAGGTGGCCGTGATCGCCACCGGCGGCCTGGCCAACGCGATAGCCGCCGAGTCGCGGACCATCGACCGCGTGGAGCCCGACCTGACCCTCGAGGGGCTGCGCCTGATCCACCAGCGCAACCGCACGTGATCCCCGACCGTTCCCCGTCGTATCTCTCTCTGGGCGCCGCCGAACTGCGCTCGCGGGCCCGCATGCTCGAGGAGCGGCTCTCTTCGTGCGAGATCTGCCCGCGACGCTGCGGAGCGGACCGGAGCGGAGGCGAGCGCGGCTCGTGCGGAATCGAAAGAGAGGCGATCGTCTCCGGAGGCGGGAACCGCCAGGGTGGCGGCCTTCGTCGGCGAACCCCGGCGTCGGGACAAAAAGAGGGCGCGCCCCTCGCGCGGGACACGCCCTCTTTTCTGCTGCTTGCGTCCGTTTCTACTTCTTGCGCTTGCCGCCGCCCACGTAGTCCTTGAGCGCCTGGGCCGGGCGGAAGCTCACCGTGCTCTGCGCGCGGATGCGGATCTTCTCGCCGGTCTGGGGGTTGCGGCCGCTGCGGGCGGCGCGCTTGCGCTTGTTGAAGGTGCCGAAGCCGGGGAAGGAGAAACGCTCTTCCTTCTTGATCGCCTTCTTCACCTGCTCGAAGGTCTCGTCGACGACCGACTGCACGGCCTTCTTTGAGATGTCCTTGGGAACTTCCTTGGAAGCGACCACGGCGTTGATCAGATCAGCTTTCGTCATTTGGGTCCTCCTTTGTTTCGCGGGGTATCTCGCTTTGCGAAAATCCCCCAAGTCGAAGTTGGACGCATCATATGTTCAGAGGTGAGGGTCGTCAAGAGAAAAATGAAAAGGAGCATCTAGATTTCCCGCTTCAGAGCTGGCCCACAGCGATCCGTTTCTCGGAAAACCCCATAATATCTGCATGATAAGGGATTTTGTGGAGATTGCCCTTTTCCCAGCTGGTCAGGCACTTTTTTTTCTTCGAGAGCCTTTTTTCAGCTGACTTTGCGAGATCCGCTCTCCATATTCCCCTTCGCGAAGCCAAAAAACGCGTCGCAAAAAAGCGAGATCCGCAAGGGCCAGTCCAGAATTGGGATTATCTCGCACCTCTGCGGGAAAGTCAGACCACAGGCGACGCTCTCGCAATCGTCACAGCGACGAAAAAGCATTGATTTTGCGTCGACAGAGAAACCTCCGGCGATCAGAATCCTGGCCTGGGCGATCTTATATCGTTTTTTGAGATCTTTTCCGCGATCCGGTTTGTGCGGCGCTTGGAAAATGAGTTATACTGTCTTGTTGGCGACGAGCGTTTCTGAACAAGGAGCGTCATGGGTGTGAGGATACCGTCGGGACCGCCGGGCGCCGGCCCGGCCGATGCAGCAGGCGAAGCCGCGGGCTCGTTGAAGGAAACCGGCGAGACCGGGGCCGCCGAGGCCGCGGCTTCCGATCCGGTGACCCGAGTGGCCGAAGATCTGGCGGCGGGCCGCATCGAGGGCGACGAGGCGGTGGCCAGGATTCTGTCCGAGACCATGGACACGCGCATGATCGCCGAGGCCCCCCCAGGGCTGCGAGAAGAGATCGCGACGGCTCTGCGCGAGACGATCGCCTCGGATCCTCACCTGCGTTCCCTGGCGCGCAGCCTGGGAGCACAGGTGGAAGAGCCTTAGATCTCTGTCTTTGCCTCGTAGCCACTCTCGAAAACCGCGTCGTAGTCGCTCTCGGTTCGCGTCCCCGCCAAAGCTCCCTTTGCCGCGCCGCGTTTGCGCAGCCATTCGTTTGCGATCTGCAATACCTCCCAGCGTGTCGCCAGAGAAAAGAACTGGTCCTCGGGCAACGACGGTGCGGCCTCCAGTCGTCGGTGCAGATCCTCTGTCTCGTCTGGCCCGGTGGAGAGGGATCCCTCCCAGCTCTCCACGTGTGTCATCGCAATCGCCTCGGCTGCGGCCCCGGCCGGGTTGAAGCGCAAAAAGAATTTCTCGAACTCGATCGCCCACGATCTCGGATCGCCTTCCCGCAGCCTCCACCTGCACGGCATCGATCGCCGCACGACCTCTCCGAAGTAGGCTCCCACCGAGGGCGCCAGCAGGTGCACCAGGTGAGACCTCCGCCGGTCTCCGGGGGGCGGTTGCTCGCCTTCCGCCTCCTCGGATACCACCGCCTCGAGAAAAACGTCCAGCACGCCCAGCGTCTCCGGAGAGTAGTCCAGCTCGAAATCGAGCCGCTGGCGGACGTGCTGCACGCAGCGCTCGGCCAGCTCGGCTATCGAATCCAGAGGTCTTTCCTTCTCGTCGCTCATCCAGTGCAAGATAGCCCTGCTCGGCAACGGCTTCAACCACGCTTGAACACGTCTGCGGAAATGGTGTATAAGAACTGCTCGCAAAACAGCCTCTTTTTCCAGGGGCCCAGGAAGGAGATGAGAAGATGAGACAGATTACCTTTTTCTTGATCGCGACGATGCTGGCGTTCGGCCTGCCGGTGATCGGCTGCGGCGGCAGCGACGACGGAGGGGCGGACGGGGACACCGACGCCGACACCGACACCGACGCCGACACCGACGCCGACACCGACGCCGACACCGACGCCGACACCGACGCCGACAC
>CAZHCG010000088.1:0-7717 GCA_964530995.1 uncultured Myxococcales bacterium
TTCGAGACAAAACGGACGAGATCAGGGAGCGAGCCGGGGCGAAAACCGGCCGCGAAGGGCCGATTTCGAGCGCGGACGGCGACGAAATCGGGTCGAACCGCGCCCGGACATCTGTCGGCACACGAACGCCGCCCGCGTTTGTTCTGCGTGTCTGATACCCCCGTTTTTCCCCGAAAAGGCCGGCTCACCAGCTTGGAACCGGGGTATCGCGATCGACCGCCCCCCGCCCGACCCCCGGCCCGAAACTATTTCCCCACAGCGCGGAGTGCTCGACCACAGCGCGGAGTGCTCGACAACTTGTTCTCGATGCTGCTTGGATGCAGAATGTGGGCAGCGGTCGAGATGACCGCCCGGCTCGGCTGCCGGACCAGCAACAAGGTGCGTCGCGATGATCATCAAGTGTCCCCATTGCTCGACCGGCTACGACATCCCGCAAAAGGCGATCGGAGAAAAGCCGCGCAAGATGCGCTGCACGCGCTGCAAGCACGTCTTCACCGTCGCCCGCCGCGCGGAGAGGACGCCCAGCGGATACGAGGAGTTCACCGGCCGGCAGCACCTGCCAACCGAGTTCTCCTTTCTCAAGCAGTCGGAGTCGGAGCCCGAGCCGGAGCCGGAGCCGGAGCCCGAGCCGGGGCCGGGGCCGGAGCCGGAGCCGGAGCCGGAGCCCGAGCCGGAGAAGGCCCCCTCTCCGGCCGAGGGCATGTACCAGAAGCTGATGGAGTCGGACGCCGAACCCTCGGAAACGATTCCGCTGGAGCCGCGCCTGGTCTCGAAACCGACGGTCCGCGAGGAGGAGCCGGCCGCCGAGACGGAGGAATCTTCCGGGGACGCCGCAGCGGATCCGCACGCGGCTGCGGAGGCCGAGCCTCCCCCTGCGGAAGAGAGCGAGCGTCCCCCCTCCAGCCCGGTCGACATCTACGACACCACGCGCTCGGCCTGGGAGGTCGAGGCGCCGCTCGATCTCGGCGGCTACGCCCTTGCGGAAGAGAGCGCCCAGCAGGGATCGGGACAGCTGGTGGGCAAGATCGTGACCGTGGGGCTGGTGCTGCTGGTCGCCTTCTTCATGTTCGTTGCCTGGCGCAACGGGTGGTCGCTGTCGCTGGCCGAGATGCCCGACCAGATCGCCTTCGCCTTCTCGGGGCAGGCCCGCGAGGTGCTGCCGATCGAGGTGAAGGCGATCGAGACGGACCTGGGCGAGAAGAAGATCGTGATGAACGAGGAGGACGAGCCCTTCTTGGTCGTCACGGGCACGCTGTTCAACCCGGACACGCTGCCGCGCAAGCGGGTCGTCATCCGCGGGCGCCTGATCGATCCCGCAGGGGACGTCCGCGCCGAGATGCGCGCTCCCTGCGGAGTCGTGCTGGACGAGACCGCGATCGAGCTGACGGAAAAAGACGCGATCCAGGGCCACTACCGCGAGGGCGGCGAGCTTCGCGACTGCACGATCAAGGCCGAGAACAGCGCCGTGTTCCAGCTCGTCTTCTCCGACGTTCCCCCGGACTACGACAGCTCCTTTACCGTCGAGGTCCAGCCGGTCTCGGCGAAGATCGGCAACTGAGCCGGGCGGGCGCGGCGATGCCCGACGCTGCTCTGGAAGAGTGGATCGCCGACCTCGCACCGCTGCTGGAGGCCGTGGCCGAGTGGGACCAGCGGGCGCTCCTGTTCGCCGACAGGATCGGGCGCGAGACTCCCGAGCTGGCCTCGGCGGTCTTCTCGCGGATGGTGGCGGCCGCGTTTTCGCGTCGCTCCGGCGCCGATCGCATCTCGCTGGAGTCGGGCCTGCTGGCCAACCTGAAAAACCACTGGCCGCCAGAGCACCGGCGGCACGCGCGCGAGGCCGCGGCGGCGTTCGAGCAGACCCTGACTCTGGAGTTCCTTGTCCCGCCCGCGGAAACAGAGTACAGCGAAGACGACCGGGACGCGCCCGACTACGGGCTGGGTCGGCCCCCGACGCTCGGAGAGCGGCGCGCCCTGGCGACCAGGCCCAGCCGGCGCACTATCGAGCGCGCGATGCTCGATCCGCACCCGATGGTCGCGCGCAGGCTGCTGTCCAACCCCAAGCTGACCGAGAACGAGGCGGTGCGAATCGCAGCCGCGCAGGGCCCGCCCGCGGCGCTGCTGGTCGAGGTCGCCGGACACCCGCGCTGGCGGCGCTCGCGGGGGGTCTCCTTTGCGCTGATCTCGAACCCGGCGCTGCCGCACGCCCACGGCGTCTCCCTGCTGCCCGCGCTGCCGCTGCACGACGTGCTCGCGATCCGTAAAGACCAGCGGCTGTCGGACGGAATCCGCGGCGCCTCCGAGGCACTGCTCGAATCGAGAAAACCGCTCTCGCAGACATCCGGTCGATCCCTTGAATGAAAAAAACGCAACCGAAGCCCGAGCTCGTCCGATATCAACTAAAGAGATGTTCGCCGCCGAGCCGCCTTCGTTGCTGCGCGCGCTCGGGGAGATGCTATGGGTCGCGCGCTGCGGGGCCTGCGACGAGCTTCTCCCCGCCGGCGCCGCCACCTTTCTCCAGCGGGCGTTCTGCCCGCGCTGCCTGGAGACGATCGAGCCGTTGACCTCGCCCCGCTGCCCGCGCTGCGCCGCTCCGTTCGACGGCGCCGGCCCGGATCACCTCTGCGCGCGCTGCCTGGACGACCCGCCTCCCTTCGAGCGGGTCCGCAGCCGCCTGCTCTACGGCGGCGCCCTGGCCGAGGCGGTCTCGCGGATGAAGTACGGCCGCGCCTCCTGGCTCGCGCGTCAGCTGTCGCCGCTGCTTCCGGACGCCGGGCTCGATTGCGGACAGAGCGCGCTGGTGATCCCGGTGCCGCTCCATCCCGCCCGCCTGCGCAGAAGGGGCTTCAACCAGTCGGCCCTGCTCGCCGCCGCGCTGGCCAAGGGCCCGGGCCGGCGTCTCCAGACCGGCGCGCTGGTGCGGCTGCGCGACTATCCTCCGCAGGCCGCACGCGACCTCGCCGCCCGCCTGCGAGTGCCCGACGACGCCTTCGAGGTACGCCGCACGCGGCGGATCGCCGGCCGCCGCGTGCTGCTGGTCGACGACGTGGTGACCACCACCGCCACGGCGCGGGCCGCGGCCAGGGCGCTGAAGAGAGCCGGAGCCGCCGAGGTGGACGTGCTCTGCCTGGCCCGCACGCCGTGAAGAATCAGAGGTGAATAGAAATCCACCGCTGTTGCGATCTATCGGCCCGGCGCGCAGGTGGTGGTGTAGTGGTGGCAGCGGCCCATCGACGGGTGCGCGCAGCGCTTGTACAGACCGTCGCTCGGATCGAACATGCACTCCGGCTCGCAGGTAACGGTGTAGTGGTGGCAGCGGCCCATCGACGGGTGCGCGCAGCGCTTGTACAGACCGTCGCTCGGATCGAACATGCAAGGCGCGTCGTCGAAATCGGCCCGGGCCGCCGAGCCGATCAGCGCCGCGACCGCCAGCAAAACGATCATCCCCGCAGCTCTGGAACAAAAGCCCATCATCGTCGAGACGGCCTCACACCGACAAAAATTTAACCACGAAAAGCGCGCGGCTCAACCGAGCGGCGGAGATCGGCTCCAGGCATGCCTCGGCCGGAGTTGCCGGGTCGGTTCAAAGCGGCTATCAATGCCGGCGATGGGTGATGCGACGGACCAGCGGCGCGTGGTGGCACGCAACCGGCGCGCCAGGCGAGACTACGAGATCATCGACACCTTCGAGGCCGGGCTGATGCTGCGCGGCTCCGAGGTCAAGTCGCTGCGCCGCGGCTCGGTGGACCTGGCCGACGCCCACGCCGTCTATCGCGAGGGCGAAGTGTACCTGGTCGGGCTGCACATCGCCGCCTACGAGATGGCCGGCCACTTCAACCACGAACCCCGTCGCGAGCGAAAGCTCCTTTTGCACAAGCGCTTCATCGAGCGGCTGGGCGTCAAGATCCGCGAGCGGGGGCTGACCGCGATTCCGCTCGAGATCTACTTCAAGCAGGGCTGGGCCAAGGTCGAGCTGGCCCTGGCCAAGGGCAAGCGCCGCTCGGACCGTCGCGACGTGCTGCTGGCCAAGCAGCAGCGCCGCGAGATTCGCGAGGCCACCGCGGAGAGGAGGCGGCGATGAGCAAAACCCCGCCCGAAACCCGCCTCGAGGACCCTGCAGTCCTGGATCTGCACGGCGACGTGGCGACCGTGCTGCTCGCCGAGCCGTTGACTCCCGGCGCGCGCTTGGTGCTGGTCTTCTCCTCGCCCGAGCTGTCCGCGCGCGGCAAGCTCTCCTCGCTGAGGCGGCGCGGCGGCGGTCTGGCCGCCACGGTCCGCCTCCACGACGTCTCGCGCGGCGAGAGGAGGCTGCTCGAAGAGCTGACGAAATAGTCCGCTGGACAGCAAGCTCTTGGATTTTTCAAATATTTCAACCTGATCCGTTTGGCCCCAACGAAAGGTCATGAAAGGCTGGAAAGAAGGGCTGGCCGGCAGCAAGGCGCTTGACATGAGGAGAAGCGCGACTGTATCGTGCCGTAAATTCTGGTAGCTCGCCGATCGAGCCCGTGGGCGCTGGACGGCGCGACACGGGTGGCGAAAGGAGCTTTCGATGGTCAGGAAAGTCGCACTCACAATCGCGGCGACAGCGCTGCTGGCGCTGTCGGCCACCTCTGCTCTTGCCGACGACGACGAGGGATTCGTCGGGGTCGGCGCCCGTTTCGCCTGGGACAACCACAAGACGCCCATACTTTCGTACAGCGGCATGGAAGTCGCTCCGGAAAAGTCCATCGACGCCTATGGACGGCCCAATCTCGGCGGTGCCCTCCACTGGGGGATAACCAATCAGCTGGTGCTGACCGCCACTATAGATTTCGGTTACTTCAATCACAACGTCTACCCCTACCCCGACAGCGGTTCCAGCGACATCTCGTCCGACACCGCGCACTTCTTGACCCTCGGCGGTATGATCGGAGTCAAGTACTACTTCAAGGAGCCCGAGCCCCAGGGAGTGGCGCTCTATCTCAGCGCGGACGTGGGCGCCTACTTTTCCAAGACCACCTCGTCGGCGAAGGTCAAGACCAACCGCAACGGCGTCAAGAACGACTTTTTCGACGAGGACGATTGCGACACCTACCCGGCCAGCTGCTCCAACGGCGAGAAGCTGGAGGAAGACGACTTGGAGGACGCGTGGGAAGACTGGAAGGACGATGCGGGCGAGGACATCTGGGAAAACGCCAGCGACGCAGATGACGATATGCAGAACATGGCCAACGCCGAGCTGGAGATGATCGGCTCGTTGGCCTCGCCCTTCGTTTTTCAGGTGGCCGTTGGGGCGGAGTTTTTCGCCAGCGAGACGTTCAGCCTGGGCGCCGACATCCTGGGGATCCGCCTCACCTACGCATCGGCCGACGTGGGCGAGGTCGGCGGGACGAACATGAACACGGCCACCTGGACCGGCAACCAGAGCATGTTGGCCCTCCATTTCTACTCGGCGCTGACGATGAGCTTCAATCTCACCGGCGGCGAGAAGAGCTCCGTCCAGGAAGAGATGCCGGCGGGCGAAGGCTGGGGAGCTCAGCCGCAGCAACAGCAGCAGCAGCAGCAGCAGGAAGAGGGCTGGGGCGGCGGAGGAGGCTGGAGCACCGGCCCCACTGCCCCGCAGCCGCAACCGCAGCCGCAACCGCAGCCCCAGCCCCAGCCGCAACCGCAGCCCCAGCCGCAACCGCAGCCCCAGCCGCCAGGGGGCGACGAGGTGCCTCCGCCTCCTCCCCCTCCCCCTCCGCCCGGCTACTGATCCATCCACTCGATACCGCAACCTTCCGTCTCGGCGCTTTCAGGGAGGATATCTCCTCGGGGCTCTTCGAATGTTCAGGTATGGAAGGCCACTGAGTCGCGTATAATGTCCCGGCCGTACGATCGTGATGAAGCAGGTCCCAATCGCCAGTCTGGGGAAAGCTGAGAGCGATGACAGCTAGAGACAATCCAATCTACAGGCCGGTGCACGATCTGGCGCGCCTGGCCTACATACATGATCTGGTCGTGCACCGCCGCGTGCTTCTGGTCGGCTCCAATCGGGAGATGGCGCAGCACCTTCTCGATTCGCGGGCGCGTTTCGTCAGCGCCGTGACCGATACCGAGCCGAGCGAGCCCTGGCCCTCCTCGCCCGAAGGAGCCGGGCCGGAGCTCCACGTGATGAGCTACGACAATCTGCGCTTGCGAGACGGTCAGTTCGACACCGCTTTCGCGGCGGACATCTCGAGCGTCGGCTCGGCGCTGGCCTTGCTCACCGAGCTGCGTCGCGTCGTGGGGCCGCGCGGTCACGTCGTGATCGCATCCCCCAACCCGGCCTGCGAGTCGCGGATCGGCCCCGAGCCGACTCACGAGCCGCTCGACTACTACGAGCTGTTCGATCTTCTCGACGAGACGTTCGAAAGCGTCCAGATGGTCGGCCAGTCGCCGTTCGTCGGCTACTCGGTTTCGGAGCTGGGCTCCGAGGAGGAGGACGTGGCGGTCGCCTTCGACGGAGGTCTGCTGGGAGAGAACAGCGAGGAGATCGAGTGGTTCCTCGCCGTCTGCGGAGACGAGCCGGTGGAGCTCGATCCGTTGGCGGTGGTGCAGATTCCGCTGGCGGAATCCGAGCCGGGCGGGGGCGTGGACACCGCACAGCTGGAGGCTGCGATCGAGGAGTCATCCCGCCTGGTCAAGCAGATCGAGGATCTCGAGCGCCGCGAGATCGAGCTGACCGAGCAGCTGGAGAAGGGCAAGCTCGAGCTGGGCAACCGCGGCGTCAGAATCGGGTCGCTGGAAAAGGAGCTCGAGGACGAGCTGCGGCAGTCGGAGGCGGCGAGAGCCCGCGCGGTGGAGCTGTCCAAGCAGCTCGACGACGAGCGCAAGGCCCGCCAGGCCCGTGATCTGGAGGATCAGATAACGCGGCGCAGCGCCGACGCGGAGACCAAGCAGCAGATCCGCGAAGCCGCCGCCCAGGCGCGGCAGGCGGAGGCGCGCGCCGAGGCCGCGGAAACGGCGCGGGACGAGCTGGTCGAGCGAATGCGCGAGAACGCCGGCGAGCTGGACCGGCTGCACGATCAGCTGGAAGATCTGCAAGCTAAGCGAGACGAGGCCGCCGCGCGTGCCGAGAGGCTCACCGCCGAGCTGGACGAGGCGCGCGGCGAGATCTCCGCGGCGAGCGAGCTGCGCGAGCGGGTCTCCCAGCTGGAGCGGGAGCTGCGCGAGCGGGTCCCCGAGCTGGAGCGGGAGCTGCGCGAAGCCGAAAGCGGCCTCGAGAAGGATCGCGAGGAGCTGTCGCGCGAGACCGAGTCGCTGGAAAAGCGCCTCGTCGCGCTGGGATCCGAGCTGCGCGAGGCCCGCGAGGAGCTGAAGAGGCGGGAAGCGCTGATCCGCGACATGAAGGTGCGGATCGACGAGGCCGGCGACCGGGTCGGCGCGGGCGAGGCCAATCTGGCGGAGCTGCGCGGCCTGCTGGAGGAGAGGACCTCCGCGGTCGAGGAGCGCGAGACGCGCATCGCCCGGCTCGAGGGAGAGATCCAGGCAGCGAGATGGCGCGCCGGAGAGATGGAGGCGCGCCTGGCGGATATCGCGACGCGGCTCGAGGTGGCGCCGGAGGACTTCTCGGAGCTCGGCAAGCGGCTCGATCGGCAGCTGGCGCAAAGCGATCTGATGCTGGAAGAGCTGTCCCGTGCTCGCGGAGCGGCCTCCGGTCACCATCGCGCCAAGGTCGAGGCCGAGCTGGCGCTGGCCACGGCCGAGGTGGAAAAGGAGC
>CAZHCG010000088.1:7817-20672 GCA_964530995.1 uncultured Myxococcales bacterium
CTCGCTGGGAGCGGCCTCCGGTCACCACCGCGCCAAGGTCGAGGCCGAGCTGGCGCTGGCCACGGCCGAGGTGGAAAAGGAGCAGCTGCAAAAGGAGCTCGATCTCTACATAGAGGACACCCGGGAGCTGGAGGAGGAGCTGGCGCTCTCGCTGGGAGCGGCCTCCGGTCACCACCGCGCCAAGGTCGAGGCCGAGCTGGCGTTGGCCACGGCCGAGGTGGAAAAGGAGCAGCTGCGAAAGGAGCTGGACGGTTCGATCGAGCGAATCCGCCTTCTGGAGGCGGAGCTGGCCGGGCTGCGCGAGAGCGGCCGTTCGGTGGAAGCGGAGCTGCACGGGTTGCGGGAGAAGGCCTCGTCGCTGGAGGAGGAGCTGGCCGGCGCTCGCGAGCGTGTCGTCCTCCTGGAGCGGGACAGGGAGCAGACCGACTCGGCGCGCGAGGAGACGACGGAGCACCTCTTTGCGACGAAGCGGGAGATGCTGCGCCTCGAGGAGGAGTGCGATCGGCGGCGCGAGCGAGAGGAGCACCTGGAGACGGATCTGCTCCGGGACAGAGAGCGCGTGGAGGCTCTCGAGGCGGAGGTCTCGGAGGCGGCGGAACAGCGCGCGGAGCTGGAGCGGCGTCTCGGCGAGCTTCGCCAGGCCTGCGAGAGCGCCGAGCAAGGAGCCGAAGAGGCGGTAGCTCGCGAGCGGGAGGCCGCGGAGAGAGCAGCGCGGGCGGAGCGCGAGCTGGACGCGGCGCGTACCGAGCTGGCGGGCACGCGCGAAGAGGCGGATCGGTCGCGGCGCGAGCTGGAAGAAGAGATCGAGCGGTTGCGACAGCGAGCCGAGTCGCTAGAGCAGAGAGCTTCTTCGGCCGAGGTCGCGGAGGCGCAGGCCGGCGATCTGTCCCGCCTCGAGGAAGAGAAGCGGGAGGCTCTGCGCGCTCTCGAGGAGGAGCGCGGCCGGATCGCCGGGCTCTCCTCGAGGCTGGAGGCGGTGCGCGCCGAGCTTGCGGGCGAGAAGGATCGCACGCGCCAGGCCGGTGCGGATGCCGCGCGCCTCGCGGGAGAGCTGGAGGATCTGCGCGATCGCCTGCGGCAGCGCGAGGAGGAGCTGGGGTCGCGCGATCGCCGGCTGGAGGCCGACGCGCGGACGATGACCACCCTGCGCGAGGAGATGGACGATCTGGAGAGCCTCGTCGCGCAGCTGCGCGAAGGTCGCCGCGCGGAGCAGGTGCGCAGCCGCTCGCTGCTCCAGGAGGTCGATCGCCTCGCAGAGATCGAGGATCGCTTCGAAGAGCTCAGCGAGCAGCTCGCCGACGAGCGCGACCGGGCGGAGGAGCTGGAGTCGACGGAAGAGGAGCTCGAGCAGCTGCGCGGCGAGAAGGATCAGGCGCAACGCAGAGTCGAGGAGCTCGAGGCCGCGGTGGAGAGGGAAAAGGAGGAGCGGGAGAGCGGCATCGAGGAGGCGCGCCGCAGGGCGGAAGAGCTGCAAGGCGAGCTGGAGCACGCGCGCTCGGAGCTGGAGAGGCGAGAGGAGCTGGCCGGCGAGAGGGACGATCTGCGCCGCGGGGTCGAAGAGCTGGAGAGCCGCCTGGCAGACGATCACCGGCGGTTCGAAGAGGAGAAGCGAAGCCTCGAGGAACGCGTCGAAGAGCTGGGAAAACGGCTCGAGGAGGCGGAGAGCGAGATGTCGGAGGCTCGCGAGGCGGCCGAAACGGGCGCGGCCCAGGAGCTGGCCGAGCTTCGCCTGATCTCGGCCAGACAGGCCGAGGAGCTGAGCCGCTTGCAGGAGCGCGACAAGGAGCGGGAGCCTCTCCTGGAGTCGCTGACCTCGCAGCTGGAGGAACGCGAGCAGCGGGCCGCGGCGCTGGAGAAGAAGAGCCGCCGGCTGGAGGAGCAGGTCAAGGAGCACGAGACCGACATCGCGGCCTGGGAGATGGAGATCAAGTTCCGCAGCTCACGCATCTCGCAGCTCGAGGAGGAGCTGGAGAAGCTCAACAGTCGCCTCGAGCAGGCCGACCGGGGAGGAGCGGGGGGATCGTCCGTGCCGCCTCCCGCCGGCGAGTCGACGGCGGTATTGAAAAAGGAGCTCGAGGAGCTCAACGACTCGATCGGCGACAAGGACGCGGAGCTGTTGATGGTGCACGGCCGGGCCGAGGAGGCGGAACGCCAGTTGCAACGCACGCGCCAGGCGCTGAACAACATGCTCGGTTCCGGCGAGGTCCAGGGAGCGTCGGCGGTCAAGATCCACGACATCATCGCTGCGATGAATCGCAAGCCGTGATCTATGTTTCCGAATTCCGTCCGTCGATAGCCACCACTGCACAAAGAAAGGGTATACTAAAGGGAATACCGGTCTCGATGTGGACCGTGTTTTTTCAGGGAGGAGTGATCATGCGACGCCTCAGGCTGGTTGTAACGGTTGTCGGTCTGCTGCTCTTGGCGAGCGCGACCGGATGCGAAAGCAAGGATGTCGATAAGTACGATCCGGGTGAGGACGACACGGCCACCGACGCCGACACCGACGCGGACGCCGACGCGGACGCGGATTCCGACGCGGACAGCGACGCGGACAGCGACGCCGACTCGGATTCGGACACGGATTCCGGACCGATCGAGCCCGATTGCTCCAACTGCGAGGGCGTGCTCGGTCCCAACCCCGAGGCGATGCGCTGCGCGATCGATCTGTGCGACGACGAGGTGTTCCTCTCCCAGGACTACTCCTCGCCCACCAACGCCAACGTGGCCGGGACCTACGAGGCGGTGGCGCACTTCGGCAACCCCTCCAACGACCTGGCGCCGCTGTACGGCGGCTCTTACGCGCTGATGGCTACCGGTCCTGCGACCGGCACCAGCCACTCCCAGGGGATGGGGGGCGGAGGCCAAGAGGATCCGTTCTCGGCCGACGACGGCACCACCTACGACGTGATGGAGTGGAGGGTGCACCTCGAGGCGCCGGAGGGGGCCCACGGTTTTCAGATTCACTACGTCTTTTTCTCCGAGGAGTACGACGAGTACATCGGATCAGAGTTCAACGACAAGTTCTACATCTTCATCGAGGCGGACAGCACCAACGGCGGCCAGCGCACCGTGATCAACTTCACCGACTGCCGCGACCCGCAGGAGTACACCGACTTCGTCTGCGACGCGAGCACGATGGACTACTGCGAGGACGACCAGCCTTACTGCTACATCGCGATCAACACCGCGCTCAGCGAGTGCTGCTGGTACGACGGCTGTCCGCAGGGCACCTGGACGACCGACATCTCCGGGACCGGCTACGAGTGCGCCAACGGCCCGTTGATGGACAACATGACCAAGGGATCCTCGACCGGCTGGCTGGTCACGCAGTGGACGATCGAGCCCGAGGAGGAGTTCGACATCATCTTCCACATTCACGACACCGGCGACCACATCTACGATTCCGAGGTGATCCTCGACAAGTTCCTCTTCCTGGGCGAGGCCGATCCCGGCACCGTGCCGATCGAATAGCCCTCCCGGGCCAAGCGTCCGCTTGCAATGAATCCCGACTCGCTGGCGTCCGCTTGTCCGGGCGCGCTATAATGAGCTATGTAAGCGAGATAGAGAAATACTGCAATTGATTGCGAAAGAAAGGACCGAAATGCTGCGCGCGACACTACGATGGGGGATTTGCCTGGCCCTGGCGTTCTGTCTGGCTGCCTGCGAGGACGGCGACGATTCGCGTTTTTCGTCCGGAGACGCCGACACCGATGGCGACGCAGACAGCGACTCCGACGGAGACTCCGACGGGGACTCCGACGGAGACGCGGACACCGAGACCGGACCGATCGAGCCCGACTGCTCGGGCTGCGAGGGCGTCGGCGCCAACCTGCCGGCGATGCTGTGCGCCGTCGACATCTGCGACGAGAGCACCGTGATCGGCCAGGACTACTACTCGCCGACGAACTCCACGATCGCCGGCACGGCCGAGGCGGTGGCGCACTTCGGCGACACCTCCAACGACCTGGCGCCCCTGCTCAACGGCTCGTACACGATCATGGCGACCGGACCGGCCAACGGCACCAGCCACTCCGAGGACATGGGAGGCTCGGCCGGGACCGATCCGTTCTCCGACGACGGCTACGACACGCACAACGAGATGGAGTGGCAGCTCGAGCTCGAGGCGCCCCCGGGCGCCCACGGGATTCAGATCCACTACGTCTTCTTCTCGGAGGAGTACGACGAGTGGGTGGCCTCCTCGTTCAACGACAAGTTCTACATCCTCCTCGAGGCGGGCAGCACCAACGGCGGCCAGAAGACGGTGATCAACTACACCGACTGCCGCAACCCGGGCGAGTACGTCGATTTCGAGGGACCCCAGTGCGACACCGAGAGCGGCTACTGCTGCTACGTGGCGATCAACACCGCGCTGAGCGAGTGCTGCTGGTACGAAGGGTGCCCGCAGGGCACCTGGACGACCGACATCTCGGGAACCGGCTACGAGTGCGCCTCGGATTCGTCGATGGATAGCTCTTCGAACGGATCATCGACCGGCTGGCTGAAGACCGAGTGGCCGCTGGAGCCGGGCGAGCAGTTCAGGCTGACCTTCCACCTGCACGACACCTCGGACGGGATTTTCGACTCCGAGGTGATCCTGGACAAGATCCTGTTCGTCGGCACCGTCGAGCAGGGAACGGTACCGGTGGAATAGGGAGCGTTGCGAAGATTTTCATCCGGGCTCGGTCGGCTCGCCACCGAGATTCAGGAGGAACGAGATGAAACACCAGATTGGGAGAATTCTGACGATCCTGGGCGTCGCCGCCGCGCTGGCGCTCGGATGCGAGGACGCCGACGCGCCTTTTTCCGACGCCGACGACGATGACGGATCGGGTGACGCCGACACCGATGGCGACGCAGACAGCGACTCCGACGGAGACTCCGACGGGGACTCCGACGGAGACGCGGACACCGAGACCGGACCGATCGAGCCCGACTGCTCGGGCTGCGAGGGCGTCGGCGCCAACCTGCCGGCGATGCTGTGCGCCGTCGACATCTGCGACGAGAGCACCGTGATCGGCCAGGACTACTACTCGCCGACGAACTCCACGATCGCCGGCACGGCCGAGGCGGTGGCGCACTTCGGCGACACCTCCAACGACCTGGCGCCCCTGCTCAACGGCTCGTACACGATCATGGCGACCGGACCGGCCAACGGCACCAGCCACTCCGAGGACATGGGAGGCTCGGCCGGGACCGATCCGTTCTCCGACGACGGCTACGACACGCACAACGAGATGGAGTGGCAGCTCGAGCTCGAGGCGCCCCCGGGCGCCCACGGGATTCAGATCCACTACGTCTTCTTCTCGGAGGAGTACGACGAGTGGGTGGCCTCCTCGTTCAACGACAAGTTCTACATCCTCCTCGAGGCGGGCAGCACCAACGGCGGCCAGAAGACGGTGATCAACTACACCGACTGCCGCAACCCGGGCGAGTACGTCGATTTCGAGGGACCCCAGTGCGACACCGAGAGCGGCTACTGCTGCTACGTGGCGATCAACACCGCGCTGAGCGAGTGCTGCTGGTACGAAGGGTGCCCGCAGGGCACCTGGACGACCGACATCTCGGGAACCGGCTACGAGTGCGCCTCGGATTCGTCGATGGATAGCTCTTCGAACGGATCATCGACCGGCTGGCTGAAGACCGAGTGGCCGCTGGAGCCGGGCGAGCAGTTCAGGCTGACCTTCCACCTGCACGACACCTCGGACGGGATTTTCGACTCCGAGGTGATCCTGGACAAGATCCTGTTCGTCGGCACCGTCGAGCAGGGCACCGTTCCGGTCGAGTAGCTACAGCATCACGATGTCGTCGTCGCACAGCTCTTCGTCGTCGAGATCCTCGAGATCCTCGACGAAATCGTCGTCGAGCACGCGGTTGCGCATCAGCTTGAACTCGGTGTCCTCGAGACGCTGCTGAGCCAGGCGGGCGAAGTGCGCCAGCAGATCGGGGACCGCCTCGACCAGCGGATTGAACAGCTCGCGGGCCAGGAACAGCAGGGTCGAGGGCGTCGAGGTGCGCACGGTGGCCGTGGCCGGCTCCTCGTGCAGCAGCGAGATCTCGCCGGCCGCGTCTCCCGGGCCCAGCTCGGCGATCTTCACGTACTCGCCGCCGTCCCACTTGAGCACCTCGGCGCGTCCCCGCAAGAGCAGGTAGAGGCCGGTGCCGGGGTTGCCCTGCTCGAGGAAGATCGTGCCGCGGGGAACCTCGTGCCCGGTGAAGCGGGCCAGCAGCTGCTTCTTGGCCGCGTCGTCGAACGGCTCGAAGAGCGGGTTGGTCGCCAGCAGGTTGGCGATCATGCGCTCGCGGGTGAAGCGCGCCATCGCGCCGGCGACCTGGGCGGTCTCGGCCGAGAGCTTCTCCACGTTCTCGCGCGACAGCTCCAGCACGTCGGCGCTGACCTCGCAGATCACCGAGGCGCCGCGCGGCTCGTCGCTGACCAGCGCCATCTCGCCGAAGAGGGATCCCGGCCCCAATCTGGCGAGGTGCGCCTCGCTGCTCTGCCCGTCGGGCTGCTTCACCTCGCGCACGACCCGCACCTCGCCGCGCGCCAGAAAGTAGACGGCGTCTCCCTCTTCGCCCTGGCGGATCACGTTCCTGTCGACCTTCAGGCGTCTGAGGCGCAGCAGGCCGAGCAGCTTGCGGAACGGCTCCGGCTCCAGCGCCGAGAAGATCGCCACCGGCGGAACGCGCTCCGGGTACTTCTGGATGTTGCCGGTGTAGGCCGCCATCTCGGCCGTGCTGCGAGCCAGCTCGCGAGGATCTGCCTCGTAATCGAGGTCGATCTCTTCGCGCACCTCGGCCGAGTAGTCGGTGGGCGCCAGCCTTACCCCTCGGCCCAGCCGCGGCGAGCCGACGGAGTAGTATTCCACCAGCGCGTCCAGCAGGGGCTCGACCGGAACCGACATCGCCTCGAGCTGCTTGATCGCCACGATCGCGCGGAGCGGGTTGCCCGCCTTGATGTCGTGCCCGGCGATCGCCTCGTATACGGCCGCGGCCAGCTCGTCGGCGTTCAGCTCCGCGAGCAGGTCGGCGGCGGTCACGCGCAGATCGAAATCGAGCGGCAGCGCCTCGAGCACCAGACGATAGACCTTGAGCGCCTCCAGCGGCCGGCCCGCGGCCCGCCGGCGCTCGGCCTCGTTTCTGAGGTCCAACAACGTGCGCGGCATGATCACCTCCCCTGTCGCAGAACATACCCGATCGCCAGCGGGGCGTCGATACTCGCAGTCCTGGATCGATCGGCTCAGGAATCCTCGCGGCTGATTCCCAGCGCCTTGATCTTCTTGTGCAGGTTGGTCCGCTCGATGCCCAGCACCTGGGCGCTGCGCGAGATGTTCCAGCCGTTCTCCTCCAGCGTTTCGACGACGAAGCGACGCTCGGCCGCCTCGCGGAACTCCCGCAGCGAGGGGCGCGGCCCGTCGAAGCTGGGCAGCTCCGGAGAGGAGCGCACACCGGCGATGCTGCCCGGCAGATCTTCGAGCGTGATCTCGTCTCCGCTCATGATCACCAGCCGCTCGGCGATGTTCTTCAGCTCCCGCACGTTGCCCGGCCAGGAGTAGGAGGACAGCTTGCGCAGCGCGTCTTTGCGAATCGGCTTTTTGCGGTAGCCGTTCTCCTCGCTGAAGCGCGCGATGAAGCGCTCCAGCAGCAGCGGCACGTCGTCGAGGCGCTCGCGCAGCGGAGGCGCCCGCAGCGGAACCACGTTGAGCCGGAAGTAGAGGTCCTCGCGAAATGCGCCCGCGGCGACCGCGGCCTCGAGATCCTGGTTGGTCGCAGCCACCACGCGCACGTCGACCTGGATCGTGCGCTGCCCGCCCACCCGGGTCAGCTCTCCGGACTGCAGCACGCGCAGCACCTTGGCCTGGGCCGAGAGGCTCATGTCCCCGATCTCGTCGAGCAGCAGCGTGCCGCCGTCGGCCAGCTCGAACTGCCCGGCCTTGCGGCCGTGGGCACCGGTGAAGGCGCCGCGCTCGTAGCCGAACAGCTCGCTTTCAATCAGCTCTCCGGGAATCGCGGCGCAGTTGACCTTGACGAACGGGCCCTGGCTGCGTCCGGACAGCTGGTGGAGCGCCCGAGCGATCAGCTCCTTGCCCGAGCCGGACTCGCCGGTGACCAGCACCCGGCTCTTGGTCGGCGCCACCTTGTTGATCTGGTCGTGGAGCCGGCGCATCACCTCGCTGTCGCCAATCATCTCGTGGCGTTCGTCCACGGCGGCGCGCAGCTGCTCGACCCGGTTGGCCAGGCGGCGCTGCTCGAGGCAGTTGGCGACGCGGATCAGGATCCCGTCTCGGTCGAGAGGTTTTTCGAAAAAATCGGTGGCGCCCTGCTTGACCGCCTCGACCGCCTCGGCCAGCGAGGCGTGACCCGAGATCATGATCACCGGGATGTTGCGCCACTCTTCGGAGCTCTGGCGGATCTTCTGCAGAGCCTCCACGCCGTTCATGCCCGGCAGCTTGATATCCAGAATCACCAGATCGGCGCCGTCGCTCTCCAGCAGGCCGAGCCCCTCCTCAGCGGTGCCCACCGCCGCCACC
The DNA here is from genome assembly GCA_964530995.1 of uncultured Myxococcales bacterium. Taxonomy (GTDB): domain Bacteria; phylum Myxococcota_A; class Polyangia; order JAAYKL01; family JAAYKL01; genus CAZHCG01. The sequence continues at coordinate 16,349 of CAZHCG010000088.1, forward strand.
TCGTAGCCCTCGCCTTCCAGCACCAGCCCCAGCGTGCGCCGGATGTTCTTCTCGTCGTCGATGATCAGCACCGAAGACGGTATCATGTCGTGTCTCCTCCCCTCTGGGGCATTGGGCTCTCACGGCCGAGATCGTCCTCCACCATCTCGGTGTGCAAGGTGCGCACCGCCTCGTCGAGCAGCTCGCCGCGCGTGGTCAGCGAGATGCGGAAGCCCGAGGTGGAGAGCCCCAGCACCGGCGCGCCGATCCGTCTCAACGTCTCGGTGGCGCGCCGGACGTTGACCGTGTCTCGGTTGATTCCGACTCCGATCAGCGAGACCGAGCAGAGCCCGTCCAGGATCTCGAGGTCGCCGTCCCCGGCCTCGATCAGCGCCGCGCGGGTCCTGCTCCAGTCCGGCAGCACCGCGGTGGATACGACGAACGAGCCGCGCGCCCAGGAAATACGCTGCTCGGGGCAGTGGAAACGCAGCTCCTTGATCTGCGTGCAGGTGGCCTCCGCCGCGTCCAGGATCTCGAAGAAGCGCTCGGTGACGGCGCGGCCCAGAAAGCGGACCAGCGCCACCTCCCGCTCCGAGACCACCGCGCTCACTCCGCGGTGCTCGAGCGGGACGTTGCGCCGCACCACGGTCTCGCGGCCGGACCCGAAAGAAGAGCGGGCGTAGATCGCGATCCCGGCCCGTTTGGCGAACTCCACGGCCTGCGCCTTGAGCACGCGGGCGCCGGCCATCGCCATCTCCTGCATCTCCTCGTACGAGATCTCGGACAGGTGACGCGAGCCCGGAACGCTCCTGGGATCCGCCGAGTAGACGCCGTCCACGTCGGAGTAGATCTCGCAGCGCTCGGCCTCCAGCGCAGCGGCCAGCGCGACCGCGGTGGTGTCGGATCCTCCGCGGCCGAGAGTCGTCACCTCGCGCTTGTAGCTGACTCCCTGGAAGCCGGCGACGATCACGACCCGGCCGCGAGCCAGCTCGTCCTCGACCCGCACCGGACGCACCTCGATGATGCGGGCGTCCGAGTGGCGATCGTTGGTCATGATTCCGCACTGGGAGCCGGTCAGGGAAACGGCCTCGAAGCCGCGTTCCCGGATCGCGATCGACAGCAGCGCCGCGGTGATGCGCTCTCCGGCGGTGAGCAGCATGTCCAGCTCGCGCCGCGGCGGGCTGGCGCTCATCGACTGGGCCAGCGCGGTCAGCTCGTTGGTGGTCTTGCCCATCGCGGAGGCGACCACCACGACCTGGTCGCCGCGCTGGCGACAGGCGCAGACTCTCTCCGCCACCTTGCGGATCCGATCGGGGTCGGCGACAGAGCTGCCGCCGTACTTCTGAACGACTACCGACATCGCAGGCGAAAACCTATCACAGTGCGGATGAATTGTCCTCGGCCGATCAGAGGTACTCGGTGAAGGACAGGAAGTCCGTGTTGGCGTTGTAGACCCGCACTCCGCCGGTGCCGGACATGTCGTCCCAGATTTCCGCCTGGTCCACGCTCAGCGTCGTATTCTGGCCGACCTGATCGGTCTCGTTGTCGAAGGTGCACGCCAGGTTTTCGTCGCCGTCGTAGTAGACCCTGACCCGCCGCCAGATCTCGGTGTCGCCTCCGGAGACGTCGACTCCGGTGATTCCGCCCACGTGCTCGATGTAGTAGCCGCCGTCGTAGCGCCAGAAATCCAGCGAGCGCTGGGACCACTCGAAGCAGCAGCTCCACCACACGTTGTCCGAGCTCTCCATGCGGTTGGAGAACACTACGCAAGAGTACTGCTCACCGGAGGCGCTCGATGCGTTGTTCTCGAAGATCGTCTCCACGGAATAGGGCGCGTTCGCAAGCTGCGCGTCGTATACGTTGTTGGTTCCGCCGCCGGTGGTGGAGCCGTTCAGCAGGTCCGTGCCCCACGTCCAGCTCGAGAGGTCGTCCGGCGACCAATCGGGCTGCTGCTCGGTGAAGGCGTCGAAGACCGATATCTGGTGCAGCAGCTCGTCGTTGTCCGGTGCCTCGCAGGCGTTTCCCACCGGGTTGAGATAGCCGTCGCCGTCCATGTCGTCGTCGAGCTGCCAGACGTTGTGGTAGCTCGGGCAGTTGTCGCAGGCGTCGTCGTGAGCGTCGCCGTCCTCGTCGTGGCCCACCGGGGTCTCGCACGAGGTGTCTATCTCGCTGTCCGTGTCGGTGTCCGTGTCCGTGTCGGTGTCGGTATCCGTATCCGTGTCCGTGTCCGTGTCCGTGTCGGTGTCGGTGTCGGTGTCCGTGTCGGTGTCCGTGTCCGTGTCCGTGTCCGTGTCCGTGTCGGTGTCCGTGTCCGTGTCCGTGTCGGTGTCCGTGTCCGTGTCGGTGTCCGTGTCGGTATCTGTGTCTGTATCCGCGTCGGTATCGGTGTCTGTGTCGGTGTCTGCGTCTGCGTCGGTATCTGTGTCTGTGTCCGTGTCTGCGTCGGTATCCGCGTCGGAATCGGCGTCGGCGTCGGCGTCCGCGTCGGTTCCTCCGTCTGCGGGATCGAACGGCGGCGCGTCGGAGCCGCAGGCCGAGACCAGCAGAGATCCCAGAGCGACGCCCATGATCGATACGATATTTTTCACAACCAAGCCTTTCCGGTCCGCTTGGGACTCGTGAGTGCTAAATCCCCTTTTTCTAAAATTATCTTACCGGTGGTGGCCCAGGTCAAGGAGTTCTGCGACTCATTCCGGCGAGCAGGGAGACCAGGTGGCGCCTGGGGAGGTCGGAGGAGAGCGCGTAGGCCAGATCGCCGTCGACCATCACGGCGACGTTGAAGCCGTTGCGCTGATCGAAGAAGACCGGGCGTCCGCCGACGCTCGCGGATCCGGCCTTGTCCACGGAGAGACGGCGGGCCGGGAAGATCATCAGCGAAACGCGATGACCGTCGATCGAGTAGGCCATCTGCGCGGCCTGATTGGCGCGGACGTTGGAGAGCCGGGCGCCCCTGAAGCTCGCGTCGGTCAGGCGCAGGCGCGGAGCCGAGACCGAGAAGTCGACCTTGCCGCGAAACCAGGATGCCGCGCGCGAGGGATCGGGACCGGAGACCTCCATCGGGAGCTCGTGGACGTGGCGGGAGACCACGTCGTCGACGACGGCCGAGATCGGCTCGCCTTCGGGCTCGGGTCCGGACAGTCCGAACACGAGCAACAGAGAGGCCGCGGCCGCGAGCGGAGCGGAGGCGGCGTAGATCCAGCGGCGACGGGAGCGGCGCGCGGAAAGGGTCAGGACCTTCTCGCGCAGATGATCGGGAGCCTCGGCCGAGCGGCCCATCCTGGCCAGCGCCGACTTCATGTCCCTCTTGACTCGCTCCAGCGCGGCGCAGGAGGGGCAGGAGTCGAGATGCCGCTCGACCTCGAGCATCAGCCCGGCCTCGAGCTCTCCGTCGAGATACGCATCGATGTACTTGCCGATCTTCTTGCAGCTCATCTCGGCACCGCCTTGTTGCGACGATACTTGTCGAGATCGGCGGCCTCTCCGTCTTGCCGCCGATCTTCGTCCGCCAGCCGCTCTGCTCCGCCGATTCCCGCGTCGAGAGCGTAGTCGACCAGGGAGCGCTGCAGGAGCCTTCTGCCGCGGTGCAGCCGCGACATCACGGTTCCGATCGGACAGCCGATCATCTCGGCGATCTCGCGGTAGGCGAAGCCCTGCAGATCCGCGAGAACGACTACGATTCGAAAGTCCTCGGGCAGCTCCTCGAGCGCCCTTTCGAGGTCCTCGCGAAAGAAGCGGGTGAATGCGTGAGCCTCGGGGTCGGAGGCGTACTCGCGCGCCTGGCGGTCCAGCACCTCGTCGTAGAGCGGCTCCGAAACGGCGCGCTCCAGGTAGCGACGCTCGTGGCCCCGGTGGCGATAGCCGTTGATGAAGATGTTGGTCAGGATGCGGAACAGCCAGGCCTTGAGGTTGGTGCCCCACTCGAAGCTGTCCGCGAACCTCAGCGCCCTGACGAAGGTGTCCTGGACGAGCTCTTCGGCGGACGAGGAATCCCTGGTGAGTCGCAGCGCCGCGCCGTAGAGGTCGTCGAGATACTCGACGCAGGCCCGCTCGAACTCCCCTCGGGACACTCGTCGGCTGGATGCTCTGCGGCTCATCCTCTCGCTCCTCCTCGTACCCGAACGGCACAACAGCCCTGCAGAGAGTATATTCCCCGATCCTCTCCAGGAAAAATGCGCTGATTGATCCGTCAACGACGTTCATGGCGAGCAACTCGCGCTGTAGGTTTTTTCTGTGAGGGTCGCCGCACGGGCCGATCTCGCGGCCGGCACGGTAGAACGACCCATTCTTTTACTGCCCGGCCGGCCAGAGAAAACGCTTGCGAGCCCATCGGCTGCAGAGCTATTAT
>CAZHCG010000089.1:0-20629 GCA_964530995.1 uncultured Myxococcales bacterium
AGTCCCCCGAAAACTCTCGCCTTTTAGGGATGATCGGTCAGGAACTTCAGATTAGTGGCCCGGAGGCGACACCCGTATCATGGCTCGCGGCCGGCGGCCGCTGCGCTTTTCCGAAAAGCTCAATGATTGTCGGGGCGGGTCTGCCGCGAGACCGATGGACCGATGCTTGCATGTTTTGTTCGGGCGAAAGGAGCGTCGAGGTCATGATAGTCGTGCCGATATACCTGGTGATCGCCGGCGCGGTGTTCGCCATGCTGGTCGGCGTGGGCTCGCTCGCTCGCGGAGAGCAGGGGGAAGAGACGACCGGCGAGCTGCTGCCCTGCCTGGTGCTGGGGCTGGCCTGGCCCGTGGCGCTGTTCGCCGCGGCGCACGGCTGGCTGGCGAACCGCCGGAGCTGAGTAGATCTCTACATCTCCCGCCGCCGCCTCTCAGGGCGCGATGAACCACACGTGGGTGCCGTCGACCAGCTGATCGTCGTTGTACGAATACTGGAGGCCCGTGGCGCTGTCGCCCTGAATGGCGCAGGTGGCCGACGCTCCGTGGTCTTGATCGGCGTCCGAGGCGGTGGTGTCCGCGTAGCAGAAGTGGACGTTGCCGGTGGCGCCGTCGAGCACCGCTCGGATGTCGTACGTCTGCGAGGAGCCGAACGGCGGTGCCAGCCATTGCACGACCAGCGTCTCGCCGATCGTCTGGACGAAAACCCCGCCGGCCTGCGAGGGATTGAGGTCGTCCCAAAAGGGAGCGATCAGCGCTCCGTCGTAGTAGCCGGCGGGCAGCGGCTGGTTGGCTCCGGTGACGATCTCGTCGTCGAACGACAGCAGCCCGTTGGACGAGACGTGGACCGAGTCGCGGGCCACGCCGTAGAGCTCGAAAGCGAAGGCCAGCTCGACCTGGGAGGCGTCGTCGTCCCCCAGCCCGAGGTCGGTCCCGCTGGCCGAGATCTCGGGGCAGGCGTCGACCGCCTCGTCGACCGCGCCGAGGTAGCCGAATCCGTCCGGTCCGAAGGTCGTCGGAGGAATCTGGGACACCTCGAACGCGAGGTCGATCGAGCCGCCGCCCGGCTCCAGGCCCTCGACCGCGACCAGGACATCGACCGCGCTCAGCTCGCCGTTGTGCCAGGTCGCGGACTCGCTTCCCGAGGCAACGCAGGCTCCCGCTGCGCAGTCCTCGACCAGGTGGATCGCGGTGGCGGTGGCGCCGTCCTCCTCCACGCTCAACCAGCCGCTGGCCGGAACGCTCAGCTCGAACCACAGCTCGCGCCCTTCCGCGGCGAGGCAGCCCTGCCAGCTCGAAGCGGAGAACCCGTCGGAGAAGGCCGACAGGTCTCCGTCCCAGGCGATGGGGTAGCTCTCGGTGGTCAGGTCGATCGGATAGCCGCAGTAGTCGCCCTGGGACGGCGAGCGCACATCCAGCTCCAGCGAGAGGGTGGCGGCGTCGTCTTCGGACGAGACCGCGCGGGCCGCGGCGAAGACCGGCACCGTCGAGCCGCTCTGGTTGATCCAGTTGATCCGCTCAGGCTCGTCGGCCGAGGCCAGGCAGTCGACGGGCGGGCAGCCGTCCGCCAGGTAGAGCGCTACATCGGTCGTGCCGTGCTCGGAGAAAAAGACGCCTCGGCCGTCCGGCACGTCGACCCGGTACCAGACGTCGGCGCCCTCGGCCGGCGTGCAGACGCTGGACGGCCACGCCGAGCCGAGGCCCCACAGCGAGACGTCGTCGAGCATCGGCAGCTCGCCGGGCGCCACCTCGTTCGGGTCGCTGCACGCGTCGCCGGCGGTAATCGGCTGGCGGGCGAGCTCGAGCTCGATCGCGCCCGAGGTCGTGGTGCTGCTGACCGCCTCGACGGCGATCAGCACTTCGGCCGTCTCTCCGGAGACGTTGTGCCAGACCGCCTGGTCCGCGCCGGAGTCGAAGCACCCGTCTCCCTGCGAGCAGCCCTCCACGGAGTGCACCAGGTTGGGAATCGAGAAGTTCTGCTCTTCGACCAGCAGCAGCCGGCCGGCGGGAACCTCGACCGCGAACCAGGCGTCGCGCCCGTTGGCGCCGCCGCAGCCGCCCGCGCCTTCGAGCAGACCGCTGTCGCCGAAGTCGGTCCACGATCCGGACCAGATCGTCGTGCCCGACGCGATCGGGATCGGGTTGGAGCAGACGTCGCCCTCGGAGGCGGCCGCGCGCTCGATCAGCAGCTGCCAGCTGTCGTCGGAAGGCTCCTGCTCGACCGATTCCAGCGCGGCGTAGACAGCGGTCGGCTCGCCGTAAGGATTGACGTACGCCAGCTGATCGGAATCGCCGCTCGAGGCGAGGCAGGCGCTCTGGCCGCAGGCCGCCAACAGCTGAATCGCGACGTCGCTGCCGCTGTTCTCGGTCAGCAGCAATGATTCTCCGCCTTCGAGCGAGATCCGATACCAGACCTCCGGACCGTCGGCCGCGGCGCAGCCGGCTCCCGCGGAGAACCAGTCGCCCAGCTCGTTCCAGGATCCCGCGTCCGACCAGCTCGCGACGCCGTCCGGCACGGCGATCGCCGATCCGCAGAAATCGCCGGCGGCCGGGGCCTGCACCTCGATCTCGAAGCCCAGCAGGGCCAGGCTGTCGGCGCTGACCGCGCCGGTCACGACGTACACCTCGGCGGCGGAAGATCCCGAGTTCTGCCAGACCAGCGAGTCCGGGTCCAAAACGAGCTTGAGCGGCGTCTGGGCTCCGCAGGCGTCCAGCACGGCCATGTAGGCGTCGGGCCCGGAGGTCGTCTTGTTCACCGTAAGCACCTGGCCGGCCGGCACCTGGACGCTGTGCCAGACGTCGGGTCCGGAGGTGTCGGGGCAGACGCTCTCGGAGCAATCGTGGGTAAACAGCGGGCTCGATCCGGTCCAGCTGTGGGGAAGATCCGCGGCGTCCAACGGAATCGCGTCCGCGCAGACGTCGCCGGCCGGCAGCTCCGTCAGCGCCGAGCTGAGCTGGAACTCCCCGCTCGAGGAAGGGTAGAAGCCCTTGACGAAGAAGTGCGGCACCGCGATCTGATCCGTGTCGTTGGTGTAGACGAGCGAGCTTTCGGTCGGGGAGAACTTCTCGCAGCTTGCGCAATCGAGCGAGTATCCGATCACCACGTCGTTTTGCGAGTAGTCGCAAAAAAGCTCGACCTGGTGGAAGGCCGGCACCTCGACGTCGAACCACGCGTCAGGGCCGGTGGCGTTGCCGCAGGAGGCCGGCATCTGGTCGGCAAGGTAGTCCTCCAGATTCGCCGAGAGCGGACCGCCGTCGAGCGAGGCGGCGTCGTTGCAGGTCTCTCCGCTCCCCTCCGTGCGCTCGAAGAGCAGCTCCAGCGCGGCCTGGCTGATCGCGAACTCGGTCTCCACGGCCACGGAGATCGTCTCCTGGCCATAGCCGTCGTTCTTCCAGGACGCGCTGTTGCTTCCCGAGGTGAAGCACGCGCTCGATTCGCAGCCGGGCAGCACGTTGATGCCCACGTTGGCGCCGCCGCTCCGCGAGATCTCGATCGTATCCCCGGCGGGCACGTCGACTTCGAACCAGGCGGTCGTGCCGCCGCTGTCGCTGCAGCCGGGGAGGCTGCCGTCGAAGGTGTCGGATTGGAACTCGGACCAGTTGCTCGTGTACTCCCACGAGGCGAGACCGTCGGGAACCTCGATCGGGTTCTCGCAGGTCTGGCCCACCTCGCTGTCGCTGTCGCTGTCGGTATCGGTGTCGGTGTCGGTGTCGGTGTCCGCGTCGCCCGAGGCGGGGTAGCAGATCTCTTCGTCCATCTCGGGCTCGTATGCGCAGATCTGAGTCGGAGGGCACTGCTCGTCCCACAGGCAGCTCAGCAGGCAGAACCACTCGCCGCTCGATTCGTTCCGGGCGCCGCACGACTCGCTGGCGGGCCAGTCGGTCTCCGGGCAATAGCCTCCCTGGCCGGTGCACTGGAACATGCACACGCCCAGCGAGCCGCCCAGAGTCGGGATGTTTCTACAGGTGCTGCCGTCGTCGCAGCTCTCGCCGACCGCGTCGCAGGTGCACGGCCAGCCCGAGTTCCAGGGGCAGGTCGGGTCGCTGTCCGCGTCCGAATCGGCGTCGGAATCGACGTCGGAATCGGTGGAGGAATCGGTGTCCCCGTCGGTGAAAGGCGGCGCGTCGGCGTGGCAGCCGGCGAGCGCGAAGAGCGCCGCCGGGGCGACAATGACGTATCTTCGCACGACGGACATGGCGAAACCTCCCGCGATGATGAGAGTGATCCGTGGCGTCGATCATTGTACGCCAAAAACGGCCGCTTGCGGAAAAACGCGAAAGAATGAGCGAAAGGCGGGAGGGGGCAGACGCTCAGCAGCCGATGTAGCGCGAGATCACGATTCTTTGCACCTCGGAGGTTCCCTCTCCGATCTCGAGCAGCTTCTGATCGCGGAAGAAACGCTCCACGTCGTACTCCTTCATCAACCCGTAGCCGCCGTGGATCTGGACCGCCTCGCTGGCGACGAAGCGGAAGACCTCGGAGCAGTAGAGCTTGGCCATCGCCGCCAGCTTCTGGAACCGCCCGCCGCGCTCGCGCAGCCAGCAGGCCTTGTAGAGCATGTTGCGCGCGGCCTCGATCCGGGTCGCCATGTCGGCCAGCTTGAAGGCGATCGCCTGGTTCTTGCAGATCGGGCGACCGAACTGGCTCCGCTCCTTGGCGTACTCCAGCGCCTTCTCGTAGGCGCCCTGGGCTCCCCCGAGCCCCATCGCCGCGATCGAGAGCCGGCCGCCGTCCAGCGTCTCGAGCATCTGCTTGAATCCGTGACCCCGCTCGCCGAGAATCGCCTCGGCCGGGACGACCATGTCGTCGAAGTACAGCTCGGCGGTGTTCGACGATCTCCACATCATCTTGCCGTGCATCGCCTGGGCGGTCAGACCCTCGCTGCCGGCCGGCACCAGGAAGCAGGTGTACTCCTTCTTGCCGTCGTCGCGTTTGCCGGTCACCGCCTGCACCGTGTTGACCGAGGTCAGCGGGTTGGCCGCGTTGGTGATGAAGATCTTGGAGCCGTTGATCAGCCAGCTGCCGTCCTCCCGCTGCTTGGCGGTCGTCTTGGAGCCGCCCGCGTCCGAGCCGGCCTCGGGCTCGGTCAGGCCGAAGCCGGCCAGCGTCTTGCCCTCGCACAGGTCGGGCAGGTAGCGCTGCTTCTGCTCTTCGGCGCCGTAGTAGTAGATCGGGCCGATCCCCAGCGAGTTGCCCGCGGCCACCGTCGCCGCCTGGGAACCGTCGACACGCGCCAGCTCCTCCACGGCGATGATATAGGCCACGTAGCCCATCTCGGTGCCGCCGTACTCCTCGGAGACGAACATGCCGAACAGCCCGAGCTCGCCCATCTGCTTGGTCAGCTCGATGGGAAACTCCTCGTTTTCGTCGAGCTCCTGGGCCACGGGAGCGATCTCGTTTTCGGCGAAGTCGCGCACGGTGTCGCGCAGGATTCTCTGTTCCTCGGTCAGCTCATAGCTCAGCACGCCTCTTTCCTCCTCCCCGCCGCGCGGCGGAGCGTATCTCGGTGGTCTGTTACGGTTTTCGGCAGTGCAGAGCGTGCCCGCGATCCGGGGCGCCAGGAATGACGGATATCACACGGCCCCAACGAGCCGCGAAGGTCGAATCGGCGATCATCGTCCGGCGTTCTCGGCAAAGACGCGCATGAAGTTGCCGCCCAGGATCTTGGTCACGTCCTTTTCGGAAAAGCCGCGATCGAGCAGCTTTTCTGTGACGAGCGGCAGCTTGGAGCAGTCGCTCAGCTCGGCCGGACCCACGGAGAAGCCGTCGAAGTCGGAACCGATTCCGACGTGGTCGACGCCCGCCACTTTCACCGCGTGCTCGATGTGATCGATCACCTTGTCGATCGAGACCGGCGGCAGCTCGGCCCGGGCGCGACGGCGCCACAGCTTCCAGCGCTCCTTGCGGGCCCGCAGCGGATCGCCGTAGCGCTTCTTCACCCGCTCCATCTCCGGCTTCATCTTTTCGCGGAGCTTCTCGGCCGCCGCGCCGTGCTCGGAATCGAGGAACGAGGCGACGAAGTTGATCCCCGCCACGCCGCCGTTCTTCGCCAGCGCTCGCAGCATCTCGTCGGAGAGGTTGCGGTGGTGATCGTGCAGCGCGCGGGTGCAGGAGTGCGAGGCGATCACCGGCCGCTCGCTGACCTCGAGCACGTCCCAGAATGTCTCGTCGGAGGCGTGGGAGACGTCGACGACGATCCCCCGCCGGTTCATCTCGCGCACGATCTCGCGGCCCAGCTCGTTGAGCCCGTGCCACTCGGGCTCGTCGCCCGAGCCGTCGGCGAAGGAGGTGTTGTTCCACCAGGTGAGAGTCACGTAGCGCACCCCGCGCTCGTGAAGCTCGGCCAGCCGCGAGGGTTTGCCCTCCAGCACGTAGCCGCCCTCGACTCCGAGAAAGGCGGCCAGCTTGCCGCCGGAGACCAGCTCGCGGGCCTCGGCCGCGCTCAGCGCCAGCCCGACTCGATCGGAGTGCTCGCTCACCTCGCGGTGCAGCGCGTCTATCATCTCGCCGGCGCGCTCCCAGAGGCGGCCGGCGTAGGAGCGCGGGTCGACCCAGACCGCGAAGAACTGCGCGTCCACCCCGCCGGCGGCCATGCGGGGGAAGTCCACGTGGCCCTCGTCGTTGCGCGAGCCCAGATCGTAGCCGTCGTCGACGACGCGCATCAGGGTGTCGCAGTGGGCGTCGAGCACCAGCGCCTCGCGGTGCACGCGGGCCGCGCGCTCGGCCGGGTCGTCGCTCGGCGCGGCGTCCGCCGCTGACTCGGCGCGGGCCTGCTTCTCTGCGGCGGCCGGCGCAGGGGCCGGATGGTGGCCCGCTTCCTTCTCGCCGCCGCAGGCCCCGAGCGCCAGCAGCGCGGCGAGAAAGGCCCCTGGCAGCCATGTCGAATGAGGACAGAGGTTTTTCCGCATCATGAAAACAGGGTGCGCTCCGGCGCAAGCCAGGTCAAGAGCGAGCCGCGACAAGGCGTGGCATTCTCCGCCAAAGCGGGATAGGCTCGGAGAGAACCCAATCACGGGGGTGAGCCATGAGCCCACGAGCACTCTTGGTCGCCGTCATCGCGGCGTTGTTTCTCTCTTCCTGCGGCGGAGCCGGGCCCGCGCCGGTCGCTCCGGTCGAGCAGCCGGAGCCCCCTCCCGCGGTAACGATCGGCGATCTCGAGCTGTGCTCGGAGATCGACCCGGAGGGCGGTCTTCCGGCCGGCGAGATCGGCGACAGCTTCGACGAGGACGTGGGTCGGATCTTCCTGGTCTCGACGCTGGAGAACCTGCCTGTCGACTCGGAGATCGAGGTCAGGTGGATGGTGCGCAGGCTCGACGAGCCGATCCACGTCTCGAAGGTTACCGCCTCGGGGACCCACCGGCTGGCGGCCAGGTTGGCCCCGCGCGAGTCCAGCTTCGATCCCGGCGAGTACCGGGCCGTGGTCCGCGTGAACGGCGAGCGGGTGGGAGAGAAGGAGTTCCGCGTGGGCATCGCGGGATCGCGCTGGACCGGCGTGCGCGGGCTCGCCATCTCCCGGGCGGTGACCGCCTTCGAAGACGAGCCGATCAAGTCGACCACCTCGCTCCACGCCGGCGTGACCAGGGTCTACGCCACCTTCCTGGTCAACACCGACGATCCCAGGCCCTACGTGCGCGTCAGCTGGCTCCGGGACGGCGGGGCGCTGACGGAGAACGACATCGAGTGCGGCAACGATGTGCGCTGCGTCGATCTCTACGAGACCCGGGGTTCGATTCCGGGCGGGGACTACGAGGTCGAGGTGGAGGTCAACGGCGAGGTGCTGGCCGGCAAGACCTTCCACGTCGGCGGCAAGCCGGTCGCTCCGGTGCTCGGCTTCGCCGCGCTCGGTCCGGCCAGGGGCAGAAAGAGGATGCCCCGCTCCTCGATCGGTCCGGTCACGCTCGAGGCGAAGAAGCTGGCCAGGGGCGTGAGGGTCGGGTTCGAGCTGCTGACCCTGCCCCGCGAGGCCCGGGTCGAGGTCGAGTTCGTCGACGTCGAATCGGGGGAGACGCTCCACACCGGCGAGCTGCGATTCTCCGGGGGAGGGGACAGATCCGAGGTGGTGGACTGGAAGCCCGAGACCCCGCTCCAGCCCGGCAGGTACAAGGCCGTGATCAGGCTGAAAAAGAGATTGATGGAGGAGCTGGGCTTCGTCGTGGAGTGAGACGGGCCCGCCTGCTCGAGGCTCGGCGTCGGTCTTCGGCAGGTCGAGGTAGCCGCGGTAGGGCCAGCAGCCTCCGGTGCTCCAGCAGCATGTCTGCCAGCAAGCGGCCGATCCGGCGGATGCCGCAACGCGTACTGCGCCACCGTTGCAAGCACTGTCGAAGCAAAACGCTTCGCGCTGTTGGGAAGCTCGTCGGACAGAGGCCGTTTTCAGAGCAGAAAGCCGGCGATTCCCAGCTCCAGGAGGGGGCGCGCGGACCAGGTGTCGACCAGCACCTCGGTGCGTCCGGCCCGTTCGGCGGTGAAGTGCCTGGGGTTGAGCGGCAGCTCGGCTCCGGCCGCGGCCCGGATCGCGAGCCGGTCCGCCAGCCTGACCAGCAGCTCGGCCCGCGGCAGCAGGGAGAGCTCCAGGTCGTCCAGGTCGCCGGCCCGCTCCATGCCCTCCGAGAGATTGCTCACCTCCTCGGTCAGGTAGTCGAGCTGCATCTCGACTCCGGCTCCCAGCCTGAGCCTTCCCAGATCGAAGGCGAGCGCCATTCCCAGCTGCGCCGGGTGCCTGGCGACCCGCACGTCGACCAGCTCGCCGCGCTTCTCGATCGGAGAAAAGGCGCGGTAGCCGGCCGAGAGGAACAGGGGTCCCCGGATGTGGGCCTCGAGCCCGATCGCCAGCCCGTGGACGGCCGGGTGATCAGAGCTGCGCACGTGGAGCGCGTAGCCGACCAGCAGCGCCAGACGGCTCGCGGCGGACGGCTCCGGCTCGGGCCGGGGCTCCGGTCGCTCGGGCGGGGAAGGCAGCGGCGGACCGCTCTCCGCTCGGGGAGGCGGTCGCGGAGCCAACCCCAGCTCCGCGACGGCGACACCGATCCGGCCTCCGGCCAGCAGCGCCTCCACCGTGGCGCGCACGATGATCGCCAGCTCCTCGGCGAGACCGACCTCGCCGGCGGCCGGCTCCAGGCGGCGGACCAGCACCCGGTCGCTCTCGGGGCCCGAGACGTGCAGGTAGACCTCGCTGGGACCGGTGAAATCGAACCACAGCACCGCCAGCGCGCCGCTGCGCTCCAGCACCGCCTCGGCCTCTTTCACCTGCTCCGGCAGCTTTTCGGGCAAAGCCACTAGCTCCTCGAGCACCAGCTCCACCTCCAGGTCGCTGAGCTGGGCGTCGACCGCCTTGCTCACCGGCCCGGCGACCTCGGTTCTGTCCTCGTCGAGCAGCATCACGACGCGTAGCGGCCCTGGAGACTCGTCGCAGGCCGCGCCCCTCGCCCACAGAAGCGCGGCGAGCGCCGCGAGCGAAATCGCGGCCGCGCGCCGAGGTGGGGACGCGGAAGAGAAGAGCTCGCATTCGGTCGATTCGCAGCGCACCGCGGAATCATACTCCGCGGGCGGCCGGCGACGAAACCCGCAAAGTCGCCATTTGCGGTTGCATTGGATATACCAGGGGGCAATGAGAACGCGCGTTGCCAGGCCGTCGCTGGTCGTGACGCTGCTCGCCGCCTCGGCGCCCTCCTGCTTCTCGGCCGGAGAGAGTACCGGCTGCGTCGGCGCGCCCGAGCGGACCGGGCCTTGCAGCTGCGACCAGGTGACATACAGCGCGCCGGGCGGCTCGTCCTACGGCGCCGGCGATCCGATTCGCCGCGGAGGTTCGCTGACGGTGCGGATCGCGTCCGAGCCGGGTCCGCTGCTGTCGATGATCACCCCCGATCCGCTGGCCGCGGCGATAGCCGATCACGAGGTGCTGGAGACGCTGGTTGCGTTGGACCCGGAATCCGGCGGACCTGTTCCGGAGCTGGCCGAGAGCTGGCGGAGCCTCGAAGAGGGACGCCGCTGGATTTTTCACCTGCACCCCGGAGCGCGCTGGCACGACGGCGAGCCGCTGACGGCCGGCGACGTGAGGTTCACCTTCGAGCGCGCGCTCGATCCGGCCGGCGGCGCGGTGCAGCGCGACGAGCTGGTCGAGGTCACCGGGGTCGAGAGCGAAGGGGATCGCGAGGTGATCCTCGATCTCGCCCGCCCGGATCCGGGGCTGCTCGCCGCGCTGGCCCGCCTGCCGATTCTGCCGGCCCACGTCTTCGGGCACGATCCGCTGCCGGGCCATCCGGCGGCGCGCGAGCCGGTGGGCTCCGGGCCGTATCGTGTCGCCGGGCGGACGCCGGGCCGCTCGATCGAGCTGGAGAGGAATCCCGACTGGCGCGGAGAGCCGCCGCCGCTGGATCGCATCTCGTACCGGGTCGTTCCGGACCCGCGCGTGGCGAGCGAGCTGCTGCGCTCCGGAACGATCGATGTCGTGCCTGACCTGCGGCCGGCCGCGATCAGGGGGATGCCCGAGGCCAGGCTGCTGGCCGTTCCGCTGGATCGCTTCGAGGCCTGGGTCTACGAGACGAGATCTTCGCCGCTGGACGACCCGGACGTGCGGCGGGCGATCGGGCACCTGATCGACCGCCGCACGATCCGCTGCTCGATCCTGGCCTGCCTGGCCGAGACCGTGGAGGGACCCTGGCCGGTCGGCAGCCCGGCGGCGATCCCTTCGCGCGGGACGCTCGAGCACGATCCGGCGCTGGCCCGCCGGCTGCTGGACGAAGCGGGATGGATCGACAGCGACGGTGACGGGGTGCGAGAACGCGGCGACGCCGAGCTGGCGTTCGACCTGATGCTGCCGGACGCGGGCCGGGACTGGCGCCGCCAGGCGCTGCTCGTACAGCACGATCTGAGCCGCGCCGGGATCGAGATGGACCTGGTGATCACCACCTGGAGCGCTTACTGGTCGCGGCTGATTCGCCACGAATTCGACCTCGCGGTGGTGTCGTTCGAAAATCGCCGGCCGTTCGATCCGCGCTCGCTGCTGCACGACGAGGCGGCCGCCGGCGGGCTCAACTTCGGACGCGTCTCCGATCCGGAGCTGGACCGCCTGCTCGACGCGCGGCGCGAGTCCGGGGAGGAGCTGGGAATCGTTGACCTCGATCGGGCAATCAGCGATCGGATCGCCGAGCTGCATCCGCTGACCTTCACCTTCCGCCCCTACCGCGCGTTCGGAGTGCACCGCAGCGTGCGCGGCGTGCGTTTCCGCGGCGGCTGGATCGACGAGAGCCGAGCCTGGATCGCCGGGCCGCGGGAAAGAGGGGATCGATGATCCGCTTCGCGCTGCGCAGGCTGCTGGCCACGATTCCGACGTTGATCGGGATCAGCCTGGCGACCTTCGTGCTGGTCAACCTCTCGTTCAGCCCGCTGGCGACCAGCCCCGGGGACCCGGCGCGCAGCGACACGATCTCGTCGAGCGATGCCGAGCGCCTGGGGCGCGCCTACGGGCTGCACCTGCCGCTGTTCTTCAACCCGGACATCGAGGACGTCCGCGAGCGGACGCGCACTCGGATCGAGCGCCTCTCCGAACCGGGCGCGCGGCAGCGTGCCGTTCGATCCCTGGCCCGAACCGGAGGAGCCGCGCTGCCCTACCTGGTACCGGAGCTGCCGCACCTGGCCGGCGAGCCGCGCCGCGCCGCGCTCGACGCGCTGGACGCGATCGCCTCGCGGGTCGGCGTCGCCCGCGCGCTGGAGGCGTCTTCCGACCGGGCCGCCTTCTGGACGCGCTACTGGGACGTCTACGGATCGGATTACACGCCCGTGCGAGCCGCGCGGCTCGTGCGCCGGCTCTCGCGGCACGAAGACGAGCTGGCCCGCGAGGAGCTGCGGCGGCTCGATACCTTCTGCCTGCCGCAGCTGATGGATGCGCTGGAGGAAGTCTCCGATCCGGCCGCGCAGCAGCGCCTGGTCGCAATGGCGACGGAGCTGACCGCTCGGGAAGATCCGATCGATCCGGCCGCTCCGGCCGCCGAGCGGCGGCGCGTGGTCGAGCGCTGGGCCGCCTGGTGGGAGCAGCGCTACGACCTCTATTCCAACTTCGAGGGGTTCGAGCGGATCACCGGATCGATCACCGAGACGCGCTACTTCCGCTGGCTGGAACGGTTGGCGACGTTCGACTTCGGACGCTCGGCGCGCGACGGCAGGCCGGTGCGCGAGAAGCTCGCCGAGCGTCTGCCGGTCACCCTGCTGCTCTCGCTGCTGGCCCTGCTGCTGGCCTACGGCGTGGCGATTCCGCTGGGAGTGCTCTCGGCCGAACGCCACGGAAGGACGTTCGATCGCGTGACGACGGCTGTGATGCTGGCGCTCTACTCGCTGCCCGCCCTCTGGATCGCGCTGCTGGCGGTGCGCTACCTGGGGGAGAGCGGTGCGGGGCTGTTTCCCTCGCAGGGGATGTACAGCCCGGAGGCAGCCTCGCTGTGCTGGTGGCGGCGCGCGCTGGACGCCGCGCACCACCTGGTCTTGCCCGTATTGACCCTCTCCTTCGTCTCGCTGGCGATGCTGACCCGCTACCAGCGCGTCGGGATGCTGCGCGTGGTCGATGCCGACTTCGTGCGCGCCGCCCGCGCCAAGGGCGTCGGCCGCTCGCGGGCGATCTGGCGTCACGGGCTGCGCAACGGCGTGATACCGGTGATCACGATCTTCGGCCTGCAGCTCCCCTACCTGGTGGGGGGCTCGGTGGTGGTGGAGCGCATCTTCGGCATTCCCGGGATGGGGCTGGAGACGTTCGAGGCGATTCGCGCCGGCGACCACTACTGGCTGACCGCCGCGGTGGCGGTGACCGCGGCGATGACGGTCCTGGGCGTGGTTCTGGCCGACGTGATCTACGCGCTGGTCGACCCGCGGATCGTGCCGGGCCGATCCCAGTGGAGGCGGGCGTGAGCCGGGTCGCCGCGAATCCCCGCCGCCGCGGTCCGGTGCGCCGGGCGGCGCGCCGCTACCTCTCGCGGCCGACCAACGCGGTCGCGCTGGCGGTGCTGGCGCTGGTGCTTCTCTCGGCCCTGCTGGCCGATCTGCTCGCCTCCGAAAAGCCGCTGGCCTGCAGGCTGGACGGCGAGCTGCACGTTCTGCCGACCTACTTTTCCCCCCCCGAGCTGGCGGACCACGACAACCACAGCGTGCTGGAGGCGGTGCGTCGGCGCGGCGGCTGGGCCGTGCTGCCGCCGATTCCGTACGGCCCGGATCAGATCGAGGTCTGCAAACGGATCGATCTGCTGGCGGCTCCCGGGGCCGTACACCCGCTGGGCACGGACGACGCCGGTCGCGACGTGGCGGCCCGCCTGCTGCACGGCTCTCGAGCCGCGCTGCTGGTCGGCGTGGGGTCGATGACGCTGGCGGTGCTGCTCGGCGTGCTGCTCGGATCGCTGGGGGCCTACTTCGGCGGCAAGCTCGATCGGCTGGTGCTGACGCTGGTGGAGACGTTGAGCGCGTTTCCCTCGCTGTTTCTGATCCTGGCGCTGCAGGCCGTGCTGGGCGGCGACTCGCTGCTGCAGCTGGTCTGGATCCTGGCCGCGACCCGCTGGACCGATCCGGCACGGGTGACGCGCGCCGAGGTGCTGCGGATCGTCAACGAGGACTACGTGGACGCCGCGCGCGCGCTGGGGCTGAGCCACGCCCGGATCCTGCGCCGGCACGTGCTGCCGCGCGCGACCGGTCCGGTTCTCGTCTCCGCCGCTTTCGGCGTGGGCGGCGCGATCATCATCGAGTCGGTGCTCTCGTTTCTCGGCTTCGGCGCGCCGCCGCCCACCGCGAGCTGGGGGCAGCTGTTGACCGACGCGTTGGCCAACGAGGGCTGCTACTGGCTGATGCTGTTCCCTGGCCTTGCGCTGTTCGCCACGGTACTGTCGATCAACCTGGTGGGCGCCGGGCTGCGCGAGGCGATCGACGTCCCCGATTGAGACGAGGTGGAGATGCGCTCGGAGCGCTGGACGACGGGCAGGGTTCTGGACTGGGCGACCCGCGACTTCAGATCGCGCCGGATCGAGTCGCCGCGGCTGGAGGCCGATCTGCTGCTCTCCCACGTGCTGGGCTGCCGCCGGCTTGAGCTGTACACCGACCGCGAGCGTCCGCTGCGCTCGAACGAGCTGGCCGCCTACCGCGAGGCGATCAGGCGCAGGCGCGACGGCGAGCCGGTCGCCCACCTGACCGGGAGACGCGAGTTCTGGTCGCTCGATCTGGAGGTGACTCCCGAGGTGCTGGTGCCCCGGCCCGAGACCGAGACGCTGGTCGAGACGCTGCTCGCTTTCGAGCCGGAGGGGCCCTTCCTCGACCTGGGGACGGGCTCGGGCTGCGTGGCGCTGGCGCTGGCCGGCGAGCGGAGCGACGTCCGCGTCGACGCGGTCGACTTCTCGTCCGACTCCTTGCGCGTGGCGAGGAGCAACGCCGAGCGGCTCGGTCTGGAAAAACGCGTGCGCTTCTTCGAGGGGGACCTGTTCGATCCGCTGCCCGCCGGCGAGCGCTACGGAGCGATCGTCTCCAACCCGCCCTACGTCCCGAGCGGGAGGCTGGGCTCGCTGCCGGCCGAGGTGCGCCGCGAGCCGGATCTGGCGCTCGACGGCGGCGAGGACGGCCTCGACGTGGTGCGGCGCATTCTGCGCGACGCCGGGCCGCGCCTGGCGCCGGGCGGAGTGCTGGCCGTGGAGATCGATCCCGACCAGGCGCGCAGCGTGGCCGAGGAGATCGGACCGCGGCTGCTCGGCCGCGAGGGAGACGTGTTTCCGGATCTGGCCGGCCGCGCGCGGGTGGTGGTCTTCGCGCCGGAGCGCTCGGGCTGGAGCTGACGGCGCTTCACTGTGGCTCCACGCGGTTGCGGCCCTTGCGCTTGGCTTCGTAGAGGCGGATGTCGGCGGCCTCGACGAAGTCGTCCGGCTCCTGCAGCCCGTCCCAGGCCTGGGCCACGCCCGCCGAGATGGTGATCGGAATCTCGACGTCGTCGAAGACGAAGCGCTCCTGCTCGATGTCGCACCGGATCGTCTCGGCGCGCCGGCGGGCGTCGGCCAGGTCGGTCTCGGGCAGCAGCAGAACGAACTCCTCGCCTCCGTAGCGGCACAGCACCTCCTCGGCGTACGTCCGCTCGGCGAGCAGCTCGCCGATTCGCGACAGGACGTGGTCGCCGGCCAGGTGACCGTAGTCGTCGTTGACCGGCTTGAAATGGTCGATGTCGATCATCACGATCGAGAGCGGGCGGCCGTAACGCAGGAAGCGGTGGACCTCGCGGTTGAGCTCCTCGAGAAAGGAGCGCTTGTTGTTGGCCCCGGTCAGCGCGTCCACCGTCTTGAGCCTGTAGATCTCCTCGTGGTAGGCGCCTTCGATGTTGTCGCCCGAAAGGAACTTGAAAATCGTGCGCCCGATCTGGACTCGGTCTCCGTCGTGCAGCGGCCTGGCAGAGACCGCGGTGCCGTTGATATAGGTGCCGTTGGTCGAGTCGAGGTCGACCAGCACCACTCCGTCGGCGCCGGGGACGATCTTGCAGTGCCGCCGAGAGATGCAGTCGTCATCGAGCCGGATCGAGGCATCGCTGCCGCGGCCGACCAGCAGCGGCTCGTCGACCACCTCGAAGCGCCGGCCGAGCAGCTCGCCGTAGATCATGATCAGGTAGGAACGGTCGGCCTGCTGGCGGGGCGGCGCGACGGAAGCCACGTCCGAGACCACGGTCACGTCCGGGATTTCGCTGTTGGTAGGCACCTTTGCCACAAGAACTCCGCATTTTCGTCCACGATGGCTCGCGCCCGGCGGGACGCGGTAGAGAGCCTAGCACAAGGATCGGGGCGATGCGAGCGCGGCGGCCGGCCAGCCCGAGCAGACCGCTTTGAAGCCGTGCCTTTTGTCGGAGAGCCCGCGAAAAACATCGTAAGCAAAAACACTTGACACTCCGGAGACGGCCATGCTACGCAAGTTGGCGAAATAATTTGAAAGTACTGCAAGGAATGGAGATGTGCCATGTCGGAGCGCGGAACAGCACGGGTGACCCCGCTTTTGCTGACAGCGATGGTCGCAGCGGTCTCTTTTTCGTCCTGCGCGGGGGAGACGCCCACCGCCAACGTGCAGCAGGCCGTCGACCAGGATCGGTTCGGCGAGGCGTTCGGAATCTGCGCCGAGTCCAAGTCGCTGGTCGAGGAGGACCGCGTTTTTCGCAAGACCTGCGCCAACGCGGTCCATTTCGCGATCAAGCACGCGCTGGGGGCGGACGATGCGAGCGCGGCGAGCCTGAAGAAGGTCGAGGACGACGTCGGCGGGCTGATCGCGGCGATTCCCCAGATCGCCGAGGACACTGTCCTGCGAAAAGCGCTGCGCGACCTGATCTCGGCCGAGTCGGCGAGAGCGCACGGGGCGGACGAGAACGCCGAGACGATCGAGATCTGGAAGCGTCACGAAAAGCACCTCTGCGATCTCGACGATTTCTACCGCTACGGAGCCAAGCAGCTCGCCGACCAGGGGGAGATTTCGGGCGCGATCTACATGTACCGCAAGGCGGTCGAGGCCGATCCCTCCAACGACGGCAACAAGCAGAAGCTGTCCGCTCTGCTCTGGAAGGAGATCCAGGAGAAGAAGGACGGCCTGGCCGACGAGAAGAAGATCTCGCTTCTGTCCGAGATCCGCGATCTGGATCCGGAGTGCTGGAAGGCCCGCCTGCAGCTGGGAATCGCGCTGGAGAAGACGGGCGAGAAGGACGATGCCGCCGCCGAGTACGCCGAGGTGGTGGAAGGCACCTGCGGAGCCGCCTCCGAGTACGCGGAGAAGGCCGGAGATAAGATGGCAAAAGAGGCAGGTGCTTCGGCTGGATCGGTCGAAGCTGCCGTGTCGGAGATATCGATTTCGGCCCGCAGGAAGCTGGCGGGCCTCTTGATGGAGAAAGAGGACTACGACGGCGCCTTCGAGCAGTACAAGGAGATCCTCGACCTGGTACCCGGAGACAAGGAAGCCCGCCAGGGCCTGAAGCAGGCCAGGAAGAAGCGCTGATCGAGAAAGGCGGGAACGACGGCCGAAAGAGCGAGAGCCGTTCTGTCGCTCTGTTGTATCGACCCGACCCGCGGAGCGAGGATGCCTCCGGCTCCGGTCGAACGCCGCGGCCACGAGGGCCGCGGTCGGGATTGCGCAGCCCGGCGGGCTCGGCTCCCGGTGCTCCGGTCTCCTGTCTTCGGACCCGGCCCGCTGATCGACGTGCTCACCTTGACAGAATCTCGGTGTTTTCGTTGATGACCGTACCGCGAGTGAGGTTGTGATGAAAAACCTTCGTTTGGAGAAAGACGGAATGTACTGGCAACACCCCAAGATCTGCCTCACCTGAGGGCGAGGCCCGGAGCCAGTTCGGCTCCGAGAAACCGATGGCCCTCGGGTGACTCCTCCCGCCTGATTTCCCGTGCCTCCGCGGGTGACCGGCGGCGAATGTCAGCCGGTGGCCCGAGGAGGAAGTCATGACAGAAGCGACCGATTACCGACCCATGTGGGCCGAGCTGGGCCTCGATCTGGAAAAACACGACGCGCTGCTCGAAGTCCTCGGCCAGGTCTACACCGACATCTACCTGGCCCAGAAGAATCGCCCCGACGGCATGGGCTACTTCGACTTCGTGATGAGCGAGGTGCACGGTCTGCGCATCAAGGAGCTTTTGGACGCCAAGGCCGCGGGCAAGATCGTGGTGGGCTCGTTCTGCGTGTTCGTGCCCGAGGAGCTGGTGCTCGCGGCGAACGGTGTCAACGTGGGGCTATGCGCCGGCGCCGATTTCGGCACCGAGCACGCCGAGCGTTACCTGCCGCGCAACACCTGCGCGCTCATCAAGTCCTTCTTCGGGTTCAGCCTGGAGAAGGCCTGCCCCTACCTCGAGAGCTGCGACTTGATCGTGGGCGAGAACACCTGCGACGGCAAGAAGAAGGCCTACGAAACCTTCAAGGACATGACCAAGGGCGATTTCATGGCCTTGGATATGCCCAACACCAAGAGCGACGAGGGTCGCGCCGTCCTCGCGCGAGGTTATCGCGACCTGGTTGCCGCGCTGGAGCGGGTCTCCGGCAAGCCCATCACCGTCGAGTCGCTAAAGGCCGGCATCGAGACGGTCAACAACAAGCGCGCCGCCATGCACCGGTTGGCCAAGCTGCGCCACGCGAACCCGGCGCCCATCAGCGGCCTGGACGCGCTGCTCGTCAACCAGGTCTATTTCTACGACGACCCGCAACGCTTCACCGACAGCGTCAACGAGATCTGCGACGAGATCGAGCAGCGCATAGGAAAAAAAGTCGGAGTAGCGCCCGATACCACGCCGCGGATCATGATCTCGGGATGCCCCATGGCCGTTCCCAACTGGAAGCTCCCCTCGATCATCGAGAGCGCCAAGGCGGTGGTCGTGGGCGAGGAGTCCTGCATCGGAGAGCGGGGCACACAGAACATGGTATCCACCGACGGCGACAGCGTGGATGCGCTGATCGAGAACCTGGTCGACCGCTATTTCACCATCGATTGCGCTGTGTTCACGCCGAACCCGACCCGCGCCGAGCACGCCTTGCAGATCGCCAAGGACGCCAAGGCCGACGGAGTGATCCACTACGCGCTGCAGTTCTGCTCTCCTTATCAGATGGAAGCGCCGCTGCTCGAGCGCCACGTGGAGGACGGCGGTCTGCCGGTGCTGCGGATCGACACCGACTACAGCCAGGAGGACGTCGGCCAGCTGCGCACGCGCGTGGAGGCTTTCGTCGAACAGATCAAGCGCTAGCCGGAGCCGACGCGATGAAAGTAATCGGTCTCGACATAGGATCTCGGACCGTCA
Organism: uncultured Myxococcales bacterium; assembly: GCA_964530995.1. GTDB lineage: Bacteria > Myxococcota_A > Polyangia > JAAYKL01 > JAAYKL01 > CAZHCG01. The sequence goes on from CAZHCG010000089.1 coordinate 18,766, forward strand.
AGAGGGTGGCGGTGGAGGACGGCGAGGTGACCGACCACCTCGTCGTCCCCAACAACCACGATCCGCTCGCGGTCTGTGACGAGCTGCTCTCCGGCCAGCAGGCCGACCGGGTGGTGGCCACGGGCTATGGTCGGCACCTCTACGCCGATCATCGCGAGGCGGCGACTCTGACCGAGATCCGGGCGGCGGCGCTCGGTGCGAGGCGCGTGTGCCCGCGGGCCCGGACGCTCCTGGACATCGGCGGTCAGGACACCAAGGTGATCGCGCTGAACGCCGGGGGCGAGGTGGCCAAGTTCGAGATGAACGATCGCTGCGCCGCGGGCACGGGGCGCTTCCTCGAGGTGATGGCCACGGCGCTGTCCTACCCGATGGCCGACTTCGTCCAGGCCAGCCGCGAGGCCCGTGGATCCCAGAGCATCAATGCCATGTGCACGGTCTTCGCCGAGTCCGAGGTCGTTTCGGCCACGGCTCGCGGCGTCGACCGGGCGGAGCTTGCTCGTGGGCTCCACGAGGCGGTGGTCCGCCGAGCGGTGTCCATGCTGCGGCGTCTGCCCGTGGAGGACGAGATCGTCTTTTGCGGCGGCGGTGCGCTGAATGCCTGCCTGCACGAGCTGATCGCCGAGGCGCTGGGACGTGAGGTTCGCCTGCCGCCCGCGCCCAAGATCGTCGCCGCGCTCGGCGCGGCGCTCTCTGTCGATCCGCACTAGGGCCGCCCTGACCCGAAATTGTGGGGTTGAAGAGGCACCAGGGGAGAGGCTGCCCGCCAGGGCCGCGGCCGGGATCGCGCAGCCCGGCGGGCTCGGCTCCCGCTGAACGAGGATGCCGGCTCCGGCCGAGCGCCGCGGCCACGAGGGCCGCGGTCGGGATAACGAAGCCAGCGGGCTGGGCTTCCCTGTCTTAGGAGCCGACCGGCGAAACGAGCCGTCGGGATATCGCCCCGAAGGGGCTGCCCGCCCGAGTACCCGGCTCGGGCGGGCCTCGTGGCCGCGGGGTTCATCCCCGCGGGACAGCTGCAAGCGATCGGAGGGTTTCCTCGTCGAGCTCGGTCAGGCTCGCCACCTCGGCGATCGAGATGCCGGCGGCCAGCATCCTGGAAGCCATCCGCCGGCGGGCCTCCTCCCGGCCTCTGGACAGCCCCCGGGCCTCGCCTTCCTCCCGGCCTTCCTCCCGGCCTTCCTCCCGGCCTTCCTCCCGGCCTTCCTCCCGGCCTCTGGACAGCCCCCGGGCCTCGCCTTCCTCACGCCCCTGGGCGACGAATTCGTCCTGCCACTTCCTGATCCGCTCGGACAGCATCGGCTCCAGCTCCTCGAGGGGCATTCGCTCGATCGCGTCGCCCTCGTCGATTATCTTACCAGGCTTTTGCGCTTTCAAAAACCAGACCTTCAAGGCGCGCTTGAGGCTCTCCTGCTGCGCCCCGGCCTTGTTCGTCCACTCGAGAAACGACATGAACGCCGCGATCGAGGCGCGCATCGTGGCGCTCTTCTCGATGCGGAACATCTCCGCGGCCAGGTTGCTCATCTCCTCGAGCTCCTCGTCGGCCAGCTTGACCTCCTCGAGCAGCAAGTAGCGCATCGACGGAGTGTAGCGGCCCAGCCGACCGGGCGGTGTATCGATCAAATCGCGAACGTTGAGCGGAGCGGTCCACTCCCGCTCGCCGCGGTAGACGACCATCGGCAGGACCGGGGGCAGCTTTGCGTCCGGCGGAACTTCGCCTGTCTTGAGCAGATCCTGGTAGAGGAGCGTCAGGTAGTTGAGCAGCCTGAGTCCCATGAACTGCTCGCGCTCGGTCTGGAACTCGATCGTTCCAGACCTGTCCCATCCCACGTAAGTCTACCGGCAAGATCCCACGGAAGTTACCCGGTAG
>CAZHCG010000090.1:0-20520 GCA_964530995.1 uncultured Myxococcales bacterium
TGATGTCGTTGTCCGGCGACAAGGCCTCGGGCGGGCTCCTCAGCGAGAGCAGCGGATTGTCCGGGTGGTGGTCCGGCTTGAACATGAACTGGCGGTCGACGATGTTGGAGACCATCGAGTAGACGATCCCCGGCTCGAAGATTCTGATCGGGTATCCCATGCTCCCTACATCGGACGCTCGGCCCGATCGGTTGCAAAAAAGTCTGGCCCTGGGCCAAAAACCGCCGGGAACGGAACTTTCCAATCAACTACCTATCAACTCACGCCGCGCTTCAGCGTGTCTGAGCTTAGATCCCAGAAATCCTGCGAGGGTCGCGGTTGACCGGCGACGATCTTTTTAGCTACGGTTTCGAGCGGGCGGGAGGAGAGTCGATGGCCAAGCAAAGAAAAGGCAGCGGCAAGCGCGTTGCGCGGCGGGTCAGCCGGTCCGAGAACGCTCCCCGCAAGGCGGAGAAGGAGGCCGTGCCGAGCGAGCCCGAGCCGGACAAGCCCAGGATCTCAGAGCGCCCCAAGGAGACCGACTCGGGCTTCGGCGTGCTCAAGGGCGTGGCGATCGGGCTGATCGTGCTGATCCTGGGCGCCGGCGTGGTCAGCCGCTTCATCGGCGGGGACGACGCCACGCGTGGGGACAAGCTGCCCGGCGAGCTGTGCGATGAGACGATCGAATGTGAGAGCGGATCGATCTGCTACTCATACAAGAAGGACGAGAAGCGCTGCTGGAAGACCTGTGGGGCGGACGAGAGCTGCGAGCCCGGTTACACCTGCGTCTCCTCTGCCGAGCAGGCGGGACGCAAGAGCACTCGCGTGCGGGCTGTCTGCATCGAAGATGACAAGGTTCGCTAGCCCGCTGCTGGTCGCCCTGTTCCTCTTCGCCTGTCGCCAGGCGCCCGAGCCTCCTGCGGTGGAACCGATCACCACACCGATTCCGGAAGAGTCCGTGCGCCGGACGCCGCAAGCGGCTGTGGAAAACGACGCGGGAAACGAAACAATAGAGAAGATATCTCCCGTTCCCGACCCCGAGAAGGTCCTCGAGCAACGCGACTCCTCGCGCTTCGCGGTGCCCGGCTCGGTGCGCTGGTCGATCGAGATGCGCGAACCGATCACCTTCATCGAGTGGACGCCGCTGGCCGGCCTGCTGGTCTCGACCGGATCCGAGGTGCACAACGTGACCAGCTGGGGTCAGGATCGCTGGCGTTTCGTCGCCGGCGAGGACCACGAGCTGCTCGTGGCCAACGGAAAACAACTGGTCTGGTCGCCCCAGTTCGAGCGCCTCACCCAGCTCGAGCGCTGGGGACGCACCGGCTGGCAGCTCGACTGGCACGGCCGGCTGCTGAGCGACCCAAGCGGCGGGTTCTTCCTGGTGGACGCCGCCACGGTCTCGGCGGTGGGGGGAGACGGCGAGCTGCGCTGGCGCGCCAACCTGGAGGGTCTGCGCAGCCTGGCCGGGCCGTTCCCCTGTCGAGAGGGAACGCTGTTCCAGGGTATCCGCGGAGTCAAGGGCGTGGCGATCGTGATCTCGCGACGCGGCGCGGTGATGCGCGAGACTCCGCTCGATCGCCGCAGCGTGGTCCTGGGATCCAGTCCCGCCTGCGATCCGCTGGTCTGGAGCGGCGGCGAAATCTCCCTGCTGGGCGCCCGGGGCCTGCCGCTCTGGCAGCACGAGATTCCCCGCGCTCCTCTGGTCCGCCGCCTGACCGATGGCTTCCTGCTGGCCAGTGGCGACGCGAAGACCCCCGTGCGGGTCACCTTTCTAGAGGAGAACGGCACCGTCTCCTGGAGCGAGAGCCTCCCGGTCGAGGGCCGTCTCGCCGAGCTGGCGCCGTTCGCAGTCGAAGGCAGCCGCCCTGGGGCCTTCGGCCTGTGCCTGGACGTCTCCAGCCCCTGCGCGCGCCCCAAGGGAGATCGAGGTCCGTACAACGCGCTCGTCACCTCCGACGAGCAGGGCGGGCACCGCGTGCTGACCCGCCACGTCAAGGGTCACCTCGACCTGGCGGGCTACCCTGGGGGCGGTCTGTTGATTGCGAACTCTTCCGAGGCCGACCGAACCGAGGTGACCCGCCGCTCCAAAAGCGGTACGCTTCTCTGGCAGGTCGTGCTTCCGGGCCGGCTCTCGGCCGGTCCGTACGTGGGGCCGTCCGGAGAGGTGTACGTGGCTACGTGCGGGGGCTGGAGCTGCGATCCGCCCCACCGGCTGGTCGCCCTGACCGGCAGGCCGCCGGAAGCAAACGACGACGATTAGTCGACAGACGGAGGCCGAATGCTCTTCCCAGCCCTGTTCGCCCGGGGAAAGCTGGGCGATCTGAGACCCAAAAACCGGATCTGCCTGCCCGCGCTGCACCTCGGTCTGGCCGAAGAAGGCCGCCCCACCGAGGCGGTGCACCGCTTTTACGAAGACCGGGCTCGCGGTGGAGCCGGGCTGATCATCGCGGGCACCTGCGACGCCTGGAGCGGAGATCGGCCGGGGCTGTCCGGAGCGCTGGCCCTGACAGACGACGGCCAGGTCCCGGCGATGGCCGAGCTGGCCGAGAGAATCCGCAAGGCCGGCGCGATTGCGGGCGTTCAGATCTCGCCGCTGGCCGGATACAACAAGCCGGACTGGCACCCCGAGCCCGAGCTTATCCCGAAGATCCGCGACTCGATCGGAGAGGCGGCCAGGCGGGCCTGCGAGGCGGGCTTCCAGCTCGTGGAGCTGATGCTCAGCGGGGGCAGCCTCTTGAGCCACTTCATCTCTCCGGCGCACAACACCTGGGGCATCCCCGGCTACTCGGGCGGCTGGAGGGAACGGCTGCGACTGCCGCTGGAGTCGATCGAGGTGATGCGCGAAGCGACCGGCGAGGGCTTCCCGATCCTGGTGCGCATCCACGGCCACGAGTACCTCGAGGGCGGCTACGGGATCGAGGGCGCGGACCAGATCGTACCGGCGCTGGAGCGGGCCGGGGTCGCGGGCTTCGACGTCACCGGCGGCGGGCACCGCACCTCGCTGCCACAGATCACGCCGCAGACGCCGCCGCTGGCGTTCGCCTACCTGGCCCAGCGCGTGCGGCTGATCTCCGAGCTGCCGGTCCTCAGCGGAGGGCGGGTGCGCGAGCCGCTCGAGGCCGAGGCGATCCTTGCGGCCAGCGGAGCGGACTTCATCAACCTGGGTCGCGCCCTGATCGCCGATCCCGAGTGGCCGCTCAAGTCCGAGCAGGGCCGGGAGGCCGAGATCGTGCCGTGCATGGCCTGCGGCGCCTGCCTCGACCGCGTGATGTCCAACCGCCCGATCCTCTGCTCGCTCAACCCGGAGGTGGGCCAACGCGAGCCGCTCGTCGAAAGCGGCGACTCGACGGGAAAGAGCGCGCTGGTGGTCGGCTCCGGTCCGGCCGGGCTGCAAGCCGCCTGGACTCTGCACCAGATGGGATACCAGGTGACGATCAAGGAGCGGGACAACCGTCCCGGCGGCCGCTGGCGGCTGGCCTCGCGCATGCACGGTCGCAAGGACCTGCGCGCCGCGCTGCACGCCTTCACCTCGCGCCTGGCCCGCGCCGGCGTTCCGATCGAGACCGGCTCGGAGGTGACGCCCGAGCAGGTGCGCACGATCGGCCCCGACGTGCTGGTGCTAGCCACCGGCGGCCGCAAGCGGCTGCCCGAGATCCCGGGTCTGGAGACGCACCCGGACGTCGTGCACGTCGACGACCTGCTCGCGCGCGAGCAACCCGCCGGGCCGCGCACCGCGATTTTGGGCGCCGGAGGCGTGGGCGTCGAGCTGGCGATCCACCTCGCGGGCGAAGGCGAGCCCAGCCTGGCCGCTCTGGGCTTCCTGGCGCGCTACGGAGACCCCGACTGGCTGGAGGAGGCGCTCTCCTTCCGCCCGCCCCGCGAGGTGACCCTGCTGAGGCGGCGCGGATACGCCGGGAGGGGCGTCGGCCGCTCGCTGCGCTGGACGATGATGCGAGACCTGGAGCGCCTCGGAGTGCAGCTGATCGATCGCACCGAGTATCGCGAGATCACGCCCGACGGCGTCCTCGTCCACGATCGCCGCCAGGATGAGACGATCCTCGTGCCGGCCGACACGATCGCAATCGCGACCGGCTACGAACCGAACCTGGAAGTCCTGGAGCGCTTCGAGGGCATGGCCGGCGAGGTGATCGCCGCCGGAGACGCCGAGCAGGTGAGAAACATAGGATCCGCGGTCCGCTCCGCTCACCAGGCCGTCCGCTCCACCTCGGAGACCCCGCCGACCTGATCGGCCCTTCGACCGCGCAAGCCTCTTTCGCGCTACCAGGCCCGGGGCTCGAAGCTCTCGGAGTTGACCAGCACCGCGTCTTCGCCTGATTGGCCGAAGGCCGCCGACGATCTGCGGCGGCTCTTGAGCCCGCGGCAGCGTGGCAGAGGCAGACCACCCCGCCCGTCGCCAGCGATGCCGCGCGGCAGAAGTCGAAGATGTCGCCGTGCTGCTCCAGGCGCGCCGCAGCCCGCTGCGGGTACGAATCGACCCGCTCGGGGCCGGTGGGGATCGCGCGCCGCCACATGCCCGATTCATACGACGGGAGCGTCGCGGCGAAAAGCCCGGATCGCTAGCGCCTGAAGCGGTGCATCGAGACGTTCATCAGCAAACCCACGCTCAGCATGAAGGTCAGGATCGAGGAGCCGCCGTAGGAGAAGAGCGGTAGAGTCACGCCGACCACGGGCAGCAGCCCCATCACCATCCCCAGATTGATCACCACCTGCCAGAAGAAGATCGAGCCGACGCCGACCGCGATCACCGAACCGAAACGGTCACGCGAGAGCGAAGCGATCCGAATCGACCACATCACCAGCAACAGATAGAGCAGCACCAGCGTCACCGCGCCGATGAAGCCCATCTCCTCGGCGAAGACCGCGAACGGGAAGTCGGTGCGTTGCTCGGGGAGGAAGTGATGGGGCCCGGCCGTGCCCTGCAGGTATCCCTTGCCCGCGATGCGGCCCGAGCCGATCGCCACCATCGACTGCCAGGCGTGCCAGCCGGCGCTGAGCCGATCGGCCTCGGGATCGATGAAGGAGTTCCAAAAAGAGGTGATTCGCTCCTTCTGGTACTCTTGCAGCAGGTAGTTCCAGGCCGCGATCGCAACCACCGGCGCCGAGACCGCCAGCGCGATCATCGAGCGCGCCTTGAGCCGCGTCAGCATCATGATCGAAAGGAAGATCAAGAGGCAGATCAGCGCGGTGCCCAGATCGGGCTCCTTGAGGATCAGCGCCATCGCCAGCGCGGTCATCAGCGCCGGGATCAGCATGTCCTGGATCTTCCTGCCCTCGGTGCGGGGATCGTGGTGCAGGTACTTGGCCAGCCCGATCACCAACAGCACCTTTGTCAGCTCCGACGGCTGAAAGCGCAGCTCGCCTATCGTGATCCAGCGCGTGGAGTTGTTGACCTCGGTGCCGACCAGCAGCACCGCGATCAGCAAGAAGATCCCCACGCCGTAGAGCACGTAGCCGAGCCGCTCGTAGTGACGGTAGTCCACGATCGCCACCGCGAACGCCACGCAGGCGCCGAAGACCAGCCAGTAGATCTGCGTCAGGTAGAGATCCGGCGCACCCGAGGCCAACCCGGTGCTGTACAGGTTGATCACGCCGGCGATCGAAATCGTGGCGACCAGCGCGAGCAGGACCCAGTCGATCTCGTCTCGCAGTCGATGGGCGAGAACCCGCGGCATGGAAAGAGTCTAACGGGGGCGCGCCGCCGAGGCGGCGGTGGGCTCGTCCTCCGCCAGCGGCAACGGCGGCGCGCTGTCGGGACGGCGTTCCTCGGCAATCAGCGGCGCCTCCTCGCGAGGCGCGATCTCCTCGAAGTACCTGCGCGCAATCTCGATCGCGACCGGCGCGGCGTGCTCGCCGCCGGCTCCGCCGTGCTCGATCAGCACCACGATCGCGATCTCGGGCGCGTCGCCCGGAGCGACGGAGGCGAACCAGGCGTGATCTCGGTTGACGTAGTAGTGGCGCGCCAGGCTGTCGCTCTCGCTGCGCGGCTTCTTGGCCACCTGGGCCGTACCCGTCTTGCCGGCCACCACCACCTCTTCGCTGCGCGCGTCGTTAGCGGTTCCGTCTTCGTTCTCGACCACCGCCAGCAGGGACTCCATCATCAGGTCCAGAGTGTTCGGCGAGACGGACACGCGGCGCTTGACCTCGGGGTGGAAGTCCTCGACCACGTCGCCGTCGGCCGTCTCGATGCGACGCACGACCTGCGGCTCGTAGAGCGTGCCGCCGTTGGCGATCGACGAGTAGGCGGCCGCGACCTGCATCAGCGTGACCTTGGTGTTGCCCTGCCCGATCGCGGCGTTGAGCGTGTGCCCGATCCGGAACTTGCCGGGGAACTCCTCGTCGTACCAGGCGCGGGTGGGGATGTGGCCGGCGGCCTCGTGGTTGTACCCCACTCCGGTGGGCTTGCCGAAGCCGAACTCGTGGGCGTAGCGCGCGATCCGATCCATCCCGGTCATCTCGGCCAGGTTGAAGAAGAACACGTTGCACGACACCGCGATCGCCTCGCTCAAGGTCAGATCGCCGTGGGCCCGCGGACACTTGAAGGTGCGCCGGCCGAACTCGTGGAACCCCGAGCAGTGGATCACGTCGTTGGGGGTGATTATCCCGTCCTCGAGAGCCGCCATCGCGGTGAACGGCTTGAACACCGAGCCGGGAAAGTAGTTCTCGTACAGCGTCTTGTCGATGCGCGGTCGGAACAGGTTCTCGTTCAGCGCCCGGTGCTGCTCCCAGGAGAGGCCCGATGTCATCTCGTTCAGGTCGTAGGAGGGCTTGCTGACCGCGGCCAGCACGCGACCGCTGTGCACGTCCATCACCACCGCCGCCCCCGATGGATGACCGCGCATCGCCTGGCCCACGATCTTCTCCAGCGCCAGATCGAGCGTCAGCACCACGTCGTGGCCGGGACGCGGCTCCTGAACCCGATTGTCGCCCAGGATGCCCTCCGACTCCTCGCGCGACAGCGGCAGCCCGCGGGCGTCGACGACCTTCTTGTGCCAGCCGCGAATGCCGCGCAGCTCCGATTCGTAGGCGCTCTCGATCCCGACCCGGCCGATCTTGTCGGCCATCCGGTACGGATCCTCGACGTCGGGGTTGATCTCCTCCATGTCGGCCGAATCGACCTCGTTCATGTAACCGATCAGGTGCGAGGCGACCTTTCCGTACGAGTAATAGCGCAACGGGACGTCGACCACATCGACGCCGGGCAGGTCGTCCTGGTGGGTCTTGATCGCCGCGAGCTGCTCGGCCGAAATTCCGTCCAGCAGCGTCACCTGCTGGAAGCGACGCATGTCCTTGGGATCGACCAGCCGCTCCGCGATCCGCTCGCCGATCTGCTCGGCCTCTTTATCCTCGAGACCGAGCAGCTCCACCAGTCGCGCCAGGCCGCGTCCCATGTCGAAATAGTGGGGGATCGCCACCAGCTTGTGCGCCGGAACGCTGGTCGCCAGCACGCGGCCCTTGCTGTCGTAGATTCGGCCGCGGACCGCCGGAATCGACTCGGTGCGCACCACGTTGCTCACGCTCTGCCGGTGGTGCTCCTCGCCCTCGACCAGCTGCAGGTGAACCAGCCGCCCGACGAACACGAAAAACGTCAGTACGACGAAGATCCGCATCCAGCGATAACGCCTGCGAAACTCGGAAAGCTCGCTCTTGGAGGAAACGAACATCTCTCACCTAGCCGCGCAAAACCCTGCTCTCCGCCTTTCGCCGCGCGGTGATTCGTTCGATCCAGCTCACCAGCCTGAAGACCGGCGGCGCCAGCACGGCGGTAGCCACAGCACGCGACATTACGATCTTTATATGGATAAGTAAACTGCCAAAATCCTTGTCGAACAAGGCCCGAATCACCAGCACCAGCGCGCTGGCCACCAGCGCCAGAACGAACGTTATCGCGATCTCGAAGATCCACCCCTGCATGAAGAGGCGCAGCGCGGCGAAGCGCGAGAAGAGGAAGATCGCCACCGCGACGAAGGTGTGCAGGCCCATCGGGCTGCCGGCGAAGGAGTCGAGCAGGTAGCCGATCGCGAAAGCGATCAGCGCCCCCTGGGAAGCGTTGTAGTCGTGGAGCCCCATGTAGAGAATCACCACCAGCGCCGCGTTGGGCACCAGGTAGTCGAGCGGCACCAGGTGCGCGAAGGTGGACTGCAGCACCAGCAACAGAAAGGCCGCGACCACGATCGCTACGCTGCGCACGGCGTCAGCCCTCCTCCGGCCGCGAGCCGTCCCGCTCGCTCTTTGGAAGCCGCGTGATCACGAACACCTCCTCGAGCCTCGAGAAGCTGACCGCGGGCTGGACGACGACCTTCTGGAAGAGCCCCAGGTTCTCCCGCTGCACCGAGACGATCCGCCCGGCGAGAATTCCCCCGGGAAACTTGCCCCCCGCACCCGAGGTGAAGAGCTGGTCCCCTTCGCGCACCTCGTCGGAACGCAGCAGGTACTCCACCTCGCAGGTATAGCGGTCCAGCTCGCCCGTCCCGCGCAGGATTCCCTGGGCGCCGTTGCGCTGCACCACGACCGGGATGTGGCTCTTGCGATCCACCGAGAGCAGCACGTCCGAGTAGCCGTCCACGAAGCGGCTGATCTGCCCCACCAAGCCGTCGAAGGTGACGACGGGCAGGCCCTTCTCCAGCACGCTCTCGCCGAGATCGATGCGGAGCCTGACCACCCGGAACTGCTCCGAGGTGCCGCGGCCGACCACGCGGGCAGCCTCGAGCTTTCCGGAGAACGTCTCGCGGAAGGTCAACATCTGCCGCAGCCTCCGGACCTCCTGCTCGGTCTCGAGGTAGCGGACGTTCTCGGCGCGCAGCCTGCGGTTCTCGAAGCGCAGCCGCTCGTTCTCCTCGCGCAGATCGACCAGATAGATGTAGTCGGTCCAGATCTCCCCGGCGAACTCGGCGGTGGCGGTCGCCGCCCACTGGATCGGCGTCGAGAGCGTCAGCACCACCCGGTCGAAGGTCGTCAGCTGCCCGGTCTCCTTGAGGTTGGCCTTGAGAAAGAAGAAGGGAATGACCAGCGCCAGGATGCAAACGATGACGTCCTTGTACCGCGAGAGGAATGACATTCCGAGCCCCCGGCCTAGCCGGTGGTGATCTCGCGCAGCAGATCGAGGTTGTCGAGCGCCCTGCCGGAGCCCAGCACCACCGCGGACATCGGCTCGTCGCTGACCATCACCGGGAGCCCGGTCTCCTCGCGGATCAGCACGTCGAGGTTCTTCAGCTCGGCTCCGCCTCCGGTGAGCACGATCCCCTTGTCGATGATGTCGGCCGACAGCTCGGGAGGCGTGTGCTCCAGCGCTCCCATCACCGTCTGCACGATGGCGTTGATCGGCTCGCTGAGGGCGTCGCGGACCTCGTCGGAGTTGATCTCCACGGTGCGCGGCACTCCGGCCACCAGGTCGCGACCCTTGACCTCCATGTATTCCACGTCCTCGGCCGGGTAGGCGTTGCCGATATCCATCTTGATCCGTTCTGCGGTCTGCTCGCCGATCGCCAGATTGTACTTGCGCTTGAGGTAGGCCATGATCGCCTCGTCCATCTTGTCGCCGGCGACCCGCACCGAGCGGGAATAAACGATGCCCGCCAGCGAGATCACGGCCACCTCGGTGGTGCCGCCCCCGATATCGACGACCATGCTGGCCGACGGCTCGATCACGGGCAGACCGGCGCCGATCGCAGCCGCCATCGGCTCCTCGATCAGAAACACCTCGCGCGCCCCGGCGCACTCGGCCGACTCCTTGACCGCCCGCTTCTCCACCTGGGTGATCCCGAACGGCACGCAGATGATGATGCGCGGCTTGACCAGGGTCTTGCGGCGGTGGACCTTGGTGATGAAGTAGCGCAGCATCGCCTCGGTGACCTCGAAGTCCGCGATCACGCCGTCCCGCAGCGGGCGCACCGCCTCGATGTGCCCCGGAGTTCGACCCAGCATCTCCTTGGCCTCGATCCCGACGGCGAGCACCTTCTGGACGCCGCGCTGATCCATCTGCACGGCGACGACCGACGGCTCGCAGCAGACGATGCCCCGGCCCTTTTCATAGATCAGGGTCGTGGCCGTGCCGAGATCGATGGCCAGATCGTTGGAGAACAGACCGTAGAGCCAGTCGAACAGCATCCTGCTTATCTCCGCGTGCGTTCAACCGAGCGAGCGCACCGGTATACAGCACGTCACTTCGCCGAAACCGGGGAGCGACGCCCTGAAACGGTTGAATTCACTGCGGTTTTTCGTTGCGAGCAACGAAAGCCGCCCTTTCCTGTTACCAAATTTCTCATTGTTTATCAAGCATGTGCTCATTTGCGCCTCTTTTGCCATCCCGAACTCGATCCTTTTTGAAATCGACCGTGGAAAGCGTTTGCCTTTCACGTTGGACTCTGTAACATACACGGCCGCTTCGGGCCCGGGTCTATGATTTTTGGTTCGGGCAACGCGCGCGTTTGACGAGGTATTCCACCTCCACCGCGAGTGCAAGGAGACCCCATGCTCGAGTTCTTTCGTCAGCACGTCGGCGGCCTGGTCGGGATCGCCATCATCGGTGCGCTGGTCTTCGTCTTCGCCCTGAGCTTCGGCACTCAGAGCGCCGGATGGGGCAAGGGACAGTCGGTGCACATCGAAGCCTCGGTCGATGGAGAGGAGATCCTGGGAGACGATCTCCAGTACGCGATCGCCCTGGCGGGAGGCGGTCAGCTCGCTCCCGAGAGCGCCGAGTACGAGATGTTGCAGCGCGACGTCCTGCGCGGCCTGATCGAGAGACAGCTGCTGCTTCGGCTCGCCGAGAGCGCCGGCATCACCGCCAGCCGGGACGAGGCGGAGCAACGCATCATCGACGACCAGGTGTTTCTCTCCGTGCCCGTGGATCGACTGGCTTCCAGGCTGCGCCGCGCCTACTTCGTCGACGAGATCTCGGCGGCGCGAGTGATGCTGGAGGACGGCTACGAGCTGCGCCAGTCCTTCCTCGACGAGGAGGGGCTGTTCGACATCGAGAGCTTCGAGAAATGGGTGCGCTACGGCCTGGGCATCACCGAGGAGAAGTTCGTCGAGCAGCAACGGCTCGAGCTGATCGCCCACCGCGTCCGCCAGCTGCTCGTCGCCGGCATCCGCGTCTCGGACGAGGAGGTGCGGCGGGCCTACCAGCGGGAGAACGACACTGTCTCCGTGCAGTACCTCCGCTTGATTCCCGAGTACTATTCCGCGCGGATCAGGGGCGAGGACGAGCAGCTGGAGCGCTGGGCCGAAGAGCACGCCGACCGCATCGAGCAGCACTACGAGACCAACAAGTACCGCTACATAAACGTGGAAAAGCAGGCCCGCGCGCGGCACATCCTGCTCGAGGTTCCCGAGGACGCCAGCGAGGAGGAAAAGGCCTCCCGCCGCGCCGAGATCGAAGCATTGCTCCAGCGGGCCCGCTCCGGCGAGAGCTTCGCCGAGCTGTCCCGCGAGCACAGCGATGACGAGCAGAGCGCGCAGCGCGGCGGAGATCTGGGCTGGAACCCGCGCGGCAAGATGGTTCCCGAGTTCGACGAGGCGATGTTCTCCCTCTCTCCCGGCGAGATATCGGACGTGGTGGAGACCAAGTACGGTTTCCACATCATCGAGCTGGAGGGAATTCGCGAGGGCAACGTCTCGCTCGAGGAGGCCTCGCGCGAAATCGCCGAGCAGCTCTACGCCGAGGAGGCCGGCCGAGAGCGGGCTCGAGAGACCGCCGAGCAGTACCTCGCCAGGCTGCGCGACGGAGAGCCGATCGAGAAGCTGCCGCCCGAGGACGCCGGCGAGGGACACCTGGCGCCCCGCGTGCGCACCACGCCCCTCTTCTCGCGGAGCCAGACCACGATTCCGGGCGTGGGCAAGGCTCCGGAGCTGATCGAGGCGGCGTTCGAGCTGACGCCCGACTCGCCGGTGCCCGACCGGGTCTTCGAAATCGACAACGACTTCTACGTGGCTCAGCTCGCCGAGCGCAACGTCCCCAGCGACGAGGAGTTCGCTGACCAGAAGCTGATGCTGACCGAGAAGCTGCTGGCGCTCAAGCAGGTCTCGTGGCTGCGCGATCGAATCGGCGAGCTGTGGCGCTCCGCGAAGGAGGAAGGCCGCCTCGAGGCCAGCGTGGTCGGCGAGGTGCCGTCGCCTCCGCCGGCGCGCAAGGGGCCGCGGGGAGATCTGCCCGCGGGGCCGGCCGGCGCCGCGGAAGGAGCCGCACCGGCGCCGGCCGGCGAGAGAGCGCCGGTCGAGGCCGACGAGCAGGCGCCGGAAGAACCGCCCGAAGACGACGGGGAGGAAGACGATCCCGAGGACCTCTAGCTCTTCCCGGCTCGCCGGTCCCGTCCCCGACGGACCCGCGATCTCGCACCGCTGGGACTATCTCCACAAACGCAGCCGTCCTTCCGACGGTCCGACCACCGTGCTCGTGCACCAGCCGCACCTCCACCGCGCCGCGATTTCCGTTTTCTTCGCCGCCGGCTCGCTGTACGAGTCGGAGCGTGACAACGGCCTCTCGCATCTCGTCGAGCACATGGTCTTCCGCGGCAGCGAGCGCTACCCCACGCCGCTCGAGCTGAACTTCGCGATCGAGGATCTGGGCGGCACGTTCGAGGCGGCCACCGCTCCCGACGCCACCGAGTTCTCGGTCGAGCTGCCCGAGAAGAACGTGATCGAAGGGATCGGCATTCTCGCCGAGCTCGTGACCAGCCCTCGCTTCCGCGACCTCGAGGTGGAGCGGCGCATCGTCGCCGAAGAGATCCGGGAGGACCTGGACGAACACGGGAACCTGATCGACATCGACGCGCTCTCCCGGCGTCGCCTGTGGCCCGGACACCCGCTCGGCCGCAGCGTGACCGGACCGCTGGAGAACGCGCTGCGCTTCGATGTCGACGACTTGCGGCGCCATCTGGCGCGTCTCTACGTGGCGTCCAACGCCGTGGTCTGCGCAAGCGGCAGCTTCGATCCCGAGCTGGCCCTCGAAGCGATGGCCGGCTCGTTCGCCGCCCTGTCCCGAGCCGAGAGCCCCGCGGCTCCCCCCGCGCCGGCTCTCGGGCGCGGGCCGAGCTTTTCGCACGTCAACAAGCCGGGCAGCCAGACACGGGTGCGGCTCGCCTTTCACGCGCCGGGTCTGCGAGACGCCGACGGCATCGCTCTAGAAGTGCTGCTGCGCCTGCTGGACGACGGCATGTCGACGCCGCTGCATCGCCGTGTATTCGAGGAGCGGGGGCTGGCCTACAGCGTCGGCGCCTCCGCGGAGCAGTACGCCGACGCGGGCGCGCTCAACATCGACGCGGCCTGTACCCACGAGAACGTCCCGGAGCTGGTCGCGGAGCTGCTCGACACCGTGCGTCGCATCCGCGAGCGCGAGACGAGCTCCAAGGCCCTGGACAAGGCGCGGCGGCGCGCGCTGTGGTCGCTGGAAAGCTACCAGGACGACCCGCAGGCGATGAACGATCACTACGGAGAGCGTGAGCTGATTCACCCGGCGCGCTCCCTGGACGCGGAAGCGCGCGCGCTGGCCTCGGTGGAGATCGAGGACGTGATCCGCGTTGCGCGCCGAGTGCTCGAACAGGAGTCGCTGCACGCCACCACGGTCGGAACGCTCGACGACGGTCGGCGCCGAGCCGTCGAGCGATCCGTGAAAGACTTCGAGTGAGCCGATGACGCCCCCCCTCGATCCGCTGCCCGAGGATCCGCGCGCCGTGCTGCGTCGGCACGGGCTCTCGGCCAAGCGATCCTGGGGACAGAGCTTCATGGTGAGTCGCCGCGCTCTGCGCGAGATAGCGGCCCTGGCCGCCGATGCTCCGGGACGCACCGTCATCGAGATCGGAGCCGGTGCGGGCACGCTGACAGGGGCCTTGCTGCAAAGAGGAGCTCGCGTCGTGGCGATCGAGCGCGATCGCGAGATGTGCCGCGTGCTTGGCGCCGAGCTGGGATCGAGCAGGAATCTCGAATTGGTCGAGGAAGACGCCGCGCGCTTCGACTACGCCTCACGCGTGTCCGGAGGACGCGGCGCAATCGCGGGCAACATCCCGTACCAGATAACGGGTCGCATCCTGCGGCGCGTTCTGGAGATCTCGCCTCCGCCGCTGGGGGTGGTCGTAACCGTGCAGCTCGAGGTCGCCGAACGTCTCTGCGCGCGCGCCGGAGAACCTTCCCGGGCAGCGCTCTCGGCCTTGACCCGTGCTCGCTACGATCCTCGCATCGTGCTTCGCCTGCAGCCGACCGCCTTCTTTCCGCCGCCCAAGGTGCGCTCGGCCGTCGTGCACCTCGAGCCGTTGCGGCGGCCGGTCTTCGGAGCCCCCGAGCTCGCCCCGCGCTACGACCGTCTCGTCAAGGCGGCCTTCCTGCGTCGGCGCAAGACGCTGTGCAACTCGCTGGCGGCCGCAGGGCTGGGTGAGAAGCGGCAGGTAGAAAAGCTGATCGAGAAAGCCGGCGTCGATCCGCGCGCCCGGGCGGAAACGCTCACCGAGCAACAGCTCGCCGCCCTGGCCAGAGAAATCTAGGCTTCGCGCTTTTCCGCTTCGACTCGAGGTCGAAGACAAGAACACGCTTTTACGCCACCATTTCTCATTGGACCGTCGAGCTCCGATGCGGCCAACCTCTGGGCCACAGACCTGTCGGGCCATTACGGGACCTGCGACGACGACTTCCTGACCTCTCCCGAGATCGATCTATCGGCCTGTGCCGACGAGGCTTTCGATTTGACCTTCGACATCTGGTACGAGTACGTGGGCGGCTCGAGCTGGGACGGTTTGACCGTAGAGCTGTGGAGCGGCAGCGAGTGGGTCATGACAGAGCCCGTGGGAGGCTGGGACACCAACGCGATAAGCGCCCACAACTACTGCGATTCTTCCGATCTCCCCTATGTCGACGGCCTGCCCGGGTTCACCGGCCAGCAGACATCGTGGGTCACCAAGACGATCAGCTTCCTGAACACCAGCGCCCCTTCCGACTTCAAGTTCCGCTTCATCCACGGCTCGGACGGCGTCGAGCAGCTAGCCGGCGCCTACATCAAGAACGTAGCGCTCAGCCTGCAATAGCTCCCGGCTAGTTTGCGAAATTAGGGCGGATACTTTTAAATATTCTAGGCTCTGCGTGAATCAAAGTGATGTGTCCCGCGGCGAGCGCGCCGCGCGAAAGGAGCGATGCTGCCATGAGAATAGGAATAGACTCGATAGCAAAGCTTGCGTCGGCCGTACTCTTGGCGGCCTGCGGCAGCGAAGGCAAGATCTCGCCCGATGCCGGTACCGCCGACGGAGACACCGACACGGACACCGAAACCGAGACGGATACCGACACCGGCGACAGCGAGGTCGGCTTCGACTTCGAGGACATCCACCTCGACGACTGGGGCGATTGCGAGTCCAACGACTGGGTCTTCGAGCCGCCGGTCAGCCAGGCTTTCTCCTTCGAGGACAACGGCTGGACCGCGGTGGAGCTGCACGGCTACCTGCGCAAGCTCGCACCGTACGTCTATCTGGACATCCAAACCTGGACCGAGGGAGAGGCCGAATACCCGCTAGACCAGGATATCGATCTCTCCGGCGAGGTGGCCAACATCTTCGAGTGCGAGAGCTGCGTGCTGTTCTTCGAGGCCTGCAACAATCCGAATCCCGGCCAGCAGGAGTGCACCCGCGTCTACTGGGCCGAGCAGGGGACGCTGCGCGTCACCGCGCGCGGAACCGAGCTGGGAGAATCTCTCATGGGCTCGCTGACCGATGTCGTTTTCCATGAGTCGCAGATCGATTATGAAGATGGAACCGTGACCCCGGTGGAAGGTGGAGAAGAGATCTGCGTACATCTCTACGAGTTCGATCAAGAGCTGGTGGAGTATTCGGAACGTTGACATCGATCGGACCCGTCCGCCGCGAAACCGGGAGATCCCGATGCCGCTGATTCGCTTCGTCGATGCGCGCGGCGAGATCCGCGTGGGTTTCGAGCTATCGGAGGAAAGGGCCGAAATCGCCGCCGGAAATCCGGCCGGCGGCTACCGACGCACCGGTCGTACCGCGGAGGTGCGGCAGCTGCTGGCCCCGGTGGTCCCGACAAACATCTTCGGAGTGGGCCTCAACTACCGGCGCCACGCCGAGGAGACCGGACAGAGCGTTTTGCGCTACCCGATCCTGTTCATGAAGCCCACCTCGGCGCTGCTCGACCCCGGCGATCCGATTCTGGTTCCCGCCTGCTCCACCCACGGCCCCGAGGTCGACTACGAGGCCGAGCTGGCGGTCGTGATCGAACGAACGGCCCGCGACGTGCCGGCCCGGCGAGCGCTGGAGCACGTGCTCGGCTACACCTGCGGGAACGACGTCTCGGCGCGGCGCTGGCAGAAGCACGCCGGCGGCGGACAGATGACCCGGGGCAAGGGCTTCGACACCTTCTGCCCGCTCGGCCCGCGGCTCGTGACCCCGGAAGAGCTGCCGGATCCCCAGTCGCTCGAAATCCGCTCGATGCTCGACGGCGAGACGATGCAGAGCAGCAACACCTCGGACATGATACGCTCGGTCGCCGAGCTGATATCATACCTCAGCACCGACACGACCCTGCTGCCCGGCACCGTGATCCTGACCGGAACCCCGGAAGGGGTCGGCGTCGCTCGCGAGCCGCCGCTCTTCCTGGTGCCCGGGATGGAGATCTGCGTGGAGATCGAGGGAATCGGCAGGCTCTGCAACCCGGTTTCCGCCGCTCGAGATTAACAATACTCCAGCTGTTTACTTCTCTATTTGTCAGTCATTTCAACAGCTTGGATATTTACGCGCCGCCTCATCCGTGATATCCGAAACAGGTAATCGATGAGCACGTGGTGGAGAAAGAGAAAACCACCCGGAAAGGAGCGTCGAGATGAACGCCAATCGCGTCCGACTCGCCGTGCTGTTGATCGGTCTGCTCTCGGCCCTGCTGTTGCTCGCCTGCGGTGAGAAGAAGGGCGAAGAGAAGGGCGCCGAGGCCGAAAAGGCCGACGAGAGCGCCGCAGCCGCGGAAGAGAAGACAGCGGCCGAAAAAGCCGAGGCCGAGAAGAAGGCCGAGTTGGAGAAAAAAGTGGCCGAGGTGAAGAAGATCTTCGCCGACAGCCTGCACGCCACCGGCGCCGGAATGAAGCACTGGTACGACAAGGGCTTCAAGCAGGTGGTTGGCATGGAGTACGAGAAGCTCGACTGCAAGAATTGCCACGTCAAATCCTGCGAGGCATGCCACGAAGAGGGCGATTACGGGGCCGACGTCTGCAAGGACAACTGCCTCAAGTGCCACTCGCGTTACAAGGCGACCGTCGCGATGGACAAGGCGGCCGGCATCGAGGACCCGCACGCGGAGATGGACTGCACCAAGTGCCACCCGATCTCCGACATGCACGGCGACGGCAAGAAGTGGGCCAGCATGCGAGAGCGCGACTTCCTAAAGGCCGACTGTCTGGACTGCCACAAGAGAGGCGAGGACGGCGCCAGCAAGTACGATCCCTCGATCGACTCGCACTCGGCTCACGGGGACAAGCTGACCTGCCAGGCCTGCCACGTGTCGAACACGATCGCTTGTCTCAACTGCCACTTCGACGAGTTCCTGGAGACCGGCAGCCGCGCGGGCAACTTCGTAAAGGGCAAGGACTGGCTGCTGCTGGTCAACTACCAGGACAAGGTCACCGCCGGCACTATGATGAGCCTGGTTACCGAGGGCAAGGCATACGCCACCTTCGCGCCCTACACCTCGCACTCGATCACCGCCGAGGGCCGGCAGTGCGGAGACTGCCACGGCACCGAGACGATGCAGACGATCGCCAAGGGCAAATCGGTTCCGATCACCGAATTCGAAAACGGGGGGCTCGCGATGGCCGAAGGCGTGATTCCTCTCGCCGAAGGAAAGATCGACATCGCCTTCATGGACAAGAACGACGAGGGCGAGTGGATCGAGATGAAGCCCAAAGGCGAACCGACGATCACGGTCAGCGAGTACGGCGAGTACCTCACCGAAGACCAGATCGAGAAGCTCGCCGAGAAGATGGACTGACGCGGTCCCGCCCTTCCCTCAAATCACAGAGAGTAGAAATCCAATCATGCCGCAGGCCCGCCGGCCGACCGCGGTCGAAGAGCAACCCGCGTTAGACCCGGAGGACGACCGCGAATCGGCGAGATCATCTTCGGCGACCACTTTGCAGGAATCCACGCTCTCGTCGCAGTAGGTGTTGTATCCGCTGGGACCGGGACACTCCCGGATACCGCCCGGGACGCAGCTGCCAGCCAGGCAGACGTCGTCGACCGTACAGTACAGTCCGTCCTCGCAGGGAATCCCGTCGACGGTGGCCACCGTCTCGCACTTGCCGGTCTCGTTGTTGCAAGCCCACGTCAGGCAGGAATTGTCCCCGTCCTCCTGCTCGCAGATCACCGGGTCGACGTGCACGCAGTACCCCGCTTCGCAGCGCTCGCTCCCGTTGCAGGGCAGGCCGTCGTCGCACTCGGAGTCGACGGAGCATCTCTCCAGCGAAACGGTGGGATCTCCGTAGAGATTGTACTCGAACTTCGTCAGCCAGGAGTAGGCGTCCCCTCCCATCTCCCCGGATTCCTCGTAGGCGCTCCAGCTCATGCCGGGCAGGCCCCACTTGGTGAACGCCAGCGCCTCGCCCGCCGGATAACCGGCCTGCACCATCCGCAGGAAGTAGTAAGCGTTGGTGGTGGCGTCGGCCAGGTCCGGCATCGGCTCCCATTCCTCGCCCCCGGCGCCCACCGCCACGCGGCTGGCCGAGGCGGTTGCCACCGCGCCGTTGCCCAGCATGCTGAATCCCAGGTTGCCCGGCGCATCGCTCTTGCCGTTGAGGCACGACATCATGTGCACGATCGCCAGCGGAGCGCTGCCCAAATCCTCGATCACCGTCATGTCCACGAAAGCCGGTGCGCTCACCTCGCTCGACTCCGCCATCTCGTTGCCGTTCGAGTCCCAGTTCCAGACCTGCCTGTGAGTGGAGACCGAGGAGCCGTGACCGCCCCAGCCGACGGTCGAGGCTCCGCCGAACCACTCGTCGACCAGGGTGTCGGCGTCCAGCGGACGCTCGTGCGGAAGGTTGCTGACCACGATGCCGTCCTCCTCGAAGAGGCGCACCGGATCCACGAGATGGCTCGGGATGTCCTCGGCGGCGCGATGGAGGAAGCCGGCCAGGTCCGAATCCGAGGGATAGGTGCTCCCGTCGCCCGCCGGGCTGGGCTGCCCGCGAAATCCGCCGAACGCTCCGGCGAACAGAGCTCGGTCGCGGTAGCTCTTGTCTGCGGACTGCTCGTAAACAATCGTCGACGCGATTATCTCGTCGAGAACCTCGATGTTTCCGTAGTAGGGAATGCGCCCGGTGACGAACTCCGGCCCCCAGTCGCAGCAACCGTCTCCGGAGTCCTGCGGGTACTCGCCGAAGACTCCGTCGCCGTCGCAGTCCCAATCGGACTCGACGTCCGCGTAGTAGGCGTCGGTCGGCACGTCCGACATCGATTCGATCATCCAGGACGGGTAGTTGCTCAACGCCGGGCCGAGCGGATCGACGCGGCGCATCGGTACGCCGCTGGAGGCACCGGTCGGGGCACCGATCAGCAGCAGGTATCCTCCTCCGCGCTCGGCGTAGATCCCGGTCAGCCAGGCCCGGATCCGAGCCGCCCGATCGTCGAGGTCTTTTCCGGTGGAACGGTTCCAGGCCCACTCGGTGCCCACGATCACCTCGAAGCCGCACGAACGACGCCAGTTGACCAGCTCCTGGAGCATGGTGCTTTCGGTCACCAGATCGTCGGTCGTGACCACGACCAGCCGCCGCGGAAAGACGGGCATGTCGATCTCCTCCATCGAAACCGGATCCGGCGCGGGCCTCCTCGGATCGCCGAGAATGGAGACGAGCGGAATCTCGCGGGGCGTCCAGTCCCGCCGACACGTCAGCTCCCGCACGATCGGACCGACGCGGACCGTCAAATCCTCGCGACAGACGCGGAGATCGCCGTCCTCGGGAGCCGCAACAGCGAGATCGCTGGCAAAGAGCAAGAGCGACAGCAAAAACGACCGAAGAGCGACGCGCTGAATCATGAAAAACCTTTCAATTTCGACTGCCCGCCCCGAATCCCCAGGGACCTCCACACCCCTACCCCAGCGTATCAACTGTTACAGCAAGCGTCGTGCCATTTCGAACATGAGCACTCCGCGCTGTGGGGAAATAGTTTCGGGCCGGGGGTCGGGCGGGGGGCGGTCGATCGCGATACCCCGGTTCCAAGCTGGTGAGCCGGCCTTTTCGGGGAAAAACGGGGGAATCGTCTTTTTGCATCCGAACGCGACGACGCTGGTGCGCGAGTTGCCCAAAACTCGGGTATCAGACACGCAGAACAAACGCGGGCGGCGTTCGTGTGCCGACGGATGTCCGGGCGCGGTTCGACCCGATTTCGTCGCCGTCCGCGCTCGAAATCGGCCCCTCGCGGCCGGTTTTCGCCCCGGCTCGCCCCCTGATCTCGTCCGTTTTGTCTCGAAAACCTGGCTTCGGGCGCACCCCCGCGCCCGGCGCCGCCTCGCGCGGCGTCGCTCCCCCCTTCGCCCCTGACGATTCAG
>CAZHCG010000091.1:0-12232 GCA_964530995.1 uncultured Myxococcales bacterium
TCGAATGAAGCTGTAACGCGAAAGGACCCCGGGCTTGCCCGGGGGAATCTATGCACGGATTTTTTCGACTCACCGGATGAAGAACTCAGTCTGGCCACCAAAGCCCCTCCCCTGAATCTACACCAGCAACTTTGAATCAGACCTGGGTCGCGTCCGTGGCGCTCAGCGTCGCTGGTAGATGGAGGAAGCGGCCACGTAGAGGTATCCGAAGAAGAAGATCACCAGGAAGGGCAGCGAGACGTAGTGCTCGCCCGTGACCGCGACGTAAATAGTGAAAACGAAATAGATTGCGAACGCGACCTCCACCAGGGGCACCAGCCCCTTCTTCGCCCGGTACTTGAGGCCTCTCCAGGGGCAGATTTGGTCGCACACGCCGTGCTTGGCCGTCCGCACGAAAGGCGTGTTGTACCCCAGCAGACCCTCGAGCACCGCCTTGGCGTTGTTGATCGACAGGCCGATTCCGAGCGACATCAAGAGCGGCACCTTGGCGATCGCTTTCAGGGTGGAGCCGTAGAGGTGACGGTGAGCCACCACGTAGAAGGTTCCGATCGAGAAAGTCGTTCCCATGAAGAGCGGCAGGTCGATCAGCACCACCTCGCGCCAGCCGTGCTGATCCCGGACCAGCAGGTTGGGCATCAGCAGCAGCGCCAGGAAGATCATGAGCAGGTAGGCGAAATTGTTCGTCAGGTGGAAGAACGCCTCGGCCTTGACCTTGAACGGAACGTTCGATCTCAGGATCACCGGCAGCATCTTGCGGCAGACCTGGATCGAGCCCTTGGCCCAGCGGTGCTGCTGGGACTTGAAGCTCGCCATCTCCACCGGAACCTCGGCCGGGGCGACGACCTCGGGAAGGTAGACGAACCGCCAGCCCTTGAGCTGCGCGCGGTAAGAGAGGTCCATGTCCTCGGTCAGCGTGTCGTGCTCCCAGCCGCCGGCGTCGCGGATTGCGGACAGCCGCCAGATGCCGGCCGTTCCGTTGAAGTTGAAGAAACGTCCCGATCGCTGTCGGGCGCCGTGCTCGATCACGAAGTGCCCGTCGAGCATCAACGACTGGATCAAGGTCAGCAACGAGTAGCCGCGGTTGATGTGCCCCCAGCGCGCCTGGACCATCCCCACCCCTTGATCGGTGAAGTAGTCCACCGTCCTGCCGAGAATGTTCTTGGGGGGCAGGAAATCGGCGTCGAAGACGGCCACCAGCTCGCCGCGCGCGGTGCGCAATCCGTTTTCCAGCGCTCCGGCCTTGTAACCCGTGCGATCGGTGCGGTGGATGAACGTGATGTTGACGCCGCGTTCCGCCGCTTCCTCGACCTTGGCCCGCGCGATCTCGACGGTGTCGTCGGTCGAATCGTCCAGCACCTGGATTTCGAACCGGTCCCGCGGGTAGTCCAGCTCTGTACAGTGCTCGATCAACCGCTCCACCACGTAGCGCTCGTTGAACAGCGGGAGCTGCACGGTAACGAACGGCAGATTCCTCCTGTCGTACTTCTTCTTGGGCCGCGGCTGATTGCGCATGGTCCTGTAGAAGAGGAAAACGAGCTGGCTGCGGTGAAAACCGTAGATCGAAAGCAGACCCAGAATCGTGAGATAACTCCCGATCAAGATGTTCTCGAGCATCTGCTCCTCCGTGACGAAGCGCGTCGTCTCGTTGTTTCCCAGCACGAAACGCGCCGAATCTATACCTCATCTTCAGCGCGGACTTGTCATCCGAATGTCATCAAATCTCGTCGAATGTCATCTTGCCAATGCAGGGGCGTTCGCCGATAATGAACTGCGAAATGTAAGGAGCAACGCACCATGTACAGACCGCTCACATCGTTTACGCGGATTGTTTCTGCTTCGCTGACCGCCCTGGTGGTTGCGTTCGGCTGTGCGGACTCCAAGGAGTCGGCGGAGGAAGATATCGACGCGGGGCCGGACGCGGACACCGATTCCGACGTCGACACGGACGCCGACGCCGACGCCGACGCGGATGCCGATGCTGACATCGATACGGATACGGACACCGATACGGACACGGACACCGACACGGATACCGGCACCGGCACCGGCGACGAGGTCGACGCCGGACCTCCGGCCTACGGAGAGCCGTGCACCGGCGGCACGATCAGCGAGGACTGCGTCAACATCGACTCGCCGCTCTGCCTGGAGAGCACGAGCTACATGTGGGCCCCGGACACCTGGCCGGAGGGGATGTGCAGCGAGACGTGTCTCACCGCCGGGGTCGACTGCGCTCCCGGGATCGCCTGCGTCATGGTCGGGATGTTCAACAGGATCTGCGTTCCCAAATGCCAAGGCGACGACGAGTGCCGGCTCGAGGACGGCTACGCCTGCCTGACCTTCGAGGAGGCCGGAGCCTCGAGTCACCCGAACGACGTGGACACCTTCTGCCTGCCCGGAGATCCGGTGGATGCCGGCCCGGACGCGGACACCGACACGGACACGGATACCGATACGGACACGGATACCGATACCGACACCGATTCCGACACCGATACCGACACCGATTCCGACACGGATACCGACACCGATACCGATACCGACACCGATACCGACACCGATACGAACACCGACACCTGAGAAGGCGCGGCTTCCGACCGTCGGCTCGACAGGTTACCTGATCAGTTCTCGGAGCTGCGCCGCTCCAGGACCGACTGGCGCAGCAGCTCTTCCTCTATCCGCTCGTCGAGCGCGCGCGCGCCCTGCTCCAACATGCGGCCGTTGATGAACAGCGTCGGCGTGCCGGGCACGCCCAGCTCTTCGCCGAGGCGGCGATCCGCCTCCAGGGCGGCAGTGGCGGCGGTCGAGGAGATGTCCTCGCGCAGCTTTTCGACGTCGAGGCCGAGCCCCGTGGCCATCGTCTCGATCCGCTCGCGGCCGACCTCGCTTCCCTGCGCCGAGAAGAGAGTGTCGTGCATCTTCCAGAAGGCGTCCTGGCGTCCGGCGGCGAACGCCGCGCGGGACATCAGCTCCGAGGCGGGATGCGACTCGAGCACGAAGTGCTTGAAGACCACCTCGATCTGCTCGGGGTAGGCGCGCACCAAGCGCCCCAGCTTGCGCGCGGTCTCGGCGCAGAACGGGCACTCGAAATCCGAGAAGACCACTATCGTGATCGACGGATCCTCGGCGCCCCGGCCGGGAGAGCCGTTGACCGGGATCTCGAGTCCCTTGGCCGCGGCGTAGCGCTTGACATATGCCGCCGAGACCTCTTCGACGTTGTAGTCCTTGATCAGCATCTCGGCCACGAAGCGCCCGGCCAACGGCGCGAGCGGGCAGCGGGACGGATCCCGAATAGCGGCGGCCAGGCTGAGCGCGTCTCCGCACGGCGAGACCTGGCTGTTGACCACTGTTTCGAAACGCTTGATCTCGCGCGGTGTCAGGTCCTTCAGCTCCACGCGGCTCTCGAGCTGCCGGGCCGTGATCGTCTCTGAAGCCCCGCGGTGCGAGCAGGTGAGCCACATCGCGGACAGCCCCCCCAGCAACAGGCCGGCCGCCAACAGCACCCCGCGGTCGATGGTCGAAGCTCTCATCTCGTTTCGGATCCTAGTTGTCGCGTCCTTCGGGGTCAAAAAAGGGGGCGCCGGAGGAGATCCAATCCGAGACGACGCGCCGGTCGCTTTCGGCCAGCGGCGCGGTCTCCTCGCCGTCCAGGCCGCGCGGCATCGGCTCCCCCGCGATGCGCGGATCCCCGATCAACTTGTAGAGCAGGTAGCTCTGGCCCGGCCGCGCCGGGATCGCGCGGCGCCAGCCGTCCCAGCCGTCGGACTCGGCTCCGAGCAGCGTTTGCGAGATTCCCTCGCGAGTGTCCAGCCTCAACCCGGCCAGCGGGCTGGCTCCGCCGTGACACGAGGCGCAGCGCGACTCGAAGATCGGGGCCACGTGCGTCTCCCAGTTGCGCAGCGGATACGGATCCTCCCCCGTCGCCTGCTCGCCGGTCTCGAACTCGGTGACCTTTCCCGGCGGGACGAGCTCCCCGCCCAACCCGGTCAGCCCCTGCTTCAGCTCCAGCAGCCACAAAGTTCTCTTGCGCATCTGGGCCGATGGCCAGACGCGCAGCTCGCCGCGGACAGGGTCGTAGCTCGCCATCACCCACAGATCGACGGTCCCGCTGTAGAGGTCGAAGCGCGCCTGGGAGATGCTGTGGCCGTCGACGTGATCGTCGAACTCGACACGAATTACCGCGTCGATCGGCACGTCGGTCGCCCCGGACTCGGGGACCACCGACGTCGGGCTCGGACCCAGCCGGGCCGCGTCCGGATCGTCGGCGGGCGGCGAAGGGCAGCCGGCCGTGCCCAGCGCCATCGCGAGGACGGACAGCGCGAGCGCGTGGCTCGGGGCGCGGCGCAGCACGTCTTTCAGGATTCCGCGTAGGAGGAGAGGTGCGAGCGGATGACCTTGGAGTCGATTCCGGAGCCGAGGTTGGCGGTCAGCACCTCGGTCAGCGCGATCAAGAGATCCTCGATACCGTTCTCCTCGATGACCTTCTGTAGCAGAGCGCGCGACGCGGCGCTGTCGTCCTTGCGCAGAAACGCCCTGACGTTTTCGGTGGTCACCTCGCCGTCGAAATCCAAGAAGATTTTTTCCAACAGGTACTGCGCAAGCTCGTTCAACGTGAACCTCCCCGTCGATCCCGGCCGCCGGGACCGGGAGTCAAAGCTGAGTGTATATATACGTTGCCGGGGTCGGAGGCAACCTCAATTTGCGGTAGAGCGCGCCACCGCCCTCGGTCCAGCGGATCTTCTGCGACAAATCACGCGCCGTTGTAACAATCTCTCCCGTAGCGCGAGCGCGCCCGGCGCGCCGCGATCGCCAGCAGCTCCTCGGCGATGATTCCCCAACGCTCGTACCAGCCGAGGGGATCCGGCTCGTCGAGCAGGGTGACCGAGCCTTCCGAGGTCAGCAGCCTGACGCGCACCGCGCCTCCTGGACCGCGCGTGGACAGCACCGTGCGCAGCTCGTAGAGCGGGGTGCTACCGGCGACGTGCCGGATCACCGCGCCGCCGGGATCGACCAGGAATCCCAGCGGGCGCGACGCGATCCCGAGCGGGGCGCGCAGCCTGCCGGAGAGGAACTCCGCCAGATCGGTTACGGTGCGATCGAGCTGGCAGCGGTGGATCGGCAGGTACTGGCGGCAGCCGTCGACCCGGATCATCACCACGAACACCGGAATCCGCCGTGAGGGCATCAAGCCGTGAGCGATCATCAAGGCGCGCAGGGAGGCGAAAGGGATCACCAGCTTCCTGCCGTGGTAGATCAGCTCCTTTTGGAAATCGATCCTGGTCGGAACGCGGCTGGGGCTGCGCAAGCCGAGATTGTATGTCCCGAACCGCACGCGCGCTCCCTGGCCCAGGTACTTGAGCAGGTCTACCCTGCGCACGTACCTCCACAGCGGGTCGTAGGCGCTTTCGCCGCGGCGCAGCAGGCGCGCGAGCGGAGCGCGCCGCTCGGTCCCCTCGGGCAGCACCAGGACCGGCACCTCCGAGGCCGGGTCGAAGCGCCGGATTTCATCTGGGCGTCTCGGCTCGCCTGTCACCTCGTCCTCCGTTCCGCCGGAGTCTATCGCGTGTCGCTCCCGAGGGTAAGAAACCGCTCTACCCGTTGTTGTCACCCTTTGTTTGAGGCCGACTGTGCTTCTTGCTAGAATTCGAACGAACGGGTTGCGCAGTGGATTCCGGCCGAGGCCGGCCGCGCGGGACCGACGGGAGGAACGAAATTTGGACGGAAAGAGATTGGCTCTCGCCATCGCCGACGCCGCCCTCGAGAAGCAGGCCCACGCCGTCGAGATCGTGGATGTCGCCGACAAAGTCGATTACACCAGCTTCGTCGTCATCTGCTCCGGTCGCTCCGAACGCCAGGTGGACGCGATCGCCGAGGCGGTCGAGACCGAGCTCAAGCGACTCGACGTGCATGCCCTGGGAATCGAGGGCCGCGAGGGCAAGCAGTGGGTTCTGATGGATTTCGGGGACGTGGTCTTCCACGTTTTCGAGGAGACCACGCGGGGATTCTACGACCTGGACGGGCTCTGGATCGACGCCGAGAGAGTCCCGCTGCGCCGGGCCGCTTCGCGCTGACGAAAGAGCGCTCGTGAGAATTCGCCTGATCAGCGTGGGGCGCGAGCGATCCGATCCGACGGCGCCGCTGGTCGCCGACTACCTCTCCCGCATCCGCAGGTTCGTCCCCGTCGACGAGCAAGTGCTCAAGCCTGATCGAGCGGACCGGATCGCGGCGCGCATGCTCGGCGAGGCCGGCCGCAACAAACTGCTGATCGCGCTCGACGAGTGCGGTCGCCAGCTGCGCTCCGGCGAGCTGGCCGACCTGCTGCAATCCTGGATGAACCGGGGCGTCGAGTCGGCGACGTTCGCAATCGGAGCTCGCGACGGATTGCCGGAACAGGTCGCCGAGGCGGCGGATCGGATTCTCGCCCTCTCGGCGATGACGCTGCCGCACAGGCTGGCCCGGCTGCTGCTCGCCGAGCAGATCTACCGCGCGCTGTGCATTCTGCGGGGCGACCCGTACGCTCGGTAGTGGTCGCGCCAAACTGTGATATATTCCGCCGCATGTCACGATTCGCCGTCCCGGTCGCGGTTGCGTTGCTGTGCGCGGCGCCCTTGAGCGCCGCACTCGCCGGAGACGCCGCGGCAAAGCCCGTCAACGAAAAAAACGACGGCGCGCTCGGCGCGTCGGGCGTGCTGATCCCGCTCGGCGCGAAGACCGACGTCGAGCTGAAGCGTGTCTCCGTCCACTGCGACGCGGTGCCGCCGCCGCGCCGCACGATCTACGAGCCGCGCTTCGCCGAAAAGTGGGAGATCTCGGTGCGGATCGAGCTGAACAACCCCACCGACCGCGCCGTCAGGCTGGAGCTGGCCCTACCCGAGCTGGCCGGCGAGAAGAAATCCGGCTACGAGGGCATCGAGCAGGTGATCTTCTCGCTCGACGGGCTGCGGCTGCCGGTCCGGGCGCGCGACGTCGAAGAGCTGCCCTACCCCGGCTCGAAGCGGGTCGTCTCCCTGCGGCGCTTCGGCGTCGACTTCGAGCCCGGCGCGGCCCACCGGATCGACACCCTCTGCCGCGTGCCGGCGCCAGCCGGCCCAAACGGCTCGATTCGGCTGCACGTGCTGATGGACGGAGCGCACCGCTTCGGCGGCGACGAGGAGCCGCCGCTGCGAATCGAGGTGGGCTTCGGCGAGCGCGTGAGGCTGGTGGCTCTCCGGGGCGAGCGACCCGGCTGGATCGCGGATCCTCCGGACGACGCCGAGGTGCGCTTTCGCGACGACGGAGACAACAGCGCGCTGCTCGCCGAGTACGGCTCCGCCGCCGGGCTGGACGATATCGAGCTGGCGGCCCGCTCGGTCGGTCCGGGAACAGCGCGCGGCAAGGCCGCGATCCTCGGCGAGACGATTCCGCTCGAACGGATGAACGCGCTCGAGCTGAAGCTCGCGCGCGCCACCCAGCTGGCGATGCGAGGACGCACGCTGCGCGACGAGCAGCTGCGCGAGCTGTTCGAGGAGCTGCCCTGGGAGCCGTGCAACCCGGCCTACCGCGTGACCCACGGAAAACCGTTGAAGACCGACGATCTGGCAAAGGCGCTCGGAAGCGAGCCCTGCGGCGAGACGAGCTGCGGCGAGCTGCGCCGCCGCGATCGGGACCCCTTCGGTCCGGCCTGGGAACCCCCGCTGTGCTGGTACTCTCCGGTGCGCTCCCTAACTCTCAGCCGGATCAGGGACGAAGAAGATCTGAAGCTGGTGCGCGCGATCGAGGCGCGGCTGCGCGAGTTGGGCGAGCCGCCGCTCGGTCCACCGGTGCTCAGGCCGAGGAAAAGCGGAAATCCAAGCTCGAAGGAAAGCGACAAGAGCCCGAGCCCGGGGAAAAGCGAAGAGCCCTCCGCGGGCGGCTGCGGGTGCACTGCGGCGGGCTCCGGCCGGAACGGCGCGAGCGGTTCGGCGCTGTCTTCGCTGGTCGATCTGCTCTGCCGGCAACCGTCGGAGAACCGATGACCTACAACTTCGACCCGGATCGCTGGTTCGAAATCGAGCTCGCCGCCCTGGACGAGCGGCTCGAACGCGGCGAGATCGACTCCGCCTCGCACGGCCGGGTGCTCGAAGATCTCCACCAGCGGCTAGAGGAGCTACGAGAACGGATGCACGCGCCCTACGACTACCGCGACCGGGGCCGAGGACGAGAGACGCGATGAGAATCGGATGCGCAGCCCGAACGGCTCCTCGGATCGCCTGGCCCTGCGCTCTGATCGCGGCGCTCCTGCTGAGCGGCACAGCGAAAGCAGGCTCGGCGCCGAAAGAGAGCGTCGATCGCTACTCGGTTTTTCTCGTGACCATGGGCCAGGGCGAGGATCTGTTCGCCCGCTTCGGCCACATCGCGCTGCTCGTCGACGACCATCGCGAGCGCACGCGCAAGGTCTACAACTTCGGCACCTTCGACTTTCAGGATCCCGAGTTGCAGATCGAGTACGCTCGCGGTTACCTTGAGTATTGGCTCTCCGTCCACGGCTGGGCTCCGCTGGTGCGCTTCTACCGGCAGCGGGATCGCGAGGTGATCGTGCGCGGGCTGAACCTGACCATCGAGCAAGAACGGGAGATCGTGAGGCGGCTGGAGATCAACGCCCTGCCCGAAAATCGCACCTACGACTACCGGCATTACCTGGACAACTGCTGCACCCGGATCCGCGACATTCTCGACGACGTGCTCGACGGAGCGATCTCCGCCGGGCGCGACGAGCGTCCCACCGGCCGCACCTTCCGCGACTGGACGCGGTGGGCGCTGGAGGGCAAGCCGGTCATGGGCTCGGTGATCCTGTTTTCGCTCGGGCCGGCGGTCGACCGTCCGATCACCCGCTGGGACGAGTATTTCCTGCCCGAGGCGCTCTCGGAGGATCTCGACGAGGTGCGAATCGGAGCCGAACGGAGACCACTGGTCGGCGAGGTCCACACTGTCGTCGAGAGAGAGGGTCCGCCGGTCGGCTCGCGCGTCGCCGACTGGGAGCTGACCGTCGTCGGCTGCGTGGGGGCCGCGCTGGTGCTCGGCCTGCTGCTGCCGCTGGCGTTCGGCCGGCGCGGCGCGGGCCGCCGGCTGAGCGGCTTCGGCCTGCTGAGCTGGGGGCTGCTCGGCGGGCTGGGAGGGCTGGTGCTGGTGCTGTTCTGCTTCACCGAGCACAGCGACACCCACTACAACGAGAACATGCTCGCCTGGCCGGTGACGCACCTGTGGCTGGTCGGGCCGGGGCTGGCGCTGCTCTTCCGAGGGAGAATCTCGCGGCGCACGGCGCGGGTAGCCGGGTGGTACCTGCTGATCAGCCTCGCCCTGATCGCGTTCGACCTGGCGATGAAGCTCGGTCCTTTCGTCCAGCACAACTGGTGGCCGCTCGCCGTCGCCGCAGTCTGCGACCTGCTCGCCCTGGCGTCGCTCGTCCGCTGCGGGATCGCGCCGCCGCCGTGGCACCGGGCGCTCCGGCGCCCGCCTCAGTCGGAATTCTCTCGCAGGTAGCGCTCGACGTTGCGCCGGTGCTCGGCCAGCGTGGCGGCGAAGAGATGTCGCCCGTTCGGGCCCCCGGCCACGAAGTAGAAGTACGGCACCTCGGCCGGCTCCAGCGCGGCGCGCAACGCGTCCAGACCGGGATTGCAGATCGGTCCGGGAGGCAGCCCGGGATGAACGTAGGTGTTGTAGCGGTTGGCCTCGTCCGAGAGCCGAGCGCGCGTCAGCTCGCCGTCGAAGCCGGCGCAGGACGGCGCCCGGGGCTCGACGGTCGGACCGCAGCCGTAGGCCACTGTCGGATCCGCGTTGAGCAGCCGGCTGGGGAACTCGGAGCTGGTCAGCCGGTTGTGGTAGACGCCGGCGATGGTCGGCATCTCCGCCGCGACGCGCGCCTCGGCCTGGACGATCGAGGCCAGCGTCACCACCTCGTTCAGATTCCGCCGCGAAGGGGAATCGAGATCGCTCCAGCGCCGCTCGAACTCGGCGTGCATGCGCCGCACCGCCGCGGCCGCTTTGGCGTCCCGATCGAAGAAGTAGGTATCGGGAAAGAGGTACCCCTCGGCCGTCGGATTGGGGATGCCCAGCTCCCGCAGCAGGCGCTCGTCGCTCGCCACGCGGAGAAAACCCGCTGCGCTCGTAACCCCGGCCTCCTCCAACGCCGCGGCGATCTGCGCGAGGCGCCGGCCCTCGGGCACGGTCACGCGAGCTCCGCGCTCGATCCCCCGCCCGGAGAGCACCTCGATAATCCGCGCCGGGCTGGCGTCGTCCCGCAGCTCGAAACGCCCGGCCCGCACCTCCGGCATCCGGCCGCTGAGCCGCAGCCAGAGGCGAAAACGGCCCGGGCTGTCGATCAGCCCCTCGTCCTCCAGCAGCGCCGTCAGCCGTTCCGGCCCGGCTCCGCGCGGCACCTCCACCAGGCGAGTCTCGCCGTCGCCGGGACCGGCGGAAGAGGGATAGATCACCAGCAGGTCCAGGGCGGTGCCCGCCGCCGCGAGCGCGGCCAGCAGCACCCAGACCGGCCAGCGGGCCCGCTCAGGACCGGTGCGCGTCCGCTTCGCCATCCAGGTATCCCTGCAGGATCAGCGCCGCCGCCAGCTTGTCCACGCTCCTCTTTCGATCGGCGCGCCTCACTCCCGCGCCGATCAGCACCCGCTCCGCCTCGCGCGTGCTGAACCGCTCGTCGCGGTAGACGACCTCGAGCCTTCCCGACCCGGAGATCCTCTCTCCGAGCGAACGGGCGCGGCGGCTGCTCGAGCCGAGATCCCCGCCGCTCAAGGAGAGCGGCAGCCCGATCACCACCAGCTCCACCTCGTGCTCGGCGCACAGCTCGGCGATCTTCTCCAAAGTCGCGTCCGGATCGCGGCGATCGACCTCCAACACGCACCACGGCTGCGCGGTCAGACCCAGCTCGTCGGAGATGGCGACCCCGATCCTCCGCTCGCCGACGTCCAGACCCATGATTCTCATCTCGGCCTCCAGGGCGGGGATTGTAGCCGACCGCGCGGCGCGCGGCCACTCGCGCTCAACGGATCGTCACGCCAAAGATCGACGGCTCCCCGAACGCGGCTATCTGCGCGGGGCCCTCGCCCGGAGGATCTCCGCGCACCAGGCCCCCCGACTTCTCGCAGGCGACCTCGAAACCGCGGCGGCAGGCCTCCTGCAGGTAGAGCAGCGCCCGGCCGTCGTCGCGCGGCCCGCCGATCCCGCGGCGCCAGAATGCGCCCAGCGCCCCGCAGCCCGCCGCCGACTCCAGCTCGCAGGCCAGGTGCAGCAGCTCGCGCGCCTCGAGATCCGCCTCCTCGCCGTTCTCCCCGGCGCCGTAGAGCAGGGCCGCGCAGGCCAGGCAACCCTCGGCGCACCTGGCTTCGCAGGCCTCCGAGAACAGCCGCTCGGCACGCAGGAGGTCGACCGCGCCCCCTTCGCCGGCGCGCCACATCCACCCCAGCCCGTAGCAGGCCGAGCCCGCGCCCAGCTCGCAGCCCCGAGCGAACGCCTCGCGAGCCGCCTCCGGCTCGAGCTCGCCCCCGCGCCCGGCGCGCAGCATGCGACCCAGCGCGTCGCAGCCGTCTCCGTCCTTCCCCGAGCAGGCCTCGGAAAACAGCTCGCGCGCGGCCGCATCGCCCCGGCGGCCGCCCTCTCCGCGCGCCGCCATCACACCCCGCGCGAAGCAGGCCGGGGCGAAGCCGAGATCGCAACCGCGGCCGAGCAGCTCCGCGCCGCGCCCGGCGTCTCTCCCGCCTCCCTCGCCGGCGCGGTGCATCAGACCGGCGTCGCGGCAGGCCTCGCCGTAGCCGCGCCGGCAGGCCAGCTCGAACAGCTGGCGCGCCCTTTCCGGATCGGCCTTCCCGAGCGGCGCGTTGGCCAGCGCGAATCCCAGCCCGAAGCAGGCTCCGGCGCCGCCCCGCTCGCAGTCGCGCTCGAGCGCGGCGCGGACCCTGTCGATCTCCGACTCGGCCGCGGACGTCTCCCGGCCGGCGTCGACTCGCTCCTCGCCTTCCCCTGCGTCGCGGGCGGGGCTCTCCTCGGCGGAGGAGATCGCCCCGGGCCGCGCCGTTCCGCCGCAGGCCGCGCACAGCGAAAAGATCGCGACGAGCAGCGTTCGGGCCGGCGGGCCGCAACCGGCGACGAGCACGATCGCGGCCAGCAACCCGCACACGGACCTCTCGATGCCACATCCGCCCATCTCTCTACTCCTCCAGGCAGGAGACGCAGGTCCACGGAGCGGCCAGGTTGTCGCAGGCCGCGGCAT
>CAZHCG010000091.1:12332-20436 GCA_964530995.1 uncultured Myxococcales bacterium
TGGCCGTATCCAGGGTCAGGAGCTGGTCGGTGGTGTTCTCGATCCCGAACAGCCCGTCTCCGAAGTCGGCGGTGATCCCGGGTATCGCCGTGTAGCCGGTGGGACCCACCTCGCTCACCTCGCAGCTGCAGGGATCGAGGATGTCCAGCCTGGTCGGCGCCTGGCTGCGGTTGGACATGTAGAGCACGCCGTCCCGCGAGAAGGTCGAAAGCCGAAAACGTCAGAAACAATATCGAGACATAGATGGAAACCGTTTTTTTTCATCACAGCTACCCAGAGCATCGAGCCCGCGGGCTCCCGGTAGAATACCATCATACCAGAGCCGGCGACGCGTTGATGCTATCGTTGATCAACTATTGTAAATAGACTCTTTCCATCCGCCCATAGAGAATCGTAGGTTTCCCCTTGTCTCGCGAGCGCGCGAGGCATAGGCTATCGTCAGCGCGGCTGTCACGGACGAGAGCGATGTCAAAGGAAGAGGCGCCATGAGCGACGATCTGCGACGAACCCCACTTCACGAAGAGCACACCCAGCGCGGCGGCAAGATGGTCGAGTTCGCCGGGTACGAGATGCCCGTCAGCTTCGCCGGGATCAAGGCGGAGCACAACAGCGTGCGGCAGGCCGCCGGCCTGTTCGATGTCAGCCACATGGGCGAAATCTGGCTGGAGGGTCCGCAGGCCCTGCAGTACGCGCACTGGCTGGTCACCAACGACGTCGCGTCGCTGGAGGACGGCCAGGTGCTCTACTCGCCGATGTGCCTGCCGGATGGCGGAATAGTGGACGACCTGCTCGTCTACCGGCTCGGCGAGCAGAAGGTCCTGCTGGTGGTCAACGCGGCCAACCACGACAAGGATCTCGAGCACGTGCAGAAAAACGCCGAGGGCTGGAAGGCCGAGGTGATCGATCGCAGCTACGAGACGGCGCAGCTCGCCCTGCAGGGGCCGCGGGCGGTAGAAATCCTGAAGCCGCCGAGCGGAGGCGAATACGTCGATCTGCCGCCGTTCCGCTTCGTCGAAGGCGAGGTCGCCGGCCGCCCCTGCCTGGTCTCCCGCACCGGCTACACCGGAGAGGACGGCTACGAGCTGTACTGCGACAACCAGCACGCGGCGCCGATCTTCCGTGCGCTGATGGAGGCCGGAGAGAAGCACGGCCTGCAGCCGGTGGGGCTGGGGGCGCGCGACACGCTGCGCCTGGAGGCCAAGCTCTGCCTGTACGGCAACGACATCGACGAGACGACCACCCCGCTGGAGGCGGGCCTGAAGTGGACGGTCAAGCTCGAGGCCGGCGAGTTCAACGGCCGCGACGCGCTGGTAAAGCAAAAAGAGGAAGGCATTCCCCGCAAGCTGGCCGGCTTTCGCATGATCGATCGCGGGATCGCCCGCCACGGCTACCCGATCGTGCCGGCCGACGCCGGGCCGGACGCCGAGCCGATCTCCCACGTCGCCTCGGGAGCGCCCTCCCCGACGCTCAACGAGAACATCGGGCTGGCCTACCTCCCGCGCAAGGGATACAAATCCGGCAAGCAGATCGGAATCGTGGTCCGCGCCGGGACGCCGCGGGCCAAGACGCTGCGCGCCGAGATCGTAAAAACGCCGTTCTACAAGCGGGCGCAGTGAGCTGGCGCCGGCGAGAGCAGAAGAAGAGGTGAGATGATGAAAATTCCCGAGAAGCTGCGTTTTACCAAGGATCACGAGTGGGCCGATCTGGACGGCGACAAGGCCAAGATCGGCGTCACCGAGTTCGCCGTGGAGCAGCTCGGCGACATCACGCTGGTGGAGCTGCCCGACGTGGGCAGCGAGGTGTCCGCCGGGGAGACGATCGGCACGATCGAGTCCGTCAAGGCCGTCTCCGACCTCTACTCCCCGGTGGCCGGCAAGGTGGCGGCGATCAACGAGGAGCTCGAGGACGCGCCGGAGAAGGTCAACGACGACTGCTACGGAGAGGGCTGGATGCTGGTCGTCGAGGGCGTCGACGCCGGCGAGATCGAGAAGCTGATGGACAGCGCTTCGTACCGCGCTCACCTCGACACCGTCGAGGACTGAGCGCTCCGCGCGGGCTCGCGGCAAATCGGCACGCCCGCTGATCGCCAGGAGGAGATCGTGCGCTACATACCTCATTCCGCAAAGGACGTCGCAGCGATGCTGGAGAAGATCGGCGTCGACAGCATCGACGAGCTGTTCGAGCAGATTCCGGAGCCGCTGCGGTCCAAGAACGAGCTCGACCTGCCCGGGCCGGTCTCCGAGCCGGAGCTGATGGCTCACCTGCAGAGCCTGGCAGGCGGCCTGCCGGCCGAGGGCAGAATCTCGTTCCTCGGCGCCGGCGCCTACTGCCATCACGTGCCGCCGGCGGTCGACCAGATCCTGCTGCGCTCCGAGTTCTACACGGCCTACACCCCCTATCAGCCGGAGGTCAGCCAGGGAACTCTGCAGGGGATCTTCGAGTACCAGTCGATGATCTGCCGGCTGCTCTCGATGGACGTGGCCAACGCCTCGCTCTACGACGGCGCGACCGCGCTGGCCGAAGCGGCGCTGATGGCCAGAAGGGTCGTGCGCAAGCGCGAGCGGCTCGCCGT
Source organism: uncultured Myxococcales bacterium (assembly GCA_964530995.1). Taxonomy (GTDB): domain Bacteria; phylum Myxococcota_A; class Polyangia; order JAAYKL01; family JAAYKL01; genus CAZHCG01. The sequence goes on from CAZHCG010000091.1 coordinate 14,905, forward strand.
CTCGGCCGGAGTGCACCCCGAGTACCTGGAGGTGCTCGAGACCTACTTGCAGAACCTCGACGAGGGCGGCCCAAAGATCGACCTGATCCCGCTCGACGAGCACAGCGGCGCCACCGACCTCGACGCGCTGAAGAAGGCTCTGGAAGACGAGACCGCGGCGGTGATCATCGCTCAGCCCAACTTCTACGGCGTGGTGGAGCGGCTGGCCGAGGCGGCGCGGCTGGCCCACGAGGCCGACGCGCTGGCGATCAGCTCCACCGCGGAGCCGTACGCATTCGGCGTGCTGACGCCGCCGGGCGAGCTGGGAGTGGACATCGCCACCGGCGAGGGACAGCCGCTCGGCCTGCCGCCCTCCTTCGGCGGACCGGGTCTGGGTCTGTTCGCCGCGCGCAAAGGTCGCAAGCTGCTGCGCCAGATGCCGGGCCGGCTGGTGGGCCAGACCACCGACGGCGACGGGAACAAGGGCTACGTGCTGACGCTGGCCACCCGCGAGCAACACATCCGCCGCGAGAAGGCGACCTCGAACATCTGCACCAACCACGGCCTCTGCGCGCTGGCGGTGACGATCAACCTCTCGCTGATCGGCAAGTCGGGTTTTTCCAACGTCGCGCGTACCTGCCTGGCGCGGGCCGAGCACCTCAAGGCGGGCATCGCCGCGATCGACGGCTTCGAGATTCGCTACTCGGGACCGACCTTCAACGAGTTCGCGGTGCGCGTCACCGACGGGCGCAAGGCCGCCGACGTGCTGAGCGCGCTGGAGGGCGACGACCTGCTGGCCGGCGTCGAGCTGGGACGCTTCGATCCCGCGCTGGACGACACCTTCCTGGTGGCGGTCACCGAGTGCGCGCCGCCGGCCGCGCTCGACTTCTACCTCGAGAAGCTGGCGGCCGTCTGAGAAGCTCGGGTTCTACAACGGCTCCACGGTGAAGCCGACCTCGGGTCCGCTCCAGCCGTCCTCGCTGCCGAGCACCAGCACGTAGAACAGATCGGGATCGACCGCGATCCGATCGGGCTCGCCGGGAACCGCGGCAGAGGCCACGGCAGAGTCGACGCCCGAGGGCAGGTCGACGGAGGCGCTGTGCTCCACGCCGTCGACCACGAAAACGATCTCCAACCCGATCAGCGACTGGCCGGCGCCGTCGACGCGCGCCACCGTCGCGCTGGCCTCGCCGCCGGCCAGGGAGTAGTCGCCAAGCTCGATCTCGGGGCACGGCGTCGCGTAGACCCAGTCGTCGAACAGCGCCTGCCAGTAGCCGCCGTCGTCCGCCGTCGCCGACTCGAGAAAGGCCAGGAAGTCCTCGGTGGTCGCCTCGCTCAGGTGCCGCTCGGCGAACCAGTCGGCCAGCAGGGTCGCCAGCTCCGTGTCGAAGTCGCGCTGCAGCCTGCTGTCGACCATCGCCAGAAAGACCGCGCCGTACTTGTAGTAGAGCTGCATGTCGTAGAGGAAGTGGTTGATCATGTCGTCTTCCTCGTCGAAGCACAGCGGTCCGGGCGTGGGCAGGATATCTAACCAGGGATGGGTGCTCTCGGCCCCCTCGATGCGGTAGCTCAGCTTGCGCGCCTCGAAGTCGGCGGGCGAGAGCAGCTCGCCCATGATGTTGAAGTTGGTCGACCACTCGTCGAAGCCCTCGGCCAGCCAGAAGTGGGGCCAGTCCGAGAAGCGCACGTTGTCTCCCCACCAGTGGTGGACCGTCTCGTGCACAACGATGAAATCTCCGGCCGTGTCCGGGGTGATCGTGTCCGAGCCGAGCCAGATCGCGGTCGTGTGCTCCATGCCGCCGCCGAAGTCGGGGACCTCGACCAGGTAGAGGTGCTCGCCGAACTCGTAGGGGCCGATCTCGTCCTCCATCCAGTCGATCGTCGTGATCGCCGCGGGAAAGGCGACCTCGGCGGCCTCCATCTTTTGCGGCGTGACCGCCCCCGTTACCTGCACGCCCGAGGCGCTCTGCCCCACGTCGAACAGCTCCAGGTCGGGAGAGGCGACGAAGCTGACCGCGTAGATCGGCTGCGGCTGCGCCAGGGAAAAGCTCCAGCCCGGCCCCTCCTGCTCGCCCGGACCGCCGGGGCCGATCACGATCCACTCCTCGTCGGGAACGATCACGGTCAGCTCCAGGCTCTGCACCGCGCCGCTGTCGTCGTGCTCGGCGTCGTAGCCGTGAATCGACTGGGGCACCATCATCCAGTACGGGGCGTAGTACGGCTCGTTGAACGGCCCGATCGCCAGCAGGTCGTCGCCCATCCTGCGGTGCAGCCCCCAGTCGCCCATCACCGGGAGCGGAGGCGAGATCGAGTCGTCCACCGTGAAGCTCGCCTCGACCGTGACGTCCTGCCCCGCCTCGAACGGACCGGGGCAGAAGGTGACCATGTGGTCGTCGTAGGAGTAGCCGCAGCTCGCCTCGCCGAGCTCGACTCTCTCCACGAACAGCGAGATCGCCTCGCCCGCCTGCTGGGGAGTGAGCGTGACCGCCTCCTCGACGTGGAAGAGGCCGTCGGCCTGCTCGCTGAGATCGATCTCCAGATCGAGCCGCAGCGCGTTTTCGACCACGTTCGGCTCGGCGTCGCAGCCCGGGTTGACCCACTCGCCGGTGCCGGTGTCGGTGTCGAGCCCGCTGCCGGTCTCCGTGCCCGTCTCCGTGTCGGTGAAGGTATCGGTGTCGCCGCCGGAGTCCGGCGCGCCCGAGGGCGGCTGCTGCGAGCAGGCCGCGGCCAGCGCCGCGACCGCCGCGGCGGCGAAGAGCGGATTGTACCCGGTAGCTGCGGTCATGACAGGCCCCTTTCTTCCAACCCACCGTACAACACAACAGATCGCCCGCCGCCGGGCAAGGGCGTTTGGCGTCCAGCTCCCACGAGAGCTATGATTCGGCGGCATGCTGATCGCGGGCATCGACGAGAACGGTCTCGGTCCCCGGCTCGGGCCGCTGGTGGTCACCGCCGCGGCGTTCGAGGCTCCGGCCTACGATCGCCAGCTCTTCTGGTCGCTGGCCGGAGAGGATCTGCCCGCCGGCGACTCCAAGCTGCTCTGGAAACGGACGAATCCCGCCCTCGGAGAACGGATCGCGCTCGGCTGGCTGGAGATCATGGGCGCGGACTCGGCGACCCACGCCCGGCTCGTCGATTCCGTCCTTGCGCCCCCGCCGCTGCCGGCGCCCTGCCCCGACTCGGCCGGCCGGCGCGGGGCCGGGATCGCATGCCAGCCCGGCGAGGACGCCCTGCCCCGCTGGCGCGGCCGCCGCCCCGATCTCGCCGCGGCGCGAAGACGCTTCGACGCGGCCGGGATCCGCCCGCGCGCGGCGCGCTCCGTGCTGCTCTGCCCGGGAGCGCTCAACGCGGCGGTCGAGAGCGTCGGCAAGCTGGAGCTCGACTTCCGGGCGATGCTCGGCGCGCTGGCGGCCGTGGCTCGCCCCGGCGGTGAGGAGGTGCTGGCCCTGTGCGGCAAGGTCGGGTCGACGCGCCGCTACGGGCGCTGGCTGGACGCGCTCGGCCGTCGCTGGAGCGCCCTGTGCGAGGAGCCCGAGATCAGCGCCTACCGGGTGGAGGGCCTCGGCGAGCTGCGGTTCATCCGGGACGGCGACGCCGATCACCTTCCGATCGCCGCGGCCTCGATGATCGGCAAGTACCTGAGGGAGCTGGCGATGCGACGCCTGGGCGAGGCGCTTGGCGCCGCGGGTCCGGGCGCCCCGAGCGGATACCGGGACCCGGTCACGGCCCGCTTCGTCGAGCTGAGCGCCGCGATCCGCGCTCGCAGGGGGATGCCGGAGAGGTGCTTCGTGCGCAGAAAATGATTCTTGAATAGCCAGGCGCCGCGCCTCGTCCACCGTAGAGTCGAGAACTCGATCCGGCGACGTTTCGCGCTCGCGGGGAGGAGCGCAATGCTTGCTTGATCGAAATGTGGCGAGGGTAGTAGAATTTGGGGTTCGAAATGAGATAAAGGCGAGGAGACGGTCATTCGCCCGGGCCCGGTCGGTCCGGAGCAATCGAAGAGAGAGGGAGAACCATGAAGCCATCCAAAACAATCATCATCGCGGCGCTGGCCTGCGTGGTTGTGGCGTGCAAGCAGGAGGCGCCTCCGGCCCCGGCGGCCCCGGCCGCCCCGGCCCCTCCCGTCCAGCAGCAGGCGGCGCAACAGCCCGAGCAGCCCCAGGAGCCCGAGGCGCCCAAGATCGTCTACGCCTCGGCCGAGCCGGCTCACGGCGGAACCACGCAGAAGATGGGCGACTGGATGGTCGAGCTGGCCACCGGCGCCGAAGGCAAGGTCGACTTCTACGTGCAGAGGTACGAAGGTGCCGAGCCGTCCTTCGACAAGGTCAAGATGGAGGTGATCGCCACTCCGGACGAGGCCGATCAGGACGCCGAGGGAGAAGAAGAGGAAGAGGACGCCGATCGCTCGGTGGTCTTCTATCCCGAGGACGGCAAGCTGCAGGGCACCGTCGCGGGCATTACCGAGGAAATCTACGATTTCGACGTCAAGATCTACGAGATGGCCACCGACGAGGTCTCGCAGGGCACCTTCGAGGACGTCGAGGTGGAGCCGCTCGAGACCGACCTGGAGGCCAAGCACGGCGGTGTCGTCCACGTGATCGACGAGACCAAGATGGAGGTCGTCCAGGAGGGCGAAAAGCTGCTGGTCTACCTGCGGGACATGGCCGACGAGGTGCTCTCTCCCGAGGACGCCAATGTGGAAGAGGTCGTGGTCGAGGACGAAGACGGCGAGGAGCAGTCGGTGGAGATCGAGCCTGTCAAGGATCATTTCGAGGGCGAGATCGAAAGCGAGGGCGACGCCGAAGAAGAGGCCGAAGAGGGCGCCGAGGAGGAGGCCGAAGAAGAGTCTCCGATCAAGATCGTCAACCTGATGCTCTCGGTGGGCGAGAAGAAGTACGAGAACATGATCGTACCCAAGGTGGGCATGCTCTTCCGCGACGAGGACGGAAAGAGGAAGATCCCCACCCCGCCGATGACCCAGGCCGAGGCCGAGAAGGGCAAGGCCGGCAAGGAGATGAAGGGCACGATCGGCGCGATGAAGGTCGGTGCGGCTCCCGCCGGCGCGGTCAAGAAGGCCGGCAAGAAGAAGAGCAAGGGGAGCAAGGGCCCGGTGACCAAGGCCAAGAAGGCCGGCGCCGCCAAGAAGAGCGGCAAGAAGAAGAGCAAGGGCCCGGTGACCAAGGCCAAGAAGGCCCGCTAGCTCTCTTTCTTCCGAGCCTCCCCGGCTCGCGCCGCGCGCTCGCGCCGTCGCGGCCACGACTCGCCGTCACAAGGCTTGACACCGCAGCCCCCTTTGGCTAGAAACCTCCGGCGGTCGGGGATCGTCTAACGGCAGGACGACGGGTTCTGGCCCCGTTAATCCAGGTTCGAATCCTGGTCCCCGAGCCAAGGAGGGCCCCATCGTCTAGCGGTCTAGGACGTCGGCCTCTCACGCCGAAAACAGGGGTTCGATTCCCCTTGGGGTCACCGCGAAGCCCCCCGAGAAATCGGGGGGCTTCTTTTTTGGCTCATCCGGATCCAGCCGTGTCGTCTCCTGGCATGCAGCAGAAGCTC
>CAZHCG010000092.1:0-20218 GCA_964530995.1 uncultured Myxococcales bacterium
GCTAGAATGCGACCATGATCCTCGCGGTGCTGTTTTCGGTCGTGCCAAGTGACCTGCCGCTCAACGTCTATCAACTCTGCCTGCTGGCGGCGATGGGGATCGGCTGGTGGCTCGTCTACCGTGCTCTGCGGCGCCGGAGGATTCCCCCGGCCGAGGCGTTCTCCGTCTTGCCCGTCTGCGTTACGCTGCCGGTTCTCTTCGCCAGGATCGTCGATCTCCTGGTCTACAATCGCAGTCGTCTGCTCCAGGACCCGTTCGCGATTCTGGAGCCGCTCGACGGCGGTCTGTCCAGTCACGGCGCCGTGCTGGGAGTCGCCGTCACGACGATCGCGCTGTCCGCTTTGCTGAAACTGAGGGTCCGCGATCTCTCATTCCCGCTGGCCATCTGGGCTTTTCTGGGAATTCTGGCGGCCAGGATCGGCGATTTCTTTCAAGAAAACGGGTACGGAATTCCCAGCGACCTGCCGTGGGCGATCGATGTCTCGTCGGCTCCCGGCAGCGGCTACCTGCTTCGTCATCCCTCTAACATATACGAAGCGACAGTCGTGGCGATTCTGCTGCTCTTCGTATCCGCTTTCTGTCGACGCGACAGATTCCACGGCTTCGCCTCGGCCGGCTCCGTCTCGCTCTACTTCCTGTGCCGCCTGCTGCTGGACGCCACGCGGGAGATTCCCACGATCACCGAGGATCCCAAAATCACGGTCAGCCAGCCCATCTCGCTGGTCATGCTGGTCGCCTTTTCCTCGCTGGCGGTTCGCTGGCTTCCGAGCGAGCGCGGAGAGGCTCGGACAAAGACGCGCAAGACCCCGGACTACAAGGGCGGCTCCGCGCCCCTGATCTTTTCCGCCACGTCTGTCAGACGCGCCTTTTCGTCGCGCAGATGGGGTCGCTCGCTGCTGGTTCTCTCCATCGCCGTTTTGGGAGCGGCGGCGGGGGCGATCGCCCTTTTCCACGACCGAAAGGCGGGCCTGGTCTTACCGGATCCGGTCGAAGTTCTCCAGTCGGCTGTCCTGTGGACTCTCGCCCTCGCCTTGCTCTTTTTCGTCTCCTCGAAAATCGCCTCGGTGGTGGTCTCTCGGAAAAGAACGCCTCGTCTGACCGGTTCCGGCTGGTCCGGAAGGCTCGCCCCGCCCCTGGCTTGTTTGCTGGGACTGGCTCAAGTCGTGTCTCTTCCGATGGCTCCCGCCACGTTGCTGGCCACGGTCTTCTCGCTCGCCCTGCCCTGGCTCCACTCCGTGCGCAACCTGCTCGTCTACCTGGTCGCCGGCGGAGGGGCGCTCGCTTTCCTCTGGCTGGAGACGATGTTCCGATCAGCGCGGCTTCCCGGGCTGACCGCCGCTCTGGTGGGGCTGGCCGCTGTGGTCCTGGACGAGATACGCAACGTCCCGGCAAAAGACGGCCGCGGCGATCAATTGCACTGAATCACTATGAATCCCTTGGCCCGATTTCCGTCGAGACCGTCCAGCACCACGTACTCGGTCCCGGCGGGCGCGGTTCGATCAATCTGCTGGTATCCTTCGGTGTTCTCCCACGAAGCATCCAAGCAGGTGGAGTCCGGGCTGCAAGCGTCCCCGAGAATCAGCATCTTGAGGCTCTCGCCGCTGATGGACGCATCTGTGGCGAGGTAAAGGCTGTAGTCGGTTCCCTGCGCCACGTCTATCTTGTAGATCTCCTCGCCTCCGCTGAAATTCCCCTGGCAGGCGGTGCTCTGGTAGCTCGCCAGCTCGTTGGGGCTCGAGGTCGTATTGTAGTAGGCGGAATTGTTGTCGCCGCAATCCAGCGTGCCGCCGTTGAACTGGGTGATCTCGAAAACGCAGTCCGTACCTCCCATCCCGTCCGGCTCGCAGCTCAGGTACGACGTGCAGAAATCGGCGTCCGCCCACAGGGGGCAGGCCGGGTTCTCGCCGTAAGCGCAGGTCCCTTCCAGGCACTGGTGGGTCCCGGTTCCGGCGCAGGGATTGTCCACCTCGCAAACCGTCCCGTTGGGAGCGAAACCCATCTCGGTGCACCAGGCACCGTCGGTGTCCTCGTCGCAGGCGTACTCGCGGCAATCGTTGAAGTCCTCGCAGTAGCCGATCCCGGCCACGCATTCGCCTCCCTCGCAGACCTCCTCGCCGTCGCAGATCACGTCGTCGGCGCAAGACAGCCCGTCCTCGACGGCGACAACATCGCACTGCTCGTCGACTCCGTCGCAATCCACCTCCTCGCAAATCCCGTGCGCCGTCTCGTCGCAGGGGCCGGGGCCGTGAACGCAGACGCCCGTCTCGCAGAGATCGGGGCCGTTGCACCAGTCCCCGTCGTCGCAGCTCTCTCCGTCCAGCAGGTCTATGTCGCAGACCCCCTCGTCCTCGCCGACCTCCGGCTCCTCGCAGAGACCGTCCTTGCACGGCTCAAGCCGCTCGCAGGGCGCCGAGCCCTCGAGGTACTCGCAGACGCCCGAGAAACACTGCTCCTGACCATCGCACCATGAGCCGTTTTCGCACGGCGTGCTGTCAATAACGTCTACAGCCACGCATTCTCCGTCGTCGCAGGTGTCCTCGGTGCAGACATTGTCGTCGTAGGTGCACTCCGATCCGGTCAGCGGCTGGCCGCAGACTCCCGCGTAGCAGATGTCGGCGGTGCACTCGTTGCCGTCCGGAGTGCATGCCCCGCCCGTCAACGGATTTCCCACGCATACTCCGACGTCGCAGACGTTATCAGTGCACTCGTTGCCGTCATCCGTGCAGGATACCCCGCTGATCGGGATTCCGCAGTCTCCCTCTCCGTCGCAGAAATCGTTGGTGCACTCGTTGCCGTCTTCGCTGCAGGCCACGGAGCTGCCCAGGTTCGGGTGGATGCACGCTCCTTCTCCGTCGCAGACGTCGCCGGTGCACTCGTTGCCATCGCCACTGCAGTCGGCGCCGTAGGCCAGAGCCTGGTGAATGCAGGTCCCCGCGCCGTCGCAGTAGTCCGAGGTGCACTCGTAGCCGTCGTCGGCGCACTCGAAACCGTACGAGAGATTGGGATGCGAGCACTGCCCGTCGGAATCGCAAAGATCGCTGGTGCAGCTGTTGCCGTCGTCGGTACAGGACTCTCCTACCTTGTTGGCGAGCCCGGTGCACTCGCCGGAGAGACACACGTCCTCGGTGCATTCGTTGTCGTCGAAATCGCAGGGTATCCCGCTCAGCGGGGTAGCGGTGCACTCTCCGTCGTCGCAGACATCTTCGGTGCATGGGTTGTCGTCGTAGCTGCACGAAGTGCCTGTCAGCGGCTCCTCGACGCAGACGCCGTCCTGGCAAGTACCTCCGATGCACTCGTCAGGACTCTCGTCGCACGACACGTCGCTGAGCAGAACCTCGACGCACTCCCCTTCCTCGCACTTCCAACCCGTACAGGGATTCCCGTCGTCCGGGCAGTCGGTCTGGGGATCCACGCAGACGTCCGTATCCGTATCCGAATCGGTATCCGCATCCGTGTCGGCATCGGTGTCGCCGTCGGTATCCGCGTCGGTGTCGGCATCGGTGTCGCCGTCGGTATCCGCGTCGGTGTCGGCATCGGTGTCGCCGTCGGTATCCGCGTCGGTGTCGGCGTCGGTGTCGCCGTCGACGTCTCCGTCCGAAGCGCTCTTGCACACGCCGTCGATACAGACCTCCCCCATGCCGCAATCAGCGCTGGTCTCGCACTCGGCGCAGCCGGCGAGCATCGCGAAGGCGAACATCGCGACGCAGGAGAGCAGCATTCCCGCTTCGCTCACGCGCTTGGGCTCGTCGTTGGCGTGTCGCATCACAAGCCTCCGTTCCAGCTACCGGCGATACCGGTGTACAAATCTTCCTCCGGGTTTATACATCGGCGTCCGGGCGTGTACGTATTGTAATCGTCGGTCTCGTAATCACACTTGAGCTCTCCGGGGCTCGCACCCATGTGCGTATCGCACCACGCGTCCCCGCCGTCCGGACAATCGCTGGTTGCGTGCCGGGTGCCCTGGACGCCCACCGACCAGGCCGTCCAGTCGAGCACCATCGCCGTCTCCCACTCCGTCGACCTGTAGTAGTAGGTCACCTGGCCATCCGGGAAAACTATCACCTGGAACTCGAATGTCTCATCCGATGAGCTCCGTTTGCACTCGGTATCGCCCCAATCCTCGTCGTAGCCCCACGGATTGACATAGCTGTCGAAGCCGCTCCAGGTGATCACCTCCACGGTTTGATTCTCGTAGACCGCAGTGCCCGAGCGAATCCAGCCCTCTCCGTCGTGACCATCGTCGTCGTGGTGACAGCTTCCGCTCCACTCGGGAGGCATCCCCCAGCCTCCGCCGGTGGTCTCGGAGCACCAGCACGGAATCAGCCCGCCCCAGGCGGGGATCAGCGAGGGCGCATAGGTGATGGTCTGATCGTAGGAGTCGGGCTCTCGATCGTAGCTTCCCCCCAGACCGCTGTCGTTGGTGAAATCGATTCTCCCGGCCGGATCGATCCTGTAATAGCGGTAGAAACCTCCGCTGTACGGAACTGTGAACGGCAAGGGGAAAGCCCCCGGTGGGTTGTTGGCGCATGCCGCACCCTTGCAGCGCAAGGCGTGGGAGTACGGGTTGACCAACCAGTTGCCGGGCCCGACATTGGTCGACCGCACCGCATATCCCTCGAGGGCGTCGTTGGTAGGAATGAAATCCAGTCGGTAACCGTAAAGCGTCCACGCCGAAGCGGCGGAGATGTCCCCGCAGGCGTCGGCCGCGCTCTCTCCCATGAACTGCTCGGTCAAGCCCAAGAACGGCCGCGGGGAGCGCAGCACGTTGAGCTCGTAGGTTCCCTGCTGGCCGGACCAGCGGTTCGACACCTCCAGCCAGCCCTCGTATCCGCCTTGGAAGATGTGCTCCTGGGGCCGGTTCCAGGGAGAGTTGTCGCAGGCGCCGCTCCCGGACAGGTTGCACTGGCTGTCCGAGCCGCCCCAGAGGGCCAGCACGTTGATCAGTGTCTCCGTCCCGTTGGGATCGGTCCATATCTTGTACCTGTGCGGCCACCCGCTGGCCGATACCCCTGCTTCCAAGTCCAAACGGAAGAACGCGCTGGTGATGCCCGCGACGGTCCCAAAACCATCACAATTGTTCTGGTTCGCGATTGCCATCACGTTGCGGTAGTTGTCGTACCCGCTGGTCGTGCCGCGCCAGCGATCGCGCCAGAAGCCGTAGGTCGGATCGCTGGCGATTATCGGAGCGGCCACGTAAGAGGCTGTGTTGCGGCAATCATCGTTCTGATGCGCCTCCTTGGTCAGGCGCAGCCTGAACTCGCCGCCCTCCGGGTACGGACCCGAGGAGAGCCTGGAGTCGACCGCCACCGAGCCGTCCCAGGTGTTGTCCGTGGTGTAGCCGTCCGAGTCGGCCGTGGTGGGGTTGTCCCTCAACGGCCACGGGCCGAGCGTCAGCGACGAATTCTGAGCGCCGAGGGACGTGCAGTCCGACCCCGCTCCAGAGTAGTTGGTGTTGGAGTAGTCGCAATCGTCGTTGCAGGTGTACTGGTACGCGCCGGAGCCGCACAAACTGCTCTGACCGTACGAATACATGTAGGGATCCCATGAATCGTTGTTGGAACGATCGACGGCAGCGGTATCCTGCCGCTGCAAGCGCGCCACCAGGTGATCCATCGTGTAGCCGCTGCCCACGAAAACGTCGTAATGAGTAACGTAATCGGCATAGCTCTGCGCCGGACAGGTTCCGAACCGCCCGCTCGTGTCCGGGTCGTAGTTATCGTCTGCGCAGGCGTTGTCCTCGTACCAGTTGCTGGTCCCGCTCACCGTTCCCATGTCGTTCCCCGGCGAGCAGTCCTCGTAGCTGCCGTTCGGCGGCGGGAAGGCCGGACCGTTGTCCACGCACTGGTGCGCGTTGTTACATGCGTACTCGTTGCAGTAATCCGGATCGCCGCCCGGATCGCAGATATCGCCCGGAATGAGATCGTAATCGTCGCAGTTTCCGTTCAGACACCGAACGTCGTCGCACGGATCGACCGTCCCGGTGCCGCCGCAGTAGTTGCCGTCGTAAGGCCCCGTGACCTCCTGGCAGCCTCCCGAGGCGTTGCAGACCCAGGTGCCGCAGTCGTCGTTGGCTCCTCCCGGACCGCCGCTGGCCATGTCGCACGCCGCGCCCGAATGGTAGCTCTCCGCGCAACCTCCCGAGCCGTCGCACAGCCAGGTTCCGCAGTTGTCGTTGTTCTCGGCGCTCGGACCTCCACTGGCCGCGTCGCAAGCCGCTCCGGCGTATGCGGCGGTCTGCTCGACGCAGTTGGCCGAGCCGTCGCAGAACCACTTGCCGCAGTTGTCGTTCGCTCCTCCCGGACCGCCGCTCGCAGAATCGCACGCCACGCCGGGGTGCGCGCTCTCAGCGCAGCTGCCCGAGCCGTCGCATGCCCACGATCCGCAATTGTCGTTCGCCTCGGGCTGGTCGTTGGGGCAGGCCGTGCCAACCGGCAGGAAGCTCTCCACGCAGCCGCCCGAGCCGTCGCACGCCCAGGTGCCGCAATCGTCGTTGGCCGCCGAGTTGCATGCGGTGCCCACGGGCTCGAACTGCTCGATGCAGGCTCCCGAATCGCAGACGCCGTAGTTGCACTCGGTGTCGCCCGCAAGCGTGCAGGGAGCGCCGTCGAACAACGCCGTGTTCTCGATGCAGTCGCCGTCGGCCTGGCAAATCCACTGTCCGCACTCGTCGTTGATATGTCCGGGCTCGCCGCCGCTACCCTGGTCACAGGCAACACCGGGATGGGTGTACTCGATGCAGTCTCCGCCCCCGTCGCAGGCCCAGTCGCCGCAGTTGTCGTTCGGCTCGGGTTGGTCGTTGGGACAGATCGTGCCCGCCGCGTCATGGGACTCCACGCAGCTGCCCGAGCCGTCGCAGCCCCAGGTGCCGCAATCGTCGTTTGACTCCGGCTGGTCGTTGGGGCAGGCCGCTCCCACCGCGTCGTAGTACTCCACGCAGCTGCCGCCCCCGTCGCAGCCCCACCAGCCGCAGTCGTCGTCCGGCTCTGCCTGGTCGTTGGGGCAGGCCGAGCCGGCGGCGTCGAAGAATTCGACGCAATCGACGCCCTGGCAGTAGTACTCTCCGCAATCGTCGTTGTCTCCGCCGGGGCCGCCGCTGGCCGCGTCGCACGGATCGCCGTCGTGAGGCACCTCTACGCACTCGTGAACAGCGGTGCACTCCCAGGTGCCGCAGTTGTCGTCAATCCCGAACGGGTCGCTGCCCTCGCCCTCGCAGCTGGCTCCTTCCGCTGCCCAGACATAAATGCATTGGTGATATGTTCCACTTCCCGGATCGATGTCGCAATACACGTCATCGACGCACGGCATTTCAGGGCAATCGGAATCCACGTTGCAGCAGCAGGTCGAGGGCTGGTCCGCCCATGTCTCTCCCGGGTTGACCACCGAGGCGCAGTTGCCGGCATCCACCGCGGGATAGAAACACTGGTTGTCCATGCAGAGCGCCTGCACGCAGACGTTTCCCACGTGATCGGTGCAGTCGGTCGAGTCGTCGCATTCCCCCTCGCCGCAGGTCGAGCTGTTGGAGCAGAATCCCCCCGCCGTGGGATCCGAGGGATACCCGCCGTCGCAGCAGAACAAATCCTGGGCGTCGCACATGTCCTCGGGCGTGTAAGAATCGTTGGCGTGCCACCAGACGCAGCCGCCCCAGCACGAGCAGATCTTGTAACCGTTGCACCACGAGGGGCCGCAGACGCCGGAGTCGATGCAGACGCCGTCGTTGCACTCGTCGTCGTCGCTGCACTCGCAAAGCCCCGGAACGGTGCTGGTATCGCAGGAGCCGGAGGGGCAATCGGCGTTGACCTCGCAGGTGACTCCGTCGTCGTCCGCGTCCTGCTCCCAGCACTCGGCGGCCTGCCCGGGCTCGGTGCAGCACTCGTCGCGGACGTAGACGCCCTCGGCCCAGGAGCTCTGCTTCTCCTCGGGCGCCATCCTCGTCATCGCCTCGTGGCCCACCGCGGATTCGGGCGAGAGGAACGGATCGCTGACCGGTCCGGAAGCGTCCTCCGACCGTTCGGTCATCTCGGCCGCGTCCCGGTCGATACCTTCGGCCGAATCCACATCGGTGCCCTGCTCCGCCGCGGTCCCGATCTCGGCCGCCGCGATCCCTTCGGCGCTCGTCTCCGCGCCGCCCGGCGCTTCGCCGGTCTCGTCGCAGGCCGGGGCCGCCAGCAGCAGCCACGAGAGCACCCATATCCATCTCCTCGCTCCCGGTAGCTCACCCATGTCTCACTTCGCCTTTCGTCTCGTCACGAGCCGCGGTGTTCAAGCCGGGCCAGATCGGGTCCTTTTCAGAAGCCCGACCAGTCATTCTAGTCTGCCTCTACTTTTATTTGCAAACGTTGTACCAGCGGAGACTCGAAGTGCGCTGGAATCCGACGAGTATTTCTTCAGCCTTGCGCCGACCCTTGCAGTACCCGCGACGGATCTCCGAAACCACCGGCAGCGCTGGTCAATCGAGAGCGAGGCTCCGTGGTTTCTCGCGGATTTCCGGCCGTTGCAGCACAAAAAAATAGAATCAAGTCGTATTTTGTACCGTTACTGCCACCGCGCAAAAAGGTAAGAGCGGACACTTTTTTTCAGGGGAGACAAGTTCAGTCCTTCCAGGGGTCGTCGTAGTCTATCTTGCGTCCGTCCTTCTTCTTCTTGCCCCCACCGCCCGAGGCGGCCTGCTTCTTCTTCTCCCCCTCGTCCGCCTTGGCGCCGCCTCCCGATTTCTTCTCGGTCTTCCCTTTCTTTATCAAGACCGTCTCCCGCTTGCCCCCGCTCTTTTTCGGCTGGCGGGCGGCGGCGCGCTTCTCCAGCGAGAACGACAGATCCTTGTCCTCGTCGAACTTCACCAGCTCCTTGTGGGTGCGGTATCCCGAAGCCGAGACCTCGACCGTGCGCAGCTCCCCGCCGCTGACGAACGGCCCCTCGAACGGGTTGGAGCCCACGTCCACCCCGTCGACCTTGACCACCGCCTCCTCGGGCTCGGCTCTGATCGCCACGGTCACCGTCTCGGCCCCGACCTCCTCGGCGCCCTCGGACTCCGCCGGCGGTTCGGCATCATCCTCCTCGCCGGCCGCCTCTTCCTCCCCGCTCGCTCCGGCGTCCGCCGCCGCCGCTACCGCGCCTCCGGCCGCCGCGAGATTCTCGCTCGAGCCTCCCGGCTCGTCCGAAGCATCCTCGCCGCCTCCCACGGCGAGCACGACCGCCACCACGGCTCCGATCACCGCCGCGGCGGCTCCGCCGAGAACCCAGGGCAGCTTGCTCCTGGACCTGCCGATCCCGCTCTGGCTCATCTCGAACGGCGTCGCCGTGCTGTAGAGCGCCTTGCGGATCTCGGTGCGCGAGGCCGCGCTCAGCTCGGTGCCCAGGTCGCTCATCCCGGGCGCGAACGGCAGCAGGTGGCGCCGGAACTCGGCGGCGTCCTCGAACCTCTCGGCCGGATCGCGCGCCATCGCGCGCTTGACCACCGCCACGACGTCCTCGGGCAGCTCGGGCGCCAGATCCTCGGGCGGAGGCGGATCCTCGGTCAGAATCTTGATCAGCAGCGCGTTGTAGTTGGCCGCGTCGAACGGAAGCTGGCCGGTCAGCATCTGGTAGAGAATCACCCCCATCGCGTAGATGTCCGAGCGCGCGCTGATATCCTGGTCGCCGCGCGCCTGCTCCGGCGACATGTAGTGCGGCGTGCCCAGCACGGTCCCGGTCTGCGTGAGGCCCTTGACCTCGTCGGTCTCGAGCGCGCGGAACTTGGAGATGCCGAAGTCGAGCAGCTTGACGTAGTCGGGATTGGTGCGCTTCTGAGTCAGGAAAATGTTGTCCGGCTTGAGGTCGCGGTGGATGATCCCCGCCTCGTGGGCCGCCTGCAGGGCCGAGAGCGCCTGGACCATGATGTGCGCGGCGCGCTTGACCGGCAGCGCGCCGCTCTCCTCGATCAGGCCGCGCACGTCGGTTCCCTCGAGGAACTCCATCACGATGTAGGGCGCGCCGTCCTCCGCCATCCCCATGTCGGTGACGTCGATGATGTTCTCGTGGCCGATGCGCGCCGCCGCCTGCGCCTCGCGGTGAAAGCGCTCGATGACCTCATCGCTGGTGGCGAACTGCGGGTGGAGGAACTTGACCGCGAGCTGGCGACCGATCAGGGTGTGGGTCGCCTCGAACACGGCACCCATCCCGCCCTCGCCGAGCAGGCTGGTCAGCTCGTACTTGCCATCGAGAACCGTACCGACTCGCTGAGACATCGACGCACCACTTTTCGCGACCTCTGAAAGCTACCACCGCGCGGGGGCCAAAACAAGCCGCCCGCACTCTCTTCGACACGCCGACCCCGCCATACGTTCAACGAAAAAAGAAATTCCCCCCCCCGGCCGCCCTCAGGCGCTGGCCGCGGCCCGCTGCTCCGCATCCGAAACCAGCCTGACCGAGACCATCTTGGAGATGCCCGGCTCCTGCATCGTCACGCCGTAGAGCGCGTCGGTGCTCTCCATCGTCACCTTGGAGTGCGTGATCAGGATGAACTGCGAGCGGTCGGTCATCTCGCGCAGCAGCTCGACGAAACGCCCCACGTTGGCCTCGTCGAGCGGGGCGTCCACCTCGTCGAGCAGGCAGAACGGGCTGGGCCGATGCAAGAACAGCGCGAACAGCAGGCTGACCGCGGTCAGCGCCTTCTCCCCGCCGCTCATCAGCTCTATGTGGCCCAGCCGCTTGCCCGGCGGCTGCGCCACGATCTCGACTCCGGTGGCCAGCAGATCGTCCGGATCGCTCAGCAGCAGCCTGGCCTGTCCGCCCTTGAACAACCTGGGGAAGATCTCGCGGAAGCGCTCGTTTACGGCCTCGAACGTCTCCTTGAACATCCGGCGCGAGTCGCCGTCCATCCGCTTGATCGCTCGCTCCAGGTCCTCGAGCGCCTGCTCCACGTCCTGCTTGTGCTCGACCTTCTCGGCGTGGCGGAACTGCGTCTCCTCGTACTCCTCGATCGCCATCGGGTTGATCGCTCCCATCCGATCGATCAGCCGCTTGAGCTCCTCGATGCGAAGCCGGGCCCGCTCGTCCGGCCCGGGGCGCATGTGGTAGTCGCCGAGCACCTGCAGGAGGTCGACGTCGTACAGCTCGGCCGCGTTCTCCACCAGGTGCTCGGTCTCCAGCACGATCTCGCGCGCGCCCATCTTCATCCGCGCCACGCGCTCGGCGGTCTCGTCCGTCCGCTCCCGCCGCCGCTTCAGACTTGCCTCGGCCTCGGCCAGCGCCTCGCCGGTACGATCGAGAGCCTGGCGCGCCGCCTCCACGGCCCGGCGCTGGCGCTCCACCGCGTCCAGGCGCTCGGCGAGACGCTCCCCCAGCACGACCAGCCGGCCGGCGGCCCGCCCTTCCTCGGCGGCGTTGTCGACGCGGCGCGACCCGCTGCGCGAGAGGCGCTCGGCGAGCTGGGCGCGCGTCTCGGCGATCCGCCCGGAGCGCTCCACCGCGGCCCGGTGCTGCTGCTCGAAGCCGGCCGCTCTCACCCGGACGTCCGCCGCCTCGGCCGAGAGACCGTCCACCTCCTCGCGACAGATCTCGATCGCTCGCCGGTCCTCGGCGAGCGCCCGCTCCAGGCGCTCGATATCCTCCCGCGCCGCTCCGATCTCGGCGATCACCCGCTCGCGATCGGCGCGCGCCCCGTCGAGCATCTCGCGCTGCTGGGCGATCTCCCGGTCCAGCATCTCGAGGCGCTGTCTCTCCCCGGCCAGCTCGTCCAGCGCCCGAGCGCGATCCTTGCGCGTCTCGGCCAGCCGGATCTCGTGCTGCTGCACCTCGCCGCGGGCCCGGTCGGCCGCGTCGCGACGGCGAATCAGCTCCGCCTTGATCTCGCCGAACCTCTCCTCCAGCGACTCGTGACGACTGCGCAACCGCTCGACCTGCTCGCCGAGCCGGCGGATCTCGCGGTTCTGGCCGAGCAGATCCGCTCCCGGAGAGCCGGCCCGACCGCCGCGCATCGCGCCGTCCGCACCGAGCAGCTGGCCGTCCAGGGTGACCATCGACAGGCTGCGCCCGCTGTCATTCCACAGCCGCAGCGCCTCGTCCGCGTCGGCGGCGATCCGCACGTCGCCCAGCAGCCGCTCGGCCGCCGCGACCAGCTCGGGGCGGACCCGGATCTCGTCCAGCAACCGCTCCGCGCCGGGAAGCTCGTCCGGTCGCGGGGGGGCGACCGCTCTTCGCTCGTCGCTGCGGGCGATCGCGGTCACCCGCCCCAGATCCCTTGCGGCCAGCCACTCGAGCAGCTCCAGGCCGCGCCGGTGATCCTCGACCACCAGCGCCTGGAGACGATCGCCGAGCGCCGCGGCCAACGCCACCTCGTAGCGCTCCGGGCATTGCAGGAAGTCGACCAGCAATCCCTCGTGGCGCGGGCCGTCCTCTGTCTCCCTCAGCGCCGAGACGGCCTCGCGCACGGCCCGATCGTGACGGTCGAGCCCCTCGTGCATCTCCTCCAGCGAGGCCAGGCGCGAAGCCTTGCTCTGCAGCTCGTCTCGCACCGCTGCCCGCTCCGAGTCGCAGGCGTCGAGCTCGCGCCGCAGCTCCTCGAAGGCCCGGCTCTCGGCGTCGACGGTGCCGGCCGCGGCTCTCAGGGAGCCCTCCATCTCGCCGGACTTCTCGGTCAGCCCGGCGACCTGCTCCTCCAGAGCACGGATGCCGCCTTCCAGATCGCCGCGCGCCAGCCCGGAGGTCCGCAGGCGCTCCTCGATCTCCGAAACCCGCGCGTCGAGGTTCTCGGCGGCGTTCTGGGAGGCCGCGATCCGGGCCCTGGATCTGCTGACCGCGTCGCGCTTCTCGTCGTAGGTCGAACCCAGCTCGGCGAGACGCTCGCGCGCCGCGGTCAGACGCTCGTCCAGCGCGACCCGCCGCTCCTCCAGCTCGCCGGAGCTGTGCTCGATCTCGGCCAGGCGCTCGCTCAGCTCGCCGCTCTCCTCGTCCAGGGAGACGAGCTGCTGCCTGGCGTCGCCCTCCTGCTCGCCCAGCGTCTCCTGCTCGCGCGCCAGCCGCTGGCGGGTGTCGCGCAGGTGGGTCATCTCGGATTCGATCCGCTGCAGATCGCTGTCCAGCTCGAACGCTGCCGCCTTGGCCTCGTCCAGCTCGCCCCGATCCCGCTGCTCGTCCACGCGCCGCTGCTCCACCTCGGCCTCGACCGAGGCCAGCTCTCCGCGCTGCTTTTCGTGCTCCTCCTCGCGCTCGGCCAGCTCCGCGCCGATCGCGGCCGCCCTGGAGCGCTGCTCCAGGTAGCGGTGGCTGGCGATGTGCAGCTCCAGGTCTCGCTGCTCGGAGCGATAGCGCTTGAAGCGCTCCGCCTTGCGGGCCTGTCGCTTGAGGCTGGAGAGGCTGCGCTCCATCTCCGCGACCACGTCGCCGACGCGCAGCAGGTGCTGCCTGGTCTGCTCCATCTTGCGCGAGGCGTTCTTGCGCGCCGCCTTGTAGCGCGTGATACCCGCGGCCTCCTCGATCATCGTGCGTCGGTCCTCGGAGCGCGAACTGACGATCAGCCCGATCCGGCCCTGCTCGATGATCGAGTAGGCCCGCGCTCCGCCGCCGGTGCCGAGGAAAAGGTCGGTCACATCGCGCAGGCGGCACGGCGTCTTGTTGATCAGGTACTCGCTGAATCCGTCGCGGTGCAGCCTGCGGGTCACGGATATCTCGGGGTACTCGACGTAGTCGGGGTGGGAGAGACCGTCGTCGTTGTGAAAGGTGATCGTGACGTCGGCCAGCGACTGCGGCTTGCGCGTCTCCGAGCCGTTGAAGATCACGTCC
This sequence comes from uncultured Myxococcales bacterium, assembly GCA_964530995.1. Classification (GTDB taxonomy): domain Bacteria; phylum Myxococcota_A; class Polyangia; order JAAYKL01; family JAAYKL01; genus CAZHCG01. Next base: position 13,756 of record CAZHCG010000092.1, read on the forward strand.
TCCATCCCCTTGCCGCGCAGCAGGCGCGCCGACTGCTCGCCGAGCGCCCAGCGGATCGCGTCCACGATGTTGCTCTTGCCGCAGCCGTTGGGCCCGACCACCGAGGTCAACCCGCTGTCGAACAGGATGCGCGTGTGGTCGCAGAAGGACTTGAACCCCGAGATGTCGACACTTTTGATTCTCATCTACAAAACTCCGTCCGGCGAACGCCGCGCGCGGCGTCGCTCCTGGAGACGAGCCGATCTTCGGCACGTTTCGTACGCGTCGCTGCTATCCATACGGTACCAAAAACGAAGTGACACGACAATACCCAATGTGACCATACATACAATGCCCTGCTTCGCCCGACAATCCCGCCGGCGGCTTCATCTCTCTCTTGATCGCTTCTAACATGAGAGGTACGAAGCTGATGATGTCCATCGCACCCCACATCGACCCGCGGTCGCCCGACTTTCCCGGCGACCCCTCGGAGCAGAGGCCGCCGGGCCTGATCGATTCGCTGAGATCCGCTCTCGCCTGGTCGATGGGCATTCCGCACCTCGCGGCCTGGACCGCCTTCGTCGTGGCGGTCGATCGCGTCTCCGACACCCGCCGCGTCGACCGCGCGCTGAAGCTGCTCTCCCGAGCCGTCCCGGCGCTGGCCGGAATCAGCGTCGAGGTGCGCGGCCGCGACGCAATCGATGCACACGGAACATATGTTTACGTGGTCAACCACGTCAACCTGTTCGACATCTTCGTCATCTATCAGGCGATTCCGCACTACACCCGCTCGCTCGAGGCCGCGGATCACTTCGACTGGCCGCTGTTCGGCCCGCTGATCACCGCCGCCGGACAGATCCCGGTCGATCCCGAGGACCGCCTGGTCACCGCGCGCGGACTGCGCAAGGCCGCTCAGATGCTGGGCCGGGGAGATTCGCTGGTGGTGCTGCCCGAGGGACAGCGCACGCTGGACGGAAGCGTGGGCCGCTTCTATCCCGGCGCGTTCCGCCTCGCGATCCAGGCCGGCGTCCCGGTGGTTCCGCTCGCGATCCGCGGCGGGCGCGCGATCAACCGCCGCGGCGACTGGCGCGTCAGGCCCGGCCGGGCCGAGGTGATCTTCGGAGCTCCGGTTTCCACGCAAGGGCTGCGCACCCGCGAAGCGGCCGAGCTGGCGGACCGCTGCCGCTCGATCGTGATCGATCTGCTCCAGGGACGCCGCGGACCGGGCGGCTGAGATCGCTCACCCTCCCGGCGCGCAGCGGGACGCGATCTCCGCGAGCAGCCGATCCACGCCCCGGCCGGTGACCGCGCTGGTGCCGATCACCGGCACGCCGGTCCGATCTTCGAGCCGGCGAATCGCGGAGACCCGGCGGCTGTTCTTCACGCGATCCAGCTTGGTCGCCGCCAGCAGCGCGGGACGACCGGCGTCGGCGAGGAAGTCGAAGAGCTCGGCCTCCTCCTCTTGGGGTCCGCGGCGGGCGTCGACCAGCACCACCACCAGGTGCAGGGTCTCGCGCTCCAGCAGGTAGGTCTCGATCGTCCTCGCCCAGGATTCCCTGGCCCCGTGCGAGACCCGCGCGTAGCCGAAGCCCGGCAGATCCACCAGGTAGAGCCGCGCGCCGCTGTAGAGCCGGGCCTCGACGTGGACCACGGTGCGGGTCCGCCCGGGCGTGCGGCTCACCTCGAACAGGTTGCGGCGCCCCGACAGCTTGTTGAGCAGGCTGGACTTGCCCACGTTGGAGCGACCGGCAAAGGCCACCTCGGGAAACGACGGCTCCGGGAGTCGATCCGGCCGCCCGCTCGATCCGACCAGCGCGGTCTCGACGATGCGGCTCATCCTCTCCTCCTCGACACGATCGACACGAGGTCGCGCAGCTCTCCGATCCGCAACGCCGCGGCCGCCAGCGCGTACGCCGCGGCGCCCGCGATCACCGCCAGCGCCAATACGCCGATGTTGAGCGGCGAGCCTCCGCCCGCCTCCCAGCTCCCCAACCGGCAGACGCCCCAGGCCGCGGCGGCCATCGGCAGCGAGGCCAGCAGCATCGCGAGCCAGCCGCGAAAAACGCGAAAGAGCCCCAGCTCGCCCATCTCTCTGCGCAGCAGCAGCACCAGCCCCAGAGCCTGGACCGTGGCCGCGATCGAGAGCGCCATGCAGAGCCCCACGTGAGCGAACGGTCCCATCAGCAGAACGGCCGAAACGGTGAACGCCACGATGTTGACGGCGGTCATCAGCACCGGGAGGCGCACCCGCTCGAGCGCGTAGAAGACCGGCACGGTCTGGCGCAGCAGCGCCACCGAGCAGATCCCGACCGCCATCCAGCGCAGGCCCGCCGCCGTTTGCAGCGTGTCGTGGTGATCGAACAGACCGCGCTGGTAGAGAATCGCCACCACCGGCTCGGCGATCACGATCAGCGCCACCATCGCGGGCGTGGCCACGAACAGCGCCAGCCGCAGGGCGTGGGAGTAGGTGGCCTTCATCTCCTTGATGCGACCCCGGCCGCGCAGCGCCGCCAGGCTGGGCAGGGTCGCGGTCGAGATCGCCATCACCAGCACGGCCAGCGGCAGCTCCATCACGCGCGTGGCGAACTGGATGTAGGTCACGGCGCCGTGACCCAGGGTCGAGGCCAGCGAGGCCGAGATGAACAGCCCCACCTGGTAGGCGGCCGCGCCGATCACCATCGGCCCGGTGATGCGCAGCACCTTGATCAGCCCGGGATGTCCGAAAGCCGCGATCGGACGGACCAGCAGACCGGCCCTGCGCAGCGACGGCAGTTGGAGAAGAACCTGTGCCGCCCCGCCGATCAGCACGCCGATCGCCAGCGCGTAGATCGGATCGAGCCCCAGCTCGGGCATCGCGCCGGAGAGCCCCACGGCGCAGCCGATGATCGAGATGTTGAGCAGCACCGGGGCGAACGCCGGGGCGAAGAAGCGACCGGTGGAGTTGAGCAAACCCATCGCCAGCGCGGTCAGGCTGACCAGCAGCACGTAGGGGAACATCGTGCGCGTCAGCCGCACCGCGAGGCCGAACTTCTCCGGGTGCTCGGTGAAGCCGCGGCCGGCCAGCCAGGTCAGCCCTTCGGCGCCGGCGGTGCCCGCCGCGGCGAGCAGGAGCAGGAAGATCAGGGCGAAGCCGGTGGTGGCGCGCACGAACAGCCGCGCCTCGGCGCGATCGCCGCCGGCCCAGATCTTGGAGAAGACCGAGGTGACCGAGGTGGAGAAGGAGCCCTCGGCGGTCAGGCGCCTGAACGAGTTGGGGATCATGAACGCGACCTGGTAGGCGTCGATCGCCTCGGTGGGGAAGTAGGCCGCGATCACGCCCTCGCGCACCAGGCCCAGCACGCGCGAGGCGAGAGTGCCCGCCCCCACGACCCCGGCCCGCCGAGTGACGGCCCTATCGGTCTCGCTCATACGACGACAACTATCAGAAACTGGCGGGAATTCCGAAAATCCCCCCGGCCCCCTCTTACCAAAGGGGGCCGGGGGGATTACGTCTCGACCCGGTAGCGCATCGACCTGACCAGCCTGCTGCGGCCTGGATCCAGCTTGCCCGCCACCCGGGCGGCTCCCCAGCCGGCGAGCAGCTCCCCTTCCGCGCTCAACCCGCTCACCACCTGGGCTCCGGCCAGCAGCAGACCCCGGATCCCGGTGCGATGCGGCAGGTTCCCGATCCCGATCGCGCCGTCTCGCGGCGGCCTGCGCACCAGCCAGAGCGGAACCTGCTCGCGGTGCGGCATCGGGGGGGGCTCGCCTTCGGCGGAACCGGTCAGATCGAGCGGCCCGAAGCCATCGAACGGCGAGTGGATCACGCGCAGGTAGTCGTCCAAAAAGGGCACCAGCCAGCGCATGCGGTCGAGCATCTCGTCCCTGAGGGCTCCGCTCTCGATCGAGGCGACCATCTCGTCTTCCACCACGCAGGAGACGTTCAGCGCGGCGCGTTTTTCATCCGGCTGCGGCACGCGCTCCACCCGCAGCAGGTCGGGACCGAGCCCGGGCCCGCAGCGGAGGAAGACCGTGCCCGCCATTCCGCGCGGCACGACCTCGGCGTCCAGCCCCAGGTTGATCGAGTAGCCGCGACAGGTGTCGGGCTCGTCCTCGGTCAACGCGCGGAACCGCTTTGTCCATGCGCCGGGCGCTACCAGCGGAGCCATGTCTCCGGACGCCAGGTCGGTCAGCACCAGCCGGCTGCCGGTCACCTCCTCGCGGCCCGCCATTCTCACTCCGACCACGCGGCCCTTCTCCACGACCACCTCGCTGACCTGCCGTCTCGGCTGAAGGTCCCCTCCCTGGCCCACGATCCGCTCCGACAAGAGCCGTCGCAGACCGTCGCGTCCCCCGCGCACGCCGCAGCAGCCGAACAGCCAGCCCCCTATCTGGCGGGCCAGCGCCAGCGGCGGAATGCCGGAGACCATCCCGCTCTCCTGGCGGGCCGGAATCGAGACCAGGTCAGCGAGACGTTCGTCGCCGAGAACGGAGATGACCGGATCGGAGCCGTGCGCGACGCGAAACGGGTCCTGCACCTCGGCGCGCGAAAACTCCCTGCGCTCGAAAAAGGACTCGGGCGGAATCACCAGGTCGTTGGCCAGCAGCTTGCCAATCTCGCCGTCCAGGCCTCCCGCGCGCTCCAGCGCGGCCGAGACATGCGAGACCCGCATCCCCAGCTCGCGGCACAGCTCGTCGGCGGTCTCCTCGAGCCGGCCGCGGACATCCACGCGCGCCTTCTTCTCCACGATTTGAAACCGCGGCTCGGGCGACTCCAGCACCTGCTGGAGCAGCTGGCCGAGCCCCAGCTCCTCGACGACGCGCTGCAGAATCGGCGCCTCGGAGGAGGGCAGCAGAAAAGGACGGCGAGTAAAACGGTATCCCCAGCAGTCGTAAAAATCGTCCGCACCGCCCTGGCCGACCACCAGCACCCGGTGGCCCCGCCGCGCCAGCAGCGCTCCGGCCGTCAGCGGACCCAGCTCGGTGCCCAGCACCACCGCGTCGTAGTACTTGCTGGTCAAACGTCTCCCTCGACCAGCACCCGCGGCTCGCCGTCGGCCACCTCGACCACCTCGCCCAGCTGGTGGGCGTCCGCGTCGTGCTCGCGCAGCATCCGCAGAGCCTCGTCGACCTCGTCGCGCGGAACGACGACGGTCATACCGATCCCCATGTTGAAAGTCCTCAGCATCTCGTCCGGCTCGACCGGGCCGCTGCGCGCCAGCCAGCGGAACACCGCGGGAACCGGCCACCCCGCCCGCAGGCGGACGCCGAGCCGCTCGGGCAGAGTCCGCGGGACGTTGTCGACCAGGCCGCCTCCGGTGATGTGAGCCAACGAGCGCACCTCGACCCGCTCCATCAGCGCCCGCACCGGCCGCGCGTAGATGCGCGTCGGCTCGAGCAGCACCTCGCCGAGCGGGCGATCGAGGCCATCCGGCGTGTCGCCCAGCCCGGCTCCGGAGATCTCCACCACCCGGCGCGCCAGCGAGTAGCCGTTCGAATGCAGACCGCTCGACGAAATCCCGATCACGGCGTCTCCGGCGGCGGCGCGCGATCCGTCGATCACGCCGTCGCGCTCCACCACACCCACCACGAAACCGGCCAGGTCGTACTCGTCCTCCCGGTAGAAGCCGGGCAGCTCGGCGGTCTCACCGCCCACCAGCGCGCAGCCGGCGCGGCGGCAGCCCTCGGCGATTCCCTCCACGACAGCGGCCGCGGCCCGGGTCTCGAGCCGTCCGCAGGCGTAGTAGTCGAGGAAGAACAGCGGCTCGGCGCCGATCGCCAGCACGTCGTTGGCGCACATCGCGACGAGGTCGATCCCGACGCTGCGGTGCTCGTCGAGCTCGAAGGCGATCTTGAGCTTGGTGCCGACGCCGTCGGTTCCCGACACCAAGAGCGGCTCGCGGTAGCCGGAGGGCAGCCGCACCAGCGAGGCGAAACCTCCCACGCCGGAGAGAACCTCGGGACGACGCGTCGACTCCACCGCCGGGCCGATCCGGCGCACGAGATCCCCGCCGGCGTCGATATCGACCCCGGCATCCCTGTAGGTGACCGATGACATGGCAGAACCGTATTTCAGCCCCGGCGGAGCGTCAACAAGGGAACGTCAAACGAGGGTGGCCGCAAGGCGCACCTGGCTCTCGCCCAGCCCCAGCCCGCGCAGACTGGCCGACACCGCTCTGTTTGCTGGCTCGGTGTCGGAGCCTGTTTGTGTGTGTACACTCGAAAAGGTCGTCGGCCGCCAGGCGGGCTTCGAGCGCTCGCTCTGCGGGCGATCTCCGGCGAGAGAAGAGCAGCGTCGGGATCGCTCTTCGCTGTCTGTCGAAGGCCCGGATCATCTCCCGGATGTCGTAGGGGCTTGGCTCCTGACTCTCCGCTCCCCTGTCTTCGGACCTGACCGGCGGATCGAGCCGTCGGGGTGTCGCCCCGAAGGGGCTGCCCGCCCGAGCCGGGGGCTTGGGCGGGCTTCGTGGCCGCGGGGTTCATCCCCGCGGGACAGCGCCGCGGA
>CAZHCG010000093.1:0-19842 GCA_964530995.1 uncultured Myxococcales bacterium
GCCGGACGAAACGGAGCCGGCGCTCCGGCGGTACTTGCCTGTCTTCGGCTCTGAGTCGATATGAGGGGCGAGTCTTGCGTGGCTACATACCGTCCCGTGCACAGCGGAATCCTACTGCAGCGCTCTGTTGGGAAGCCTCGTAGCCTTGGCGCATTGTCACTTGAAGCGAAACGAGATCATCTGGGAAGCCACTGACGAAACATCCGCCTCTCAGACATCGGCCGGCGCCGCTCCCCTCCCACGCGCTGCCATCCGTAGGAGCCGTGCCGCCTTGGCCGCAGTTCACCTCGTCGGGATTGGCGTCGCAATCATAGGAACCATGGAACACGTCCTGAACCCACTCGTACACGTTTCCGGCCATGTCGCAGAGTCCCTGTGAGGTGTTGCCCGCAGGCTTCGAGCAGACAGGCCAGGTGCGCTCGGTGCCGCAGCCCGAATACCAGGGATACTCCGATTCGGACATCACTGCGTATTCGCAACTGGCCTGTTCGTCTCCCCAGGGATAGGTGATATCCTGACCCGCGCCGCTGGCGGCGTACTCCCACTCGGCCTCGCTCGGCAGGCGCCCCCCGATCCACTGGCAGAAAGACACGGCCTGATGCCAGCTCACGCAGTTGACCGGGTGCTCCTCGTAGCCCGGATCGCCCCAGTTGCAGTTCGATTCTCCCGTGTTCGCAACAGGCTCGGCACACGCAAACGCCTCGACGCAATTTGCGTACTGCGCCACCGTCACCTCTGTCTTTGTCATCTCGAAGCCGGGCACGGTCACGTCATGCGCTGGAGAGTTCCATGGGGGGTACACGGAATCGGATCCCATCTGGAACGTCCCACCTGGAAGCGATACCCAAGCGAGGTCAATATCCCCACCCGTTCCCGTTCCCGTGCCGGTATCGGTCTCCGTGTCGGCGTCTGTGTCAGTGTCGGCGTCAGCGTCACTATCCGCATCGTTGTCCGCGTCCGTGTCCGAGTCGCCGTCGGCGTCCGAGCCCGCGCCCCCGTCGGTTCCGGCCGAGGAGTCGTGCCAGCACGAGGCGATCGCAACCGCGACTATGCTGATAATGACCGGCTGCAGCTTCATCTCATTGCTCCGTCGGTGGCCAAGGAATGGTCTCCTTCCTGGTGTAGGTGCCATAAGGACCTCTTTCATCCGAAAACTGTCTTCGGCCTTGAGCCGAAGGGAGGCGGAGGTTAGAGGTTAGCGGCGGGTGGTTGTCGCTCCGATCAGGAAGATCGCGATCACTGCGGCGGCCAGCAGGGCGGCCCACCACAGGGCATTGCCCAGCGGCCCTCTGTCCACGATCGGCTCGCGCTCGATCTTCTCCATCTCGTAGCCGTCGACTCGGGCCGGCATCGACTCGCGCTCGAAGCCCTCGATCAGCTCTTTTCTCAGCTGCTCCAGCTCGGCGGTCTGCTGCTCGAGCGTCTTTTGGATCGCCTTTTCGATCGCCGCGCGGAAGCGCTCGAGCGTCTCGGCGTCGAGCAGCGGCTTCGCGATCTCGATGATCTCGCTGTGCAAGAGCGGGTTGTCGCAGGTGTTGTCGCTGCAAGACAGCCCGTGCTCCAACACGCTCTCGACGTACTCCACGGCCAGGCGCTGCTTCTGCTCCTCGCTGGCCGACCAGTACTCCTTGCGCGCCGACTCGAGCATCCGGGCCGCGATCGACTGCAGGGCCCAGGGGTTCGACTCGTCGAGGAACTGCTCCACCCCCAGCTCGTACTTGTCCTCGACGTAGACCTCGTAGGTCTGGTCCCAGCGGGCGTCGTCGACCGCGTCCGGCACGGTCACCTGCCAGCCCCAGAGGTAGTCGACGAAATTCGACATCTCGCGGGCGCCGGCGTAGTCCTCGGCCTTCATCCCCTCGATCCAGGCCGGGTTGAGGTAGCGCGAGCGCAGCTCGCGGCCCACGGTGCGTGCGATGCTCTCGATCTCTATCTCCTCGGCGCGGCGCTGCAGCGAGATGACCGTGTCCGGAGCCTCGCCGGCGCGGTTGCGCACCGCCAGCGACAGCCCGCCCAGGAACTGGAACATGTCGTCGTTGTCCATCGTCCCGTACAGCGCAGACGAGATGGAGTGCACGGCCACGTCTACCTCGGAGAGATTGTCACCCAGCAGCTCGCGGGCCGGCACGCCCCACTCGCCGGCGCCGTAGGCGTAGCCGGTGTGGCGCTCGTAGACGCGCGAGATCTCGGTGTCGGACTCCCAGAGCCCCGAGGCGCCGGTCACCTCCACGACCCGGTTGCCGTAGTTGCCTGGCCTCTCGGAGAAGATTCGCATCCGCGCAAGGGTCTCGGCCCGCTCGGGAGCGGTGCCGCGCTCGATCAGCCGCTCGCGGATGCGCGTCGAGTTGGCCGCGATCAGGTTCTCCACGTCGGTCTGGCGCGCCGCCTTCTGCACCGCCTCGTCGAGCAGCCTGATCATGTTGGGGAACAGGTCGCGGTAGAGACCGGAGGGGTTGATCAACACGTCGATCCGGGGACGTCCCAGCTCGGCGCCGGGCACGACCTCGACCCCGGTCACGCGGTCGCCGGCGCCCCAGGTGGGCCGCATCCCCATCAGCCACAGCGCCGTCGACTCGTTCATCCCCTCGTTGCGGATCGTCTCGGTGGCCCACAGCACCAGCGCCACCTTGGAGGGCGGCTCACCGTCCGGCCCGCGCCGCTGGGCCAGCATCTTTTCCGCGGCGCGGCGGCCGAGGGCGAACGCCTCGCGGGAGGGAATCCGGTCCGGGTCGAAACCGTAGAAGTTCTTGCCCGTCGGGATCGCTCCCGGGTTGCGCAGTGGATCGTGGCCGCGGCCGGCCGGTACGAAGCGGCCCTCGAGCCCGGCCACCAGCCGCTCGATCTCGCGCTCGCCCGAGATCTCGAGCCCGGAGATCAGCTCCCCTCGCGGCGCGTCCGGGTTCTGCTCGCGGATCGCCGCGACCGTCTCCTCCAGCGCGTCGCCCCGCGGAGAGCGACCGAAGGTGTGCAGACCGTAGGGCAGGAAGTCGGCGCCGATCTCGGCCAGGTAGCTCTCGAGGTCGACCAGGTCGCCGGGCGCGACGCTCTCGAGGCCCAGGTCCTTCAGCACGCCCAGCTCGGCGGCCAGCCGCTCGACCCCGGCCAGCTTGAGCCTGGCGGTTTCGGCATCCAGCGAGGCCGCGGCCCGAGCCTGGCCGATCTTCTGCTTGAGCGTGCGGTACTCGGCGTAGAGACCGGAGCGCACCAGCGGGGGGACGAGGTGGTCGATCACGACCGCGCGGCCGCGGCGCTTGGCCTGGATGCCCTCGCCCACGTCGTCGACGATGTAGGGATAGAGGCTCGGCGTGTCCGTGCCCAGCACCTCGGGAGGGCAGCTCGTCGAGAGGCCGGCCTGCTTGCCCGGCAGCCACTCGTGGGTGCCGTGCGTGCCGAGGTGGATCCGCGCGTCGGCGTCGAACACCTCGTCCAGCCACAGGTAGGCCGCGGTGTACTGGTGGTGCGGAAACAGCGTCGGCGAGTGGTAGAGCTTGAGCGGATCATCGGAGTAGCCGCGCGACGGCTCGGGCATCAGCACCAGGTTGCCCAGCTCGATCGCGGGGATCAGCACCCGCTCCTCGCTGATCATCACCTCCGAGTCGGCGGCGCTCCCCCATTGCTCGCGCACGCCGTCGCGGTACTCGTCGGGCAGCTCGTCGAACCACGCCTGGTATCTCTCGAGCGGGAGCCGCGCCACGTGCCCCGCCGCGACCATCTCCTCCAGCTCGCCGGGAGCCCAGCTGCCCACGTTGCGCGCCGAGCGGACGATCAGATCGCGAATCGTCTCGGCGTCGAGATCCTCGCGCGATCCGACCGCGTAGCCCTCGGCCTCGAGCCGCGCCAGGATCGTCTCGAGGCTGGCGAAGACGTTGAGATAGCTGGCGCCGATGCTCTGCTTGCCCGGGGTGTTGTTGTAAAAGAGGATCGCTATCTTCTTCTCGGCGTTGGGCTTGCGCGCCAGCCGCAGCCAGCCGCGGATCCGACCCAGCAGGTGCTCGAAGTTGTCGCGTACCATCCTCGTGACGAACACGCGGTTGCCGGTCGAGTGATCCTCGCTTTCGACCTTGCCGCCGATCACCGACGGCTCGATCAACCCTGTCAGCTCGGGGTTGGCCACCGCCCAGGCCACCTCCATTCCGGCCAGCCCGCGCGGGCTCTCGCGCCACTCGGGCACGCTGCTGTAGTAGGTGACGATCGCGTTGATCACCGGCACGTCCAGGCGACGCACCGCCTCGCGCACCGCCTCGTCGAGCGCGGAGCGGAACTTGAGCGAGCAGGCCAGCACCAGATCGACCCGCGAGTCTCCCTCGGCGTCGACCAACAGCCGTTCCAGGATCCGCTCGGAGCGACCGAAGGCGGCCAGCACGTTGTAGCCCTCCCGCTCGAGGCGGCGCACGGCCCGGTCGAGCATCTCCACGTGCCCCTCGATCACCGCGGTCGAGTAGGTCATGACTCCGATCCAGGGCGCGTCCGGGTCGAACCCCTCGCGTCCGGAGCACCACCGCACGTACTCGTCCGCGTCCTCGAAGTCGCGCGGCGCGTCCGGGTGGTGCACGCCCAGGCTCGGCAGCTCGCGGACCGGATCGTAGCTGACCGAGTCGTCCAGCTTGCGCTGCACGACGCGCTCGATCAGGCTCGCCACGTTGTCCGACGAGAAATGATCGAAATACTCCATGATCGCGTCGTCGAAAACGATCCCGGCCCCGGCCAGCCGGGCGTCGTCGCGGGAGCCGCGCACGGCCAGGATCCGCTTGCCCTCCAACGGAACGTTCTCGAGCAGGTGATCGACCAGCTCGCGGACCATCACGTCGACGACGATCACCTCGGCGCCGCGCAGGCGCTCGTCCGCCTCGCCGTCGCCGGCGAGCCGCTCGGGAGTGAACAGCTCGGCGCGTACGCCGTCGGGAAGCTCGGCGCTCTTGATCCCCTTGGTGACAACGTAGGTGTCCGACTGGGAGACGAGCAGCGCGACCAGTTCCTCGGCCGACGCACCGCCGGCGGCGGTCAGCACGGCCAGGGCCAGCGTCGCGCCGGCCAGCGCCCCTGGCATCCTCCCGCTCACGGGCCGCAGCGCTCCGCGCCTGGCGCCTCGGCGGCGGGCGCTTTGCCCGCGCGCCCGGCGCTGCTCAGCGCCGCGGATATCAACGCCTCCAGCACCTGCTCCAGCGGCTCGGGAAGCTCGCCGGCGGGGACCGCGTCGATCGAAGGCAGCGGCTCGACGCCGGTCGCCTTCGCCACTGTCTCGCGGCAGGCGCGGCCGAACGCGGCGAGATCGCCGACCAGGCCGCGACGTTCGGCGTCGGCCAGCGCCAGCGCCGACTCCACCATCCCGGCGACGGCCGGATCGAGCAGGGCGCGCTCCAGCGCGAGCACGGCCCGCCGGAGATTATCGGTCCGTCCGGCGAGGTAGCGCTCGCCCATCTCCGCGACACCCAGGCCCCGCTCGTCGAGGCGCGCGAAAACGCCGCGGTCTGCGCTCAGCGCGTTCTGGCGGACTATTGCCTCGCGGACCGCCTCGCGGACCGCCCTGGCGATCAGCTCGCCCAGCCTGGTGTGGCCGCCGGCGCCGTCCGCCGGCGAGCCGGCTCCCTCGACCACGACGACGTTGTCCGTGCCGGTCCCGGTCGCCTGGGCCAGGGGCGTATAGGCGCTGCGCACGTCGAGATCCTGCAGCGCGGCGGTCTTGGCCTCGGTGGCAGCGATCACGGCCCGCACCATCGCCCGTGGAGTCAGGCGCCGATTGGCCAGCAGGATCACGTTGATCGTTCCCGGCTCGATCCAGCAGCCTTCGTCCTCGCCGGCGCGCATCGCGTTGGACTCCACTCCGGCCGTGACCAGCGCGACCACGGAGAGGTCCCCGTGGCTCTTTGCGACCACGGCGAGATTCTCCAGCCCGGCCCCGGTGTGCAGCACCGCGGTCGTGTCGCTCTCGAGACCGAGCAACCCGCAGACGCGCTTGGACATCGCCCGCGGGCCAACCCGGTGAAGCTCCTGCCAAGCCGCGGGGTGCAGAGCGTGGTCGACCACGGCGCTCACCCGCTCGCGCGATCCCTCCAGCGAGGAGAGCACCCGCATCGGCTCGGCCAGCTCCAGTACCAGGGAGCGATGCTCGAAGTCGTCGATCGCCGAGCGCGCCACTCGGGCCTCCTCGACGTAAGCGAAGGGGATCCGGATCGCGCTTTGCGAAAGTACGCGATCGTCCCGCAGCCGGGTCTCGTCGGAGGTCAGCCTCCGCGGGTAGATCGTCGCGGCCAGCCACTCTGCGAAGTCCGCCGCGTGCACCGAGGTGCGGCAGGTCAGCGCGCAGGGAAAGCTGTAGACGCGCTCCTCGCGCACGGCGGTCAGATCTCGAAAGCGCGCGTCGTCCCTCAGCCGGGCCGGCCAGTCGATACCGTCTCCGCAGGCGTAGATCACCTCCGGGTCGAAAGCTCGCCACTGCTCGGCCGAGGGGTTCGCGACCGCTCCGTCCTCTCCCCAGCGCGGAGGGATTCCTCCCGCCGCGCGGATGTAGTCCACCTGGAAGGAGTCGTCACCCGGCGCGGTCGGACCCTCGAGGCCCATCAGCCGGGCCACTCGCAGGCGCTCGTCCTCGGGGATGCGGTCCAGCTTGCGGGACAGCAGCTCGAAGCGGGCCCGGATCTCGTCTACGAGCCTTTGCGCCCGCTCGGTCTTTCCGGTCAGCTCGCCCAGCGCGAGCGTCCTTTCGTAGAACGCCTCGAGATCGGTGTCGTCCATCGCGACGACCTCGAGGCCGGCCGCGCGCAGCCGCTCGCTCAGCCCGGCGTGCATCCGCGATGCGATCACCAGATCGGGGTCTAGCGCCTCGATCGCCGCGAACGAAGGCGCGGCGAAGCCGCCGACCACGGCCTTGGCGTGCACCGCGGCCGGCGATCGATCGTGGTGGGTCACGCCGACCACCGATTCTGCGGCGCCGATAGCTAACAGCGTCTCGGTCACCGACGGCACCAGCGAGACGATTCGCCGGGCGCCGCCCTCGGGCGTCGCGTCTGCGGCGCCGGAGACCGGCAGCGAGGCGGGCGGTCCGGCGCAGACCGAGGCGGCGATCGCAACCGCGAGCAGGGCCGCGATCGACCGGGGGCGAGGCGGGCGGGAAGATGCAGACGACTCAGCCATAGCGTTCAGTTGGGGACGTAGACCATCGATCCGTCCTCGAGGCGATATGCGATCCCGAGGCGTTCGCCACGCCCCTTGGCCTTCTTCTCGGTCACCTTGCGCGCCTCGATTTTCGTACCCTTCTTGGTGATGATCTCCAGCTCCTCGTCGTCGACCTTCTTGGTGATCGTCACCTCGGACTCGGGATCGAGCAGATCGTGCAGGCTGAAGACGTTGAACAGCATCACCAGCAGACCGACGATGAAGACCAGGCCGATGTCGAACAGGTTGGCCACGCCGGTCAGCGGGTCGTCGCCGCCCGCCTCGTCTTCGCGCCGTCTCGTCCTTCCCACGTAGCGCATCAGACGTCTCCTTTCGCCGTGTCGTCCTCGTCGCCGCTAAGCAGCTCTGCGGCGAGCTCCATCGCGCGCACGTCCTCGTCGACCCAGCGCTTGCGCAGGGTGTAGAAGAAAAACGATGTGATCCCCAGCGCCAGTCCGACCACGGTTGTGGTGAAGGCGATCACCAGGTCCGACGAGAGCCGCGTCAGGTCCCCCTCTCCGAGCGCGGCCAACCCCGTGCCCATCGGAATCAGCGTACCGATCAGCCCCAGGCCCGGCCCGATCCGGGTCACGAGCCGCACCCGGTCCAGCGACTTGTAGGCGCGAGCCACCGCCTCGTCCAGCTGCGCGGCCACCAGCGCCTCGCGCGGGGAGTGATCGCCGGCCAGCAACTTGCGCAGATCGGACAAGAAAGCTCGCGTGCGAAGCGAAAGCCCGCGCTGAATCTCCTCGTCCCGCAGCGCGGCGGCCAGCTCGGACGTCTTGGGCTTTCGCAGCCGGATCCGCTCGATCCACTCGGCCACGAATCCTCCGGCGTGAAACAGGATCCAGATGCTGAGCAAAGAGAGCAGCAGCAGAGTCGGGTAGAGCAGCGAGCTCGACACGACGTAGATCACGGATTTTATCAGGGCTCCCAGATCCATCAGCGCATGGTCCTCCTCTCGATCGCGAGCCTCGCCGCGGCGCCGACGGCGACGGCCGCCAGCGACAGGCCGGCCAGCGTCCAAGCCAGGCGGGGGTCCACCTGGCGGACCGGAGCGCGCCGTACCGCCAGGCGGTAGACGCTCGGCACGTTCTCGACGTGGGGGACGAGCAGCATCCAGATGCCGACGAAAGCGGCCGCGAGCAGCACCGCCGCGGCGGCGATGCAAAAGGATCTCTTGCCGGCGATGCGAAAATGCCTCTCGACCCTCGAGTCGCGCTCGGACTGTTTCATCGGCTCGCTTGCGTCGTCGGGGCTCCTCGGAGCCCTCCCGGTCCGATCAACGGCTTATTCGCCAATCGGTCTCTTGGCAAGCCGGGCGGCTCGAGGTCGAGCCCCGGGCGTCGGAGTCAAGCCTTGAGCGCGGCGAAGACCAGCCGGTAGACGCGCGTCTCGCCGCTCTCGCCGCGGTCGCCGTAGCCCCTGAAGGCGCGAACGCGGGCCCACGGCAGCTCGCCGAGCAGGGCGAGCAGCTCCTCGCGCGTGAAACCGCGGTAGGTGAAGCCGGCCCGCACCGTTACGGGCTCCGCGCCGGTCCTCTCCACGGTCGTCTCCTCGCTGAAGCTGACCGTGCGGCGCCAGGTGTCGTATCGATTGTCCAGCACGGTGCGAAAACGTCCGCCGGCGGCGGTCTCCCCGCTGCGCTCGACAGACCCGGCGGGCGCGGACAGCGCGTCCTCCAGCAGGTTGACCACGTCGAAGACGAGCACCCCGCCCGGCCGCAGGGCACAGTGCACGGCGGCCAAGGTGGCGCGGACCTCCCGATCGTCGAGCATGTGCGAAAAACCGGCGAAGCAGCTGATGCACGCGTCGTACTCGTCCGGCTCGTCGGTCTCGTGCGCAGCGCGGCGCACGATGCGCTCCAGCTCGACGCCCCGTCTCGCGGCGCGCGCCCGGCAGCGCTCCAGCATCTCGCCGCTCAGATCGGCCGCGGTGACCCGGTAGCCCCGCGCGGCGAGCGCCGCCGACTGCAGGCCGGTGCCCGCGGTCAGGTCGAGCACGCGCTCCACCGGCCGGGCGGCCAGCTCGGCGAAGGCCCACGAGAGGAAGGCGAGCTCCTCTGAGAGCCGCCGATCCTCGGAGCCGCGGTAGATCTCGTCGTAGACCTCGGCGTGGCGGTCCCACTCGGAACGAAGGGCCGCGAGGCGGGCGCTCGGATCGCCAAGGCTCGAATCCGCGGTCACGAAAGAACCGTGGCACTTTGCGCTTGCCGCCGCAAGTGGCATATTGCCGGTAACGCAAGCGAGGGAGATATACGGATGCCAAAACCGAATTCGTTTTCAACGCTTTTTTTCGTCGCTTTGCCGCTTTTCGCCGGCTGCGGTGAATCCAAGCAGACCACCTCCCCAGAGGAGGGCAAGGCCAGCCCCGGAAAGGCCGCGGCTCGGCCCGCGGAGAAGACGGGGGACAAGGCCGCAGCCGCGGACGCCGCAAAGCCGGAGGCGGCCGATGCGGGAGCCGAGGCCTCCGCCGAGAAGGCCGCCCCCGAGGAGGATCCCGAGCCCCCGCCCGAGGTCTCGGACGAGGTGCGCGAGAAGTGCGCCGTGTTCGATCCGCCCTGGGGCGACACCTGGTGGGTCACCTGGGGACGCGAGAACCCCGAGGAGGGCGAGGAGTGGATGGACACGATCGAGGAGACGATGTCCAAGGCCGATCTCTCGGTCCTCCCCGAGTGCGTGCACCTGACCCACATCTTCCTCGGCTTCACCGAGATCGAGGATCTGACCCCGATCGAAGGGCTCGAGCACCTGCGCTACGTGGATCTGCGCTTCGCCACGAAGCTGAAGGATCTGTCGCCGCTGACCGAGCTGCCGCGGCTGAAGCACCTGGTGATCACCGGGACCGGCGTCACGGACTTATCCGAGGTGGGCAAGATCGACACGCTCGAGGAGCTCGAGGCGCGGATGCTGCTGGTGCGCAGCGCCGAGCCGCTGGCCGGGATGCCCAACCTGTGGCGGGTCGACCTGCTCAAGGACCCGATCTCGGACATGTCGCCGCTGGCCAGGATCCCCAAGATACGCAAGGTCAAGCTCTGCCAGACCGACATAAAAGGCTACGAGGATCTGTTCCCGGTCGCCGAGCAGCTCCGGGGCCTGGAGACCTGCAACTCAAAGATTCCGACCGAGAACTTCAGCCAGCTTTCCAGGTTCGAGAACCTGACTTTCCTGAGGCTGTGGGGCAACTCGATCGACGATCTGACCCCGCTGACCGGGATGAAGGACCTGGAGGAGCTCGACCTGACCCAGACGAAGGTGAAGGACCTGACCCCGCTGCACGGGCTGAAGAATCTCGAGACGTTCTACCTGATCATGGTCGACATCGAGGACGAGCAGATCGAGAAGCTGAAAAAGGCGGTTCCGGGGGTGAACGTGATCCGCAAGATGACCTTCAACTGAGCGGTCGGACGGTGTTCGAACTTGGGGGGTGACGGCCCGAAGGGGCTCAGCAGAACTTGGAACCCG
The DNA here is from genome assembly GCA_964530995.1 of uncultured Myxococcales bacterium. Lineage (GTDB taxonomy): Bacteria > Myxococcota_A > Polyangia > JAAYKL01 > JAAYKL01 > CAZHCG01. The sequence continues at coordinate 10,617 of CAZHCG010000093.1, forward strand.
CGCAGTAACGGCAGCTGTTGGGCTTCTCTCCACGGTCGGCCGCCTCGACCTCGAGGATGCGGGGCCCGTGCTCCTCGGTGCTCTCTTCGACGCGCTCTTTCTCGCTTGTCTCGTCGAACATTAACCGTACCTTTCGTTCCGCTTTTCTAAGCCAAATATAGATCCTCCAGCAGTGGCCGTCAACTGAATCGATCTCGCTCGGCTTCACCCGACAGCTCCGAGCGCAGGCGCGCTTGCAGGCAATCGAACTCGGCGTGGCCGGTCAGCCGTCTGCCCTCGGCCACGGCGAAGCCGGCGCAGCGGTCGCAGCAGCTCCTGTGCTCGCAGTCGGGGCAGCGCTCGAGGTCGCGGAGGCGGATCGCCCGCAGCTCGGCCAGTCGCGGCGAGTCGCGCCAGATCTCCTCGAGGGACGAATCCCGGATCGATCCGACCGGATAGCGCAGGCTGAGGCAGGGAGTGATCTCTCCGTACGGATCGACGGCCAGGCTGTTGCGCCCCGCCCCGCAGGGAGAATCGTCCGGTCCGAGCCCGCGCATGCGAGGCTCGTCGTCGAGCGCCAGCCGCGCCAGCGTCTCGCGCACGCTCTTCTCGTCGGCCGCCAGCGACCGGGAGGCTCGAGATCCGTCGCGGCGCGGCTCGATGTAGAGGTTGGGCACGGCCGTAACGCTCTCGCGCTCGATCAGGGCCAGCATCTCGTCGAGCTCGCCGGCGTTCTCGCTGGTCACGGTCAGGCCGGCCCTGGTGCGCACGCCCAGGTCGCGAAAAGCGCGCAGGGCTCTCAGCGCCCGCTCGAACGAGCCGGCGACGCGGGTCAGCGCGTCGTGGGTCTCGGCGCGTGCCCCGTAGATCGAGAGCTGGACCGCGTCGAGCCCGCGGGCCGCCATGTGGCTCGCCAGCTCCGGGTCGAAGGCGTCGCCCGAGGTCAGCAGCGAGACGGCGAAGCGCCGGTCACGGGCGGCGTCGAAGAGCGCGCCGAGCCCGGGGTGGACGAACGGCTCGCCGCCGGTGACCAGCAGAAACAGCCCGCCCAGGCCGGCCAGCTCGTCGAGAAAGCCGACGCGCTCGTCCAGCGACAGCTCGCGCTCGCCGGGACGCTCCAAGCCCTCCAGGTAGCAGTGCCGGCAGCGCAGCCCGCACAGGTGCGTGATCTCCATCTGGGTGTGCAGCGGCACCAGCCGCCGCGAGGCCCGGCGGTTGAGGCGATCGAGCAGACCGTCTCCGGCGGGGTCGCAGCTCGAAACGGCGGCGGCGCGGCTTTCCCTCCGCCCCCGGCCCGCCTCGCGCGCCAGCCCCAGCTCGACCAGCCTCCGGGCGAAGGCCGAATCCGCGGGGCGCTCCAGCGGCTCGCCGCGATCGATGCGCTCGATCACGCGCCCGGCCTCGGCATTGAGCCGCAGAAGGCGCCTCCCGGTCGTGTCGACCAGCACGGTCGTATCCCCGACCAGGCGGTAGGCGAGTCGCTCGTCGAGCGCGATCTCCCCGCCCGCGGCAGGGGCGGAATGTCCGGAATGTTTAGGGTTTTCGTTCATTTTGATTCCCGGATTCCCACTATACAACACTACCGATCCGTGTACTCTCGTTTCGTCGGAAGTCCACCGAGACCGACAGAGACGGGATCTCGAGGCTCGGCGACCCGGCGGATTGGAGCGCGCAGATGGAAACAGCCATTCAAGCAAAGGAAGTGGTCAAGCGCTTCCCCGAGCCGGGCGGCGATGTCCGCACGGTGCTCGACTCGGTCTCGTTCGAGTGCGAAAAGGGCGGGGTGCTGATCCTCGAGGGGCGCTCCGGCTCCGGCAAGTCGACCCTGCTCAACGTGGTGGCGGGTCTGCTGACCCCGGACAGCGGCGAGCTGCTGGTGGACGGGGCGTCGGTGGGCGCGCTCTCCGAGGCGCGCCGCGATCGCTTCCGCGCCGAGAACGTGGGCTACATCTTCCAGACGTTCAACCTGATCTCTCCGTTGACCGTGCTGGAGAACGTGTACGTGCCCAGCTCGCTGGCCGGATCCGGTGCGGCGGTGGACAGGAAGCGGGCCCGCGAAGTGCTGGAGGAGCTCGGCCTCGAGGATCACCTGAACAAGCTGCCGTTCCACCTCTCTGTCGGCCAACGCCAGCGCGTCGCGGTCGCGCGCGCCGCGCTGCGGCGGCCCAAGCTGCTGCTGGCCGACGAGCCGACCGCCAACCTGGACCGCGAGTCGGCCGAGATCGTGCTGGCCACGCTGAAGAAGATGCAAAGCGAGGGATCGACTCTGATGATCGCGACCCACGATCCGGTGCTCAAGCAGATCGACGGCGCGGCCAGCTTCGACCTCGAGCAAGGGGAGGTGGACGGATGAGCGCTTCGAAATCGGGAAACCTCCTGCTCGTGGCGATGCGCTACCTCAAGCACCGCCGCTTCGCCACGATCGTCTCGATCCTCGCGATCGCGCTGTCGCTGACCTTCGTGGTCGGAATCGGTCTGGTCAACTTCGCGGTCAAGAAGACCGCGGTGGAAGGTGCGATCCGCTACCCGCTCGTGATCGGCTCGGAGCGATCCAGCGCCGTGCAGATGATCATGTCCACGATCTTCCACGTGGATCAACCGGTGGGCAAGATCAAGTACGAGGCCTACGAAAAGGTCTCGGAGGACAGGCGCGTGATCGCGGCCTACCCGATCGGCGTGGCCGACTCGCTGCAGAACTACCCGATCATCGGCACGATCGAGGAGTTCCCGCGCGACTTCGGGGTCGGCTGCTCGGCCGGGCGGATCGACTTCTCGGAGCTGAAGCACGCGGTGCTGGGCAGCGAGGTGGCCCAGCGCGTGGGGCTCGAGATCGGCGACCAGTTCACCGGCGTGCACGGGATGGTGGCCGCCGCCGATCTCGAAGACCACAGTGAGCTGGTCTACGAGGTGGTCGGGATCCTCAACCCCACCGGGGGTCCGGAGGACGCCGCGATCTACACCGACATCGAGTCGGTGTGGTTCATCCACGACGGCGAGCGGGCCGAGGCCCGCGCCGAGTACGAGGCCGCGCTGGCCCGCGGCGAGGAGGTGGAGCCGCCCGACGACGAGGACAACTTCGACGTGTTCAGCGGCGACGTGACCGCGGTCTTCGTGAGGACCAAGAACCCGGTCTACACCTCGCAGCTCGAGGCCGAGTGGAGCCTCGCGAGCGGCTACCAGGGCGTGGACACCGGCAAGACCGTGCGCCGCCTGGTGCAGTACATGAACAAGGGCGAGCAGCTCGTCGAGCTGTTCTCGGCGCTGACCCTGACCGTGGCGGTGGTGATGATCCTGGTCACCCTGGTGATGTCGATCAACGAGCGCCGCAAGGAGCTGGCGCTGATGCGGAGCCTGGGCGTCGGCCGGCTGACCATCTCGCTGATCGTGATGATCGAGGCGTTCGCGATTACGCTGCTCGGCGCGCTGGTCGGCGTGGTGGCGGGCCACGGCGCGGTCTGGTGGTTCGAGAATCTGCTCGTCAGCGGGATGGGGATCTCGGTGGAGCCGTGGGTGATGACCCAGCTCGAGACCTGGGGAATCGCGATCACGCTCGTCGCCGGGCAGTTGCTAGCGCTGGCAGCCATGGTATTCACCTACCGGATGAACCTGGTCGAGGAGATCGCCAGGGATTGATTCGCTGCACGGGGGAGTCAAGGAGTCGCGCCGAGTGAAAAAGGCGATCCTCGTCGTGGCGGCGCTGGTGGCGGTGGGCGTCGCCGTCTACCTGACCAAGCCCGGGGGCGGCCGCCCGTCCGGCGGCCAGCGGCGATCCGAGCGCGGCTCGGCCGCCTCGGCCGACGGCGGGCCCGCGGAGAAGATCGTCTACTGGAGCCCCTCGGCCGACGCGGGTCCCGACGCCTCGCCCGACGGAGGGGCCGGGACGGCCGGGTCGCGCTTCTCCAGCGGCGGCGGCGGAAAAAAGGTGCACGGCGCCGACTCGGTCGTGCGCACCGAGAAGGACGAAAAGGACAGTTACCGGGCCGTCGATCGCAAGCAGTACCCGGCCGACTGGAGCTCTCCTGTCGAGATCCCGTTCCGCGAGCTCAAGGAGCTGCGCGCCCAGTACCGCCGCACCGACACCTTCGACGAGAAGACGCTGCGCAAGTACAGCGGAGCGGCGGTGCGCGTCTCGGGCGCGGTGATGCCGATCGATCCGGTTCCCGAAAGCGGCGAGATGAAGCGCTTCTGGGTGGCCAACACCGTGATCGTGATGGCCGGCTGCGTGTTCTGCTTTCCGCCCACGATGGGCGACCTGGTCTACGTCGACGCCAGCGACGATCCCTACGAGGTCGACCGCGAGAAGCTCTACCGCAGCATCGTCAAGGTGGACGCGCTCGGCCGGCTCGAGCTGGGACCCAACCGCACCGAGGACGGCGTGGAGTACATGTTCGGGATGGAGCTCAGGAGCATCGACGACTGACCCGCCGCCTTTTTGGGGGACAAAAAGACATCCGAAAAACACGCTGATGGCTACTTGGATGAATGTTATCATGGCCGAGATGTGGACAGCGCGACCGGTTTCACTGGTACTGCTGCTCGGGGTCGGTGTCCGGCTTTGCTGCTGCGCCCAGATGGATACGTCCGGATCGGAATCGAGCACTGACGCGGACGCCGATTCCGACGCGGATTCCGACGCGGACGCGGATTCCGACGCGGACGCGGACACCGACGCGGATTCCGACGCGGACGCGGACACCGACGCGGACTCCGACGCCGACTCCGACGCGGACACCGACGCGGACTCCGATGCCGACTCCGACTCCTTTTCGTTGAAGACCGGCTTCGCCGCTGGCGGCGGAGTGGTCGAGTCCGGGAGCTGGCGCTGCCGGCTGACGATCGGCGGGCCGCCCCTGGGGCGGGCGTCGAGCGGATCGTGGAGCGTGACGATCGGGGTCGGCGGCGGCTCGGCCGTCGAGTGAGAGAGAAGACGAGGAGGTGCCTCGATGAGTGTGTTTCGCGGTTTGTTGATCGGCGCGGTCGCGCTGATCGTGCTGCACTCCGGCTCTGCGCGCGCCGGCGTCCCGGACCTGATCCCGGTCCAGGGCGTGCTGTCCGACTCGTACGGGCAGCTCTACTCGGGCACGGTGGGCATGGAGTTCCGCATCTACGACCAGCAGAGCGGCGGCACGGTGCTGTGGACCGAGATTCGCGACGAGCTGGACGCGGTCACGGTCGACGGCGGGATGTTCACCGTCTACCTCGGCGCGCTGACCACCTTGAACCTCGCGGAGCTGATCACCCACGATCAGCTCTGGCTGGGGATGCGCGTCGGCGACGACGCCGAGATGAACCGCGTCAGGATCGGCGCGGTGCTGTTCGCCTACGAGGCCGAGGTCTGCCGCCAGGTCGGCGAGCTGACCGAGCAGGAGATCCAGCCGGTGCTGAGCGACTCGGCGGCCTGCCCGGAGGGCTACTACCTGCGCGGCTGGGACGCGGGCAGCGGCTCCCCGATCTGCGAGGCCGACCAGTCGAGCCCCACGACCTACACCGCCGGCTCAGGCCTGACCCTGGACGGCAACGAGTTCAGCGTCGGCGCCGACGCGCTGACCTCGTCCCACCTGGGCAGCGGCTCGGTGGGCACCGACGAGATCCAGGACGGCGCGGTGACAAAAGAGAAGATCAACGACAAGATTCTCGTCTACCAGAACAACGAGTACTGCGAGGATCCCGGCACGGTGACCCAGGCGACCACCTGCCAGACCCGCATTTGCAACAGCGATAACAATTGGTATTACGAGTGCGACGGCACATGTCTTTGGTACAACTCGTCCCAGACCTGCGACAACAACATGCTCGGCTACCTGATCTCGGCCGACTGACACGCCGGAATCGACGCCCTTCTATCGGCTTGACACGCGCCAGATGTTGTAAGTACCCTTTCGCGGCACTCGCCCAGGCGGCCGATTGGGGCCGACAGCGCACGCGGAGGACAAGTTGAGCGACGATCAAAACAAGCCAGGCAGCGGGGGGGGCAAGGACCAAGGTGGCGGCAAGCTGCCCGGGCCTCTCCCGGGTTTGGGCGGAGCCAAGCCGGGCGGCGGAGCACCGCTGCCGGGCCTGGGCGGCGGAGCCAAGCCGGGCGGCGGAGCACCGCTGCCGGGCCTGGGCGGCGCCCAGGAGCCCAAGCCGGTGGTGCCGCCGTTCATGCAGCAACAGCAGCAGCAGCAGCAACCGCCGGGACCGGATCCAGAACAACAGAAGCGCGATCCTTTCGCCGCGGACAACCTGCCCGCGCAGCGTCCGTCCTACCGGCCGGACGAGGGCCTGATCGGAGCAGACGCCTCGACCACCTTCAGCGAGTCGGAGGCGGGCAAGAGCCGCAAGCCGCTGGTGATCGTGATGATCGTGCTGGCGGTGGTGGCGCTGGGGCTGGGGTTCATGGGCGGCAAGGCCGTCTCGGGAAGGGTGGCGCTCAACATCGCGATTCGCGATGCGTTGATAGTCGAGTACGAGATAAAGCAGGCGGCCGCGCTGTTCGATGAGATCGAGGGCGTGGTCAACACGGCACTGCGCAAGGCGGCCAAGCGCGAGTACGACGAAAAGCATCTGGGTTTCCTCAGCGACAAGCTGAAGGGCAACCCGGTCAAGCCCCAGATCTTCACCGAGCGCAACTACCGCAACTTCGACGCCGCCGCCGTTCAGTGGCTGAACAAGTACTACAACAAGTGGGGCGATCTCTACGACGAGGTCGAGGAGCACCGCCGCAAGACGCGCAACGACGAGAAGGTGTTGACCGCGGCCAGGGAGGAGTTCGAAAAGCTCCTCAAGACCAACTACGGAGTGGTATTCGCGCGCGACGAGGAGAAGGGCGGGCAGTTCGTCGCCAACCTGGTCGTGCTGGGCGCCTCGGAGGAGGATGACGGCGAGACGCTAGTCCAGGTCCAGCAGGACACCGGGACATACGGCGACGAGCGCAAGCTCTACAACCCCGAGCCCGGCAACAAGAAGCTGACCGAGGAGCCGGAGGAGTACGTGGTGCTGGTCGGCGACAACTCCAAGGCCGGCGTGCTGAAGAACGCCACCCAGTCACATTTCGACGAGTACTCCAAGCGGCTGCGCGAGATGTCCGACCTGATGAAAGGGATGCGCGACACGCAGCAGAACCTGCTGAACAAGCTCGCCGAAATCGCCTCCCAGGCGCCGGTCTCGCTCCTCGGCGGGATCGATGTCGAAGAGGAGTTCGACGAGTACGTCGAGAAGGCCGAGTCGGGCGCTTTCGAGGCGCAGCCGGCCGAAGGCGAGCAGTCCGAGTAGCCCCTTGCCCCCTCCTCAGGAAACCAGGCCGACCAGACCCTGCAGCCGGCGGTGGATGAACTTCTCGCCCGGGCTGAATTCCGAGGCCCGTTTGGCCAGGTAATCCAGATAGCGAGACATCTCGTTGCAGGAGCGATAGTCGGTCTTGCGCACGTTCTCGTAGAGCGACTCGACGGTTTCCCGCGGCATCAGCACGCCGAGCGTCCTGTGCAGGGCGAACAGGCGGCTGATCAGCCGCGGCGACCGCGCGGCCTTGGCCAGCGCAATCAGGCCGCGGTTCAGGGCCAGCAGGTCGTCGTCGGGAACCCCACCGTCCGAGTCGTTGCGCTCGAGCAGGGACTGCATCATGTTTCCCAGCAGCCGCTCGGCCTCGTCGTGCTTGTTCATGTTGATCGACTTCTGCACCAACGCGGCCAGCACCGCGTGCGGTCGCATCGTGGCGGACTGGCCGGCGCCCGACCTGGCTCGTTTCTCGCTCGGCGCGCCGGTCGACAGGTCGATCTCCGCGGTCTTGTGCGGGCCCGATTTCTCCTGGCCCCGCCTGGCGCCGCACTGCGGACAGATCTCGTCGTTGCTCGACATCCACGCACCGCAGGACGGACAGGTGGCCAGCCCCATGGTTCGATCCGCGTCGGGCGTGCTCTGCACCGCCATGATCCTGATCGTCTGGTGACCGATCGCCAGCCTGTCTCCGTCTCTCAGGAGATGACGTCCCTCGATGCGCTCACCGTTGACCACTACTCCGTTGCGGCTGCCCAGATCCTCCACGAACAGCTTCCCGCCCTCGTTGAGAACCGTGGCGTGCCTGCGGGACACGCTCGGATCGTCGAGCACCAGACTGCACTCGTTGCTGCGACCTATCTCGAAACGACCGCTGGGCGCCTCGATGTTCGAATTCTGGTGAATCAGACGATACTTGGTCATCGAATTCCTACTTTGAACCAATCCCGTCGCCGTCCAGCCGGCGGCGGATTTTCTCGATCAACGCCTCTTTTTCGTCCGTGGAAGACCCGCTGCTCAGCTTCTCCACGTACCCGGCAAGCAGATTGCGCAGATCCAGCCACCCCTCCGCGGCCTCGATCACCTCCCGGAGCGTCGCCTCCGGCATCGGGACGTCGGCGTGCTTCCACTGCTCGATCACCCAGGCGACGCGCGAGGCGTCCCGGGTCGCCGCCGCCAGGGCGAGGTTGATGCTTCCGATCTCCACCAGCTTGCCGATGTCCACGACTCCGCGCGCACGCTTGCGCTCGAAATCGTCGATCTTGCCCTGCAGCAGGCTGGCCGCCTGGTCGTAGCGCTCGGCCGCCAGCGCCTTGTCGATCACCTCGCTGACCAGCACCGAGGTCCAACCGGACGAGGCGCCTCCGAGCTCGACCGGGATCGTCTCGTCCTCGCGCTGCTTCCCGACCGGAGCGCCGCAGTGCGGACAGGACTCTTCGTCCGTGCCGATCGGCTTCCCACACGCCGAGCAAGTCTCGGAGAGGTCCGGCGTACCGCAGTGCGGACACCTGGAGCTGCCCGCGGCAAAGGGGGCTCCGCAGGACGAGCACTTGACCAGCGCGCCGGTGGCCCGCATCGGCCGCGAGTGGAAGCGTTTCTCCTCCACGAAAACCATCTCGTGGCTTCCCACCCGCAGCCGATCGCGATTCTGCAGTCGGTAGTCCTCGAAGACGGGCTCGCCGTTGACCAGCGTGCCGTTGCGGCTGCCCAGGTCGTCGAGAATCGCCACTCCGTCGCGCAGCCTGATCCGCACGTGCTTGCGCGAGACCAACGGATCCTCGAGGGTCAGATTGCACGTAGGAGAACGACCGATGAAGAAGTCCCCTTCAAACAGGTCTATCTCCTGGAACATGAACTTGAGCCGGCATTTTTTTTCGGCCACGATCGTCCACTCCGGCAATTCGAGCGAAAGCCAGTGTACCCCGTTCGCGAGGTTGTGTGTACTCTCGACGAGACGAAAAAAAGTCGCCCCGGATCCGGGGCGGGCTCGACC
>CAZHCG010000094.1:0-19435 GCA_964530995.1 uncultured Myxococcales bacterium
GACAAGGAGCAAAGGGCGCAGGCGAGCCGAATCGCGAACACCCGGCGCACCGCTGTATTTTGTGAGCCCTTTCGGTATGTGCGAGTCCTTGAGAAGCTGCTCCAAATTTCCTCAGGGCTCGACCTGCTGATAAAATCGTGAAGGAATCGAGCCTCAATCAGGAGAACCACCTCAAGTCACCTCTGCGGGACTACTTTTCGCGAAGGAAAGCGGTGAACAGAAAGAGGTCTCCTCACGAATCCAAAATAATTTCAAGTCGATCCGTTCACTCCCCGAGCAGATTCCGGGCAGATTTCGCAAGGTTTTTGGTTGCGTGTTTTCGTGGGGTCTGAATAGATCGCTTCTGCGATGGTCTGGCCTTTTTCCAGCAGCCGGCTCGCGGCGGATTCCATTGATTTGCCTGCGGTTCCTGCGGCGGGCTACCACGACCTGCACGCTCACCTGATCACCGGCGTCGACGACGGAGCGGAGAGCGTCGAGGAGTCGCATGCGATGCTCGACGGCCTCGCCGATCTGGGCTACTGGCGTGTCGCGGCCACTCCGCATTTTTCTCACCCGCTGTTCGGCAGCCCGCCGCGCGCGCTGGTTGAAGAACGCGTGGCAGATCTCGTCCGGGAGCGCGGCGATGCGCCCCCACGCTTGGTGCCGGGAGCGGAGATCCATATCACAGAGAGCTTCCGCGATTCGGCGGTGTCCCGAGGTCTTCCGGTTTACGGACAGACGAAGGCTCTCCTGGTGGAGTTTGCTTTCCAGCCGGGTTCGATTCCAAACGGTGTCGAGCAGGTTTTCTTCGAGATGCAGGTCCGCGGCGGGATCGTCGTGATCGCCCATGCGGAGCGCTATCCAGACGTGCAGAGATCTTCACAGCGGGTCGAGGCTCTGCGCCGTACCGCGGTCATTCAGGTCAACCTGATGTCGGTGATCGGTAAGTACGGTCGCAAACCGTGCAACGCGGCGTGGAAGCTTCTCGAAAGGGGGCTGGTCGACGTGCTGGCGACCGATCTACACCGCGCCGCGGATCTCCCCGACGTGGCGCGCGCGCTTGGCGAGATCGCCGATTGGGACTCGGAGCAGCTCGAGCTTCTCGTCTCCACCAACCCTGCGCTGTTGCTCGACGGCCGCGGCTCGGAGCTGGAGCGCGATGAGTAGCCCGCTCGTAACCCGCCCCGGCAGGTTGGCGGTCCGCTTTCTGGTCTCGTTGGCGATCGCCGCCGGGCTGGTTTGGTGGCTCGTTTCGCAGGGTTTCGAGGTAGTGCCTTCTCCCGCCGAGGTGCGACGCGTGGCCCCGTTTTGGAGCCTCGCTTCCTACGTCGCGTTGTTTTCGGCGTTTCACTTCTTGCGCGCCTGGCGCTGGCGGCTGCTGGTCGAACCTCTGGCGGCCGTACGGAACCGCGTCCTTCTGTCCTCGGCCTTTGCCGGCTTCGCGCTGATCCAGGTAATGCCTCTGCGCACCGGAGAGCTGGCGAGACCCTACCTCCTCGATCGCTACGCGGGCGTTTCGAAGAGCGCGGCGCTGGGAACCGTGGCCGTCGAGCGGGTGGTGGACGGCCTGATGGTCTCGCTTTGTCTCAGCGCCTCCCTGCTCACCGTGCCGCCGGGGGCGGGGCCCTACGTCTGGGGGTTGCGCCTGGCGCCGGCGGCCGTTTTTCTGGGAGCATTGCTCGCGCTGCTGGCTTTCCACCGATGGCCGAAGGCCGTATCCGGCGCCCTGCGACGCGTGCTGGGGGGATTCTCACATCGTCTCGCGGATTTCGTCGGCGGCGTGGTGGAGAAGTTCCACTCCGGGCTGGCTTCCCTGCCGGATGCGCCGCGCCTCTGGAGGTTCGTCGCCGCCAGCGCCGCCTACTGGGGAGTCAACGCGACCGCCTTTTGGGTGCTGGCGCGCGGCTGCGGGATCGATCTGCCCTTCGCCGGCGCCGTGGCCGGGATGGGGTGTCTCGCGGTGGGGATCCTGCTGCCGGCCGGACCGGGGTACTTCGGCAACTTTCAGATCGCGGTCGTCGCCGCCTTGCAGATGTTCGTCGCCGGCGCCTCGATCGGGGTCGAGGCCGAGGTATTCGTCTTCGTCCTCTACGTGCTGCAGACCGGCGCGACGATCGTTTTCGGCCTGGGCGGCTGGCTGGGGTTGCGCTCTGTCGAGCCGGTGCGCCGGGCTACTACTTCTCCGCCATCTTCTCCATCAGGATTTCGGCGGTCTCCGGGCGCATGATGCGCGGGTCGGGGGTTTCGCCGGCGCGCAGCTGGGCCCGCACCTGCTTGCCCGAGATGAAGACCGGCTTTTCGTCGGGGTGGTTGGCCATCAGGTCCACGCGTCCCATCGATTCGTAGAAGGCGGCGAAGCCCACCTTGCACGGCTCAATGTGCAGCTCGCCGGGCAGATCGTCGAAGACCTGCTGGGCGTCGAAGTCGCCCCAGATCGGCGAGCCGTCGTCGCACGGGGCGTCGGCGTGCTTGCGCCCGATGATGATGTCGGAAAAGCCCAGGTTCTGGCGGTAGATCGCGTGCATGATCGCTTCGCGCGGCCCGCCGTAGAACATCTTGATGTCCAGCGCCCACAGCTCGAACTGGTCGTTTAGGTCGTAGCCCTTCTCGGCCCACAGCTCTTCGTCCTTGTCGCCCTTGCCCAGCAGCCGCTCGTCGCGCAGCCGCTCGTAGGTGCGCATGCGGGTCACGGCGTCCACGTCGTCGCCCTTGGTCTCTCCCACCAGCGGGTTGAGCACCACGCCGGCGAAGTGTCCCTCGCGGGTCAGCTTCTCGACGCCGTGGACCAGCGCGTATTCATGGGCGCGGTGCAACGGATTGCGCGTCTGGAAGGCGACCACGCGCTCCCACCTCCGCTCGCGGATGCGGCGCCGCGTCTCCACGGGGGGCAACACGTACTCGCCGAGCACCGGGTGCTTCGGCCGCTCGAGCACGCGAATATCTCCGCCCACCAGCCAGCCGCGCGGGTCGTCGTTGGCGATCCGCGCTCCGGGATGATCCTGGCGCTCGGTGCCGTAGACCCCGGCGTTGTAGCGCGCCTTGTCCCACTCGAAGAGCGATTCGACCTCGATCGTACCCAGCAGTTCGCCCCGCTCGTCGACCATCGCCGCCTCGCCGCCCTCGGAGAGACGCCCCTTCTCTTCGCCGGTCACGGGCAACGCCAGCGGGACGCCCCAGACGTAGATGGAACCGTTTGACTCGATTGTCATCGTCTCGAGAGCGCGATCGAAAGTCTCGCGGTCCATGAACCCGGTCAGCGGGCTGAGCACGCCGTCGGCGATGCGGTTGATGGTGGATCGATCCGCTTCCTTGACGACGATTTTCGGAAGCTCGCCCGCGCGGGAGCGAAAGCCCTCCGCCTCCTCGGTGGGAACCAGTCGATTGACGGGCTGCTCCAGCCCGCCGTGCAGTGGAACGAGATCTGTCATGGCGGCCAACCTCCTGTAGCAAAAAAGATTAGTCCGTCTTCCGATCGACGATCGAGCGTCGGTTCCGGTGCCGGACGTCACTGCACTACGCCGATTTCACCGCGGAATCAAACTTCAATTGTCCAAACGGGTTTCCAGCCACGCGCCGTCGTCGGGGCTGGCCGGGGTCTACGCCTTCGCGATGGGCGCCGCGGCGCCGGGAACACACTTCGACAGCTTTCGCGTGCAGGCGCTCGACAGCGACGGCGACGGAGTGGTCAACGACGACGAGCTGGCGGCCGGAACCGATCCGGAGGACGCCGACAGCGACGACGGCGGATGGAAGGACGGCGAGGAGGACCTCAACGGCAACGGCGCCTACGAGCCGCAGCTCGGCGAGACCGATCCCAACGACGGCTCGGACGACGGCCAGTTTCCCGACGGCGGTCCGGACGCCGACGCCGATACCGACGCCGATGCCGGCGCGGATACCGATAGCGATGTCGACGCGGACGCGGACACGGGCGCCGAAGCCGACTCCGAGAGCGCCGACGGCTCCGCCGGGATCGAGCTTCGCGGCGGCCCGAGCTGCGACTGCGCGATTCTCGGCGGCGGCTCGTCTCGTTTCGCCGCGCTTCTGGTCGATCTGCTGCTGTCTTGAGCCAGATCCAAAAGTGTGCCACTATGGGCCAACTGGCACGAACTGTGCCATTCCGAGGAGAGACGGTGGACGATTCGCTCCCGCAGACCCTCGAGAGGCGCTACCGGCGGTTGCGCCGGCTCGGATCCGGAGCCCAGGGCTCGGTCCATCTCGTCGAGGATCGCTACCTCGGCGGCCGCGAGCTGGCGCTGAAGGTTCTCCGTCCCCGCGCCACGGAAGAATGGCGGGAGGCGTTTCGCCACGAGTTCGAGGTGCTCGCCGGCCTGAGACATCCGCGCCTGTCCGCCGTGCACGATTTCGGCACCGTGCCGGACGGGCGGGTCTTCTTCACGCGCGATTTCATCGCGGGGGACGATCTGCGCGCGTCCGTGCTGGACGGGGGGATCGAAAAAGTGATCTCGTCGATGGTGGAGGTCTGCCGCGCGCTGGCTCCGCTGCACCGGGGAGGGCTGATTCACGGCGACCTCAAGCCGGCCAACGTGATCGTCGGTCCGGACGGGGCGGCGCGGCTGATAGATTTTTCGTTCGTGCGAGCCAGCGGCCGGGACGCGACCCGCCGCGGCACCGCGGTCTACATGGCTCCCGAGGTGATCGAGGAGAAGACCGCCGACGCGCGCGCCGACCTCTACTCCCTCGGGATCGCGGCGTTCGAGCTCGTGACTGGATCGCCTCCGTTCGATGGCGAGGTGGGCGCCGTGGTCTCGGGACATCTCGGCTCGAAACGACCGCCGGTCGCCCCGTTGAGGCCGGCGCTCCAGGACGCGCCTTCCGGGATCGTCGGGGAGCTGGCGCTGATCATCGAGCGCCTGATAGCCCGCGATCCGGGCGAGCGTTTTCCCGACGCGGCCGAGGTGGAGGCGGCGCTGCAGTCGCTGACTCCGGAGGTGGGCCGCGGCGGTACGTTGCCCGCGGTTCCGGTGCAGCCGCTGGGCGAGGCCAGGGAGCGCGAGCTGCGGCGAGTTCGCGAGGCGGTGCGGGCCAGGTTGGATTCTCCCGAGGAGAACGCGGCGCTGATCGCGGTCGAGGGCGAGTTGGGCACCGGCAAGAGCACGATTCTAAGGGGCCTGAAGTGGTGGACGCAGCTCGAGGACATCGCGGTGATCGAGGTGCCCTGCGAAGGGGGCGGCGGCCTGCTGGATCCGCTGGCGCGGCTGGTGGAGCAGGCCGTTGGTCTGCTCGCCGGCCAAGAGGCGGAGCGGGCGCGGGCGGAGCGCCTGCTGCAGTCGTTGGAGAGGCCCGACGCCGCCGGGGAGGATCTCGACGCGCTGGCGGTGAGCGTCTCGGAGCTGGTTTCCCGGATCGCCCGTCGGCAGCCGCTGCTCGTGATCGTCGAGGACGTGGAACGGGCCTCTTTCGAGTCGATGCGGGGGTTGAGGAGCCTGGCGGTGGGTTGGGGCGGAGGTGTTCCGGCGGCGATCGCGATCTCGGCGGAAACGGGGTTCGACTGGGAGAGCGAGCTCGGATCGGGCCTGCGGGTGAGCCTGCCGCTCCTCGACAGGCGGCAGGTCGAGGAGATGGCCCGCACCCACCTGGGAGGCGCGGACGAAATCGCGGTAGATCGCATTATTGCCCATACCGCGGGCAACCCGATGTTCGTCGCGGCCCTGCTGCAGGATCTGGCGTCTTCGGAATCGGGGGTCGAGCACCTCGAGGATCTCGGGCCGCCGGGAGAGCTGGAGAGTTACTGGAAAGAGCGGCTGGAGAGGCTCGATTACGAAAGCCGCCTCGCGCTGGAGGCGAGCGTCACGCTGGGTCGACCGGCGGGTACCGGGGAGATTGCGGGCGTGGCGGGATTGGCCGATTCGCTTTCGGAGCGGGATCTACAGCATCTCGACGGCGCCGGCTGGCTGCGGCGGGGCGTGGCGGGCTGGATTACCAGCTCCAACGCGCTGGCCGATCTGGTGCGCACCCGTATTCCCGCCTCCAGGGCGTCGCGGATGCACCGCCGCGCCGCGGACGTCGAGCCGGACGAGGCGCGGCGGCTCCTGCACCAGTCGCGCTGCGGCGAGCTGGGGCCGAAGCGCCGCCGCGTGCTCGAGGTCGCCGAGAGCCTGGAGCGGCTGGGCGCGCTGGACGCCGCGCGGCGTCTGCTCGAGGCGGCGCTCGAGGCGCTGGGAGAAGGCGATTTTGCCGCCGAGGCGCGCCTCGCGCTGGGGCGGATCGCGTTGGCCGGAGGAGATTTCGACTCGGCGCGGGAGCTGCTGGAGCCGCTGGCCGCCGAGCGCGGGCCGGACCTGTTCCGCCGCGCGGCTCTGCTGCTGGGCAAGATGCACGGGCTGCGGCGCGAGCTGGAGGCGGGAAAGCGATGGCTGAGGCAGGCGCTGGAGGCGGCCGAGCAGGGGGCCGAGCGGGCCGGGGTTCTCTTCGAGCTGGCCAACGTGGAGTTTCGCGACGGAGATCGATCCCGGGCCGAGCGAACGGCGAGGAGAGGTCTCGACTGCGCGCCCGACCGTCATCCCGTGCGAGCCGATCTCTACGGAGCGCTGGGCAAGCTGGCCTGCGTGGACGGCAGGCACGAGGAGGCGTTGGACTTCTGCCGCGAGGCGGTGGAGGCGGCGCGGCTCTCCGGCGATCGGCGCGCGCTGGCACTGGCGGTCGACATCCTGTCGTGGGCGAGGCAGCAGTCCGGCGACCTGGCCGGCGCGGTGGAGGATCTCGGTCGCGCGGCGAGGATCGATCGCGAGATCGGTGACCTGCCCCGCTTGATGCGGGCTCAGCTCGTGCTGGGCGACCTGGAGTGGTGGTTGGAGCGCTGGCACGCCGCGCTGGGGCACTACGAGGAGGCGATGCGGCTGGTCGGCGCCGTGGGAAACCCGGTGCAGCGGATCGAGGTGCGGATCGGGCTGGGACAGGCGCTGGTCAAGGTCGGCAGATTCGAGCGCGCGGCCCTGCTGCTGGAGCAGGCGCGCCGCGACGCGGAGCGGATCGGCCGCGACGAGCTGCGGCTGAGCGCCCGCCTCTACGAAGGCGACCTGGCGGCCGCGAGGGGCCGCGTCGACGAGGCGCTCGAGACCTGGTCCGAGGCGCGCGAGGGTCTGGAGGGAGTCGCGTCCAACGCCGTGGTCGCGGAGGTAGAGCTGGAGATGGCCGGGCAGCATCTCTGGCGCGGGACGAGCAAGGACATCGCGGCCGCGGATTCGGCGATCCAGAGCGCGGCGGGGCGCAGGCTGGAGGATCTCGGGCGTCGGCTCGAGGACCTGCTGGAGATGCGGCGCGCCGAGCTGTCCCTGGCGCGGGGGCGTTTCGACGAGGGAATGCTGGAGCTGGAGGATCTCGCCGAGCGTTTCGAGCGCGACGGATCGCTGGACCTGGCCTGGCAGGTGGATCTCTCGGCGGCACGTTCGTTGATCTCGCGCGGATCCGAGATGCTGGCGCGCAAGCGCCTCCGCCGAGCCGAGAGGGCGCTGGAGAAGCTGGCCGGAGGGCTCCCGGCCGAGCACCGTCTGGCCTTCTGGCAGGACGTGCGACGGGCCGAGGTGCGCCGCCTGCTGGCCGTCTCCACGCCCTCCTCGCTGGCGGCTCCGGGCAGTGGGATTTCATCGTCCGCGGCGGGAAACCTTGATCCGGAGGCGAGGGCGCTCTACCGGGTGCTGGAGATAAACCAGGGGCTCTCCTCCGAGACCGATCTGGATCGGCTGATGGAGATGATCCTGGACGCCGCGGTGGATCTCACCAGGGCCGAGCGCGGTCTGGTGCTCGTGCCCGGGGACGGCGGCCTGGAGGTCGCGGCCTCGCGGGAACTGGAAGCGGGCGACGGGCGAGATCCGGCCGCGCAGTTCAGCCGTTCCATCTCGGAATCGGTCTATCTCGACGGAGAGGCGGTGGTGACCGTCGACGCCCTGGGCGACGATCGTTTCAACGAGTTCCTTTCGATCCACGAGCTGAAGATTCGCTCGGTGGCCTGTCTGCCGGTCCAGTACCGGGGCCGGACCCTGGGCGTGCTCTACCTGGAGAACCGGCTGCGCTCGGGTCGGTTCGGCGGCAGCGATCTGCGCGTGCTGAGTGCCTTCGCCGACCAGGTGGCGGTCGCGATCTCCCAGGCGCGGATGCTCGATGATTCCCGGCGGCGGCAGCTCGAGCTGTCGGAGGCCAAGCAGGCGCTGGAGTCCCTCTGCGCCAGGTTGAGCGACGATCTGCGCTCCAAGGGAGAGGATCTGCGCAACGTCCGCGAGCAGCTGCGGCGCGTGCACCGGCGCGTCGCCGGCGAGGGAGACTACCACGGAGTGATCGGCTCGGGCGCGGAGATGCGGCGGGTCTTCGAGCTGGTCGAGCGCGTCAAGGATCTCGACGTCCCGGTGGTCTTCGTCGGAGAGAGCGGCACCGGCAAGGATCTGCTGGCCCGGGTGCTGCACGACGCGGGATCGCGCGGCAGGGGTCCGTTCGTCTCGGTCTCCTGCGGCGGTATTCCCGAGACGCTGGTCGAGTCGACCCTGTTCGGCCACACGCGCGGCGCTTTCTCCGGCGCCGACAGCGAGCGTCCCGGCCTGATCGCCGCTGCGGCGGGAGGCACTCTATACCTCGACGACATCGGCGAGATGCCGCCGCGGATGCAGATCGACCTGCTGCGAGTCCTGCAGGAGGGCAGCTTCGTTCCCCTGGGCGGGCAGAGCGCGATCAGGGCCGATTTCCGCTTGGTGGCTTCGAGCCGGCTGCCGCTGGAGTGTCTCGTCGAGGACGGCATGCTGCGCAGCGACCTCTTCTACCGGCTGGAGGTGGTCGGCGTGAAGCTTCCCCCGCTGCGGGATCGGCGCGGAGACATCCCGATGCTGGCCAGGCGAATCATCGCGCGAGAGTCCAAGCGTCTCGGGCAGCCGGCGCCGCTCCTTTCGCGAGACGCGGTCGCCGAGCTGGTGGACGGCGGGTGGCCGGGCAACGTGCGCGAGCTGGAGCAGGTGCTGCGGCGCGTGCTCGTGGTGGGCGAGGTCGGCGAAGAGCTGAGCGCCGAGTCGATTCGAGGTGTGGCCGATCGTCCGCGGCGCCCGCAGCCGGGCAGGCGCGGTCGCCCGCCGGCGGAGATCGACGCCGAAGAGGAGAAGCGAATTCTGGATACTCTCGAAGCCTGTCGCTGGAATCGAAGCGAGGCCGCTCGCCGGCTGGAGGTTCCCAGGAGAACCTTCTACCGCAGGCTGGCCAAGCTGGGTCTGGCGGAAAAGAGCGCCGGCCCGAAGACGCCGAAAATTTGACCGCGACCGGAAGCGGGGAGACAATGTCGAAGTCGAAAAAAATAGAAGAACCCGATGTCGGAGGTGTCGAGGCGCTTACAATTAAACGTGATTTATATATAATTATCTTGACAATTAGCATATTTTAGTGCACTTTTTTAGGTGTGGTTACAGGGCGTTAGGGTGCCTTCATCTCCGGACGGCGGGACTCATGGTCGACGAAAAAGACAAGGGAAGGGAAAGGCGGGATGACGGGCGGCGGAAGAACAAGCCCGAGGGGACATCTGGAGATCGGGCGGGAGAGGTCGACGGCGAGAAGATGAGTCAACCAGTCGAGAAGAAGGACAGCCGGCGTTCCGGTGGCGAGGACAAGCCGATGCCCTCCGTCGCCAAGGCGCGCGGCGGGGCGGGAAAGCCCGAGGCCGAGGGGCGCGAGGTCAACAATCGTCTGCGCGAGTATCGGATCGAGAGGATGATGAGCAAGGCCGAGCTCGCTCGCAAGGCGGGCCTCTCGGTGCTGACCGTTTCGCGGATAGAAAAGGGCTACAACTGCCGGATGGACACCAAGAGGAAGATCCTCAAGGCGCTGGGGCTCAAGCTCTCCGATCGAAGAAAAGTCTTCGAGGACGATTAGGACGATGTTGTTCGAAGGGAAGCATCTCGTCGGAGTGGACATCGGTACTTCGGCTGTCAAGATCCTCCAGGTCCGGGAATCGGGCAAGGGCGTTCACCTGGCGAAGTACGGTGTCGAGCCGTTGCCGCCGCAGTCGATCGTGGACGGCCACGTGATGAACAGCGGCGCGGTGGTCGACGCCCTGAGGAAGATCTACAAGGATCTCAACATCAAGCAAAAGGAGATCGCGCTTTCCATCTCCGGCAACTCGGTGATCATCAAGAAGCTCAACCTGCCGTTGATGAAACGGGACGAGCTGGAAGAGCAGATCCAGTGGGAGGCCGAGCAGCACATCCCCTTCGATATCAACGAAGTGGAAGTGGACTACAACATCTTGTGGGAGAGCCAGGAGGTCGGCCAGATGGACGTCCTGCTGGTGGCCGCCAAGAAGGACGAGATCCAGGATCTGGTCGACGTCAGCCGGGAGGCGAGGCTACGTCCGATGGTCGTCGATATCGACGCGTTCGCCGTACAGAACGTCTACGAGATGAGCTACGGCTACGACGAAGGTGAGACCGTCGCGCTGCTCAACGTCGGCTCCGAGGTCACCACCGTCAACATCCTCAACGGCGGGGTCTCGCAGTTCACGCGCGACATCACCAACGGCGGCAGCTCGATCACCGAGGAGATCCAGAAGCAGCTCCAGGTCAGCTACGACGAGGCCGAGGCGTACAAGGCCGGCGGAGGTGTCCACTCCCGGGAGGTAATCCCCGAGGAGGTGGACGGCATCATCAGCGGCGTCGTCGATTCGCTGGCCGGCGAGATTCAACGTTCACTGGATTTCTACATGGCGACATCGAACCGCGGCGAGGTCGAGCACGTCTACCTCTCGGGAGGCACCGCCAAGATTCCCTACCTGCGCTCCGCGATCGAGCGCAGGTCGCGCGTACCGGCGGAGCTGCTCGATCCGTTCCGTCGCGTCTTTTTCGACGAGCGGCAGTTCGACAGCGAAGTGCTGAGAGCGCAGGCGCCGCAGGCGGTGATCGCGCTGGGGCTGGCGCTGAGGAAGCAGAAGGAGAAGATCTGAATGATCCGGATCAACCTGCTTCCGATCAAACAGGACCGCCGCCGGGAGGCGGGTCGCAACCAGCTGCTGTTCGGCCTGCTGATCATCGTCCTCGAGATAGTCGGCTGCGTGCTGCTGTACATGGACACCGGCTCGGAGGTGGAGGCGCAGAAGAACTCGAACAAGCAGCTCTCGGTTCAGGTCGAGCGGATCGAGAAGGAGATCGGCGATCACAAGAAGATCCTGGCCGATATCGCCGAGTACGAAAAGCGTCGAAAGGCGATTGAGAGCCTGCAGGCCGCTCGCACCGGCCCGGTCTTCGTGCTGCTCGAGCTGAGCGACATCTTGAGCCGCGGGGGAGGGCCTCATATCGACCACGATCGCTACCAGGAGATCATTCAGCGCAATCCGGCCGCCGCCTTCGACGAGAACTGGGACCATCGTCGCCTGTGGCTGGGCTCCTTCCAGGAGAAGGAGCGTCGAGTGCGGCTGCAAGGCCAGGGGCTGACCCACGAGGACGTGGCCGAGTTCCTGCGCCGGATCAATCTCTCGGATTTCTTCGTCAGCAGCGAGCTGGTTTCGACCCAGTTGTCTCCGCCCAAGATCTCCAAGGAGAGCTTCGAGGCCAAGAGCGCTCATCCGGTGGTCCACTTCACGGTGGAGGCCGATGTGAAGTACCGGTGATGGAGGTCGACTATGGCAACGCTTGAGCAGCTCACCAAGATGTCGCTGGCGAAAAAGCTGCTGGTCCTAGTCCTGCTGGTGGTCTTGTTCGGCGTGGCCTTCTGGTTCACCTACTATCAGCCGTTGCGCGAAGATCTGGTCTCGCTGGAGAAAAAGCACCAGCGCCTGGAGAGTGATCTCAGCGACGCCCGGCGCAGCAAGAAGACCTACGACGAGGATCGACGCAAGAGGGACGCGCTGAAGAAAGAGGCGGCCAAGCAGCTCCAGATTCTTCCGCCCGAAACCGAGATCGCCTCGTTTCTCAACAATCTGAACACCCAGGCCGATCTGGTCGGCCTCGAGATCCTCTCCGTCCAGCCGCTGACCGAGGAGTCGGCAAAGTACTACGCCAGGATTCCGGTTCGCCTGAGGCTGCGCGGGAGCTTTCACCAGCTGTCCAAGTTCTTCTACCTCGTGGGAAATCTGGATCGAATCATCAACGTGGAAAACATACAGCTGACAAACCCGGTGGTCGACGAGTCGGGGGTGATGCTGCAGGCCGAGGTGCTGGCCACCACCTTCCGCTCTGTCGACCCGGTGAAGGGATAGAGATGGGGATGCCTCGCGGAGAGCAAAGCTCGTCGGCTCGGCGGTTCACGGCCGTCGCCGCCGCGCTGACATTTCTCCTGGTGGGCGCTTGCGGCGGAGACGACGATTCCTCCTATCGCAAGCCAAGGCGCGACAAGGTGCGCCCCGGAATGTCCTCGATCGACGCCCGCAAGCGGATCGAAGAGCAGGGCGCCGGGCTGGTCGAGAAGAAGAAGGGCACGCAGAGGGAAGGCGACCTCTCGCTGCCCAAGCTGACCGAGACCGATTTCATCGAGTCGTCCCGCAACCGGGATCCGTTCCGTCCCTACATCGAGGTCGTGGCGCACGAAAAGAAGGTCGAGCGCTTGGTGCAGCGCGAGATCAAGCTGGAGGAGTACGATGTCGCCGAGCTGAAGCTGATCGGTATCGTCACCAACATCGGAGATCCCCGGGCGATGGTCGTCACTCCCGACGGAAACGGGATCGTGCTTCGGCGCGGCGACTACGTCGGCAGGGCCGACTATGTCGACCAGGGGCCCGGCACCGAGCAGGTCCAGGTCAACTGGAAGGTCGTGCGTATCCACGGTTCGGGCAAGGAGGAGGAGCGCGGAATCTACCTGGCCCGCGACGACCCCTGGACCCCGACCCCCGACGACGTGACCCGTTTCATGCCCCTCCATCCCCGCGAGTAGTTTTTTAAAAAAAAAGGTCGAAAAATTTGCTGCGCCTGTGTGGCTCTGTGTAGGATGAAAGTGCACAGAAGTCCACACTGAACTACACGTGGCGTGGATTGTGATCGAGAGGACAAGGAGAGCGTGATGAGACGGTCAACCAGGAGCCTGATAAGAATGGCCAGAGCGATTTCGGCCGCCCTCGCCGTGACGCTGAGCACCGGCGTCGCAGGTGCGGAATCGGGCGGTTCCAACCAGATCCGCGCCGTTGACGTTAGTCAGAACGGCGAAAAGACAGTGATTCGGGTGGTCGGCTCCCATCGTCCGACCTACACGGCGTTCAAGCTGTCTTCTCCCAAGCGGTTGGTGGTGGATCTGGCCGACAGCCGCGTGCGAGGCGTACCTTCGATAGTCAACGCTTCCACCTCTCTGATCGACGGTGTGGCCGTCTCGCAGTTTTCCACCGGCGGTGTCCCGGTCAGCAGAATCATGGTCAACTTCCGCCGCGAGGCAGCCTACCGGGTGCGCGCTCGCGGCGAAGATCTGCTGATCACGCTCACCGGTGGAGGAGGCACGGACGAGGTCACCTCCGGAGATGCGGCCGAATCCTCGGAAAAGCGGGCCAGAGCGGAGAACCGGGCCGAGATCGAGAAGCTTCGCGCCGAGGCCGAGAGGAAGGTCGCCGAGGCGCGCGCCGAGGCCGAGCGCAAGGTCGCCGCCGCTCGTGCCGAGGCCGAGCGGGCGCAGGCGCGGCTCGAGGAGGCCCGCGCCGAGATGAACGATTTGCGCGAGAAAAGCGAGGCCAGAGTCGAGTCCGCCGAGCGGGCCCGCCGGGAAACGCGCCTCGCCCGGATCGCGCTGGAAAAGGCGCGCGCCGAGCTGGAGTCCGTCTCTTCCAACAAGGACTCTAAAGCCGACCGCATCAAGCGTAAGGCCGAGAAGCGAATCGCCGAGCTGAAGGTCGAGGCGAGGCGCGCCGAGCGCAAGGCGGAGCGCGAGAGCGGCAAGCGCGAGATCCTCGAGAAACGACTGGCCGGGCTGGAAGCCGATCTCGAAGCGGCCAGGAAGGCGGCCGGGGTCGCCGCCGCCCAGCGCGAGCGGGCCGAAGAGGAGAAGAAAAAGCTCGAAGAGAAATTGCGGCGCAAGGCCCGCGAGGCCCGACTGGCCGAGGCTGGTGCCGAAGAAGCGTTGGCCGCGCAGCAGAGAGCCCTGCGCGCCTACCGCGAGGCCGCCGAGGGCGAGAAGGCAGAGCTGCTCGCCGTGCTGGAGAAGCGGCGCAAGGAGACGATCGAGGCCAAGGCGCGCCTGGTCGAGCTGCAAGAGGCGCAGAAAAAGACCGGATCCGAGCTCGGCGCGGCCGAGAGACGTTTCGCCAAGGCCGAGGGAGAAGCCGAGCGAGCCGCCAAGACTCGCGATCGCGTGGTGGCCAAGACGGCCAAGGAGCTGGCCAGGGCCCGGCAGGAGCGCGACGAGGCGCTGGCCGAAGCCGAAAGAGCGCGAAAGCGGATGGAGGCGGCCAGCGAGGCCAAGAGGCTCGCAGAAGCCGAGATCGCGAAGGCGCGTCGCGAGGCGGCCGCGGCCGAAAACCGGGCCGAGAGGGAGGCCGAGCGTCGCGTCGAGCAGGCCGAGAAGAGGTTGGCCCGCACGCAGAAGGCGCGCGACGAGGCCGAGCAGCGCTCGAAGCGTATCGAGCGGCAGCTGGTCGAGGCCAAAGAGGTGATGAAGAAGGCCCGACAGAGGGCCGAGCGGTACGAAGGCGAGCTCGCCTCGATGCGGCGGGAGGCCGAGCAGGTGGAGCGCAAGCTGGCCTCCACCGAGAAGAAGCTGGCCAGGACACAGCGGGAGCGCGACGAGGCGCTGGCCGAGTCGAAGAAGGCCGAGAAGCGTGTCGAGGCGGCACACGAGGCCAAGCGGCTCGCCGAGGCCAAGGCCGACGAGGTCGAGCGGCGTGCCGAGGCCAAGGTCGGCGAGGCCGAGCATCGTGCAAAGCAGAGGATTGCCAGGCTCGAGAGCCTGGCGAAGAAGGCGGCTGCGGAGCGAAAGGACGATCCTCCCCTGGAGAAGTCCCCGGAGGATTTGACGCAGGAGGAGCTGCGGCTGCAGAGGCTCGCCGAGTGGAGCGGCCGCAGCCGTCCGGACGGAGAGTCCGGCGGCGACGCGTCCGAAGAGCCCGCGGAGCCCGAAGAGAACGCCGCTGCCGCGATCAAGGCCGTGGAGTTCTTCGAGCGGGACGGAGCACAGGAGATCGTGGTGCGCTCCGATCGGGATCTGGAGTACACCAAGACGACCGGGGCCGACGGCAAGGCGGTGCTGGTCTTCGATCGCGCCCGGTTGGGTCCGATGCTGGAGCGCACGCTCGACGTCACCGACTTCGGCGGCGTCGTGGAGCGCGTCAGCTCCTACGAGCGGGACGGCGGCGTGCGGATCGAGGTCGAGCTGGCCGAGAGGGCCGGCAACCGGGTCTCGCGCGACAGCGGCGAGATCGCCTGGGTCTTCGAGCCGCGCGCCAAGAAACGCAACGAGCGCGGCAGCGGCGCCGAGTCGCGGACCGTGGCCCGCGAGGACGCCAGCGCCTACGCCTACCCGGACGAGCGCACGGCGGCCTACGCGGTGCAGCTGAAGAGATACGGCGAGCAGAAGAAGCGATACACGGGCAGACGGATCGACCTGGATTTCAAGGACGCCGACATCCACAACATCCTGCGCCTGCTCTCCGACGTGGGGCACGTCAACATCGTGACCGCCGACGACGTGAGCGGCACGGTCACGATTCGGATGCGCAACGTTCCCTGGGACCAGGCGCTCGACGTCATCCTGCAGGCCAAGCGGCTGGGGATGGTGCGTCGCGGAAACCTGATTCGCGTCGCCACGCTGGCGACGCTGGAAAAGGAACGCGAGATGGAGATTGCGCGGCGCAAGCAGAATCAGACGCTCAAGCCGCTGGAGACGCGGCTGATTCCCGTTTCTTACGCCAGCGCCAAGGAGATCATGCCCCGCACCGTCGATCTGCTCAGCGAGCGGGGAAAGATCTCCGTCGACGATCGCACCAACGTGCTGATCGCCCGCGACGTGGTCGAGACCCTCGACCAGATCGAATCACTGGTCCGCAATCTCGACACGCAGACGCCCCAGGTGCTGATCGAGGGCCGGATCGTCGAGGCGACGAGCACCTACGCGCGCGAGATCGGCATCCAGTGGGGCGGCGACTTCGCCGCCAGCACCGCGACCGGCAATCCGACCGGACTGGGTTTCCCCAGCACGGTCGGCGTGGCCGGCGGCGGCACCGACTCGCAGACACCGGTGGGGGGTATGAGCCCGGTCGCCGGCGGCCGGCCCAACCCGAACTTCGCGGTCAACCTCCCCGCGGCGACCGGCACCAACGCGGGCGGCGCGCTGGGGATCACGCTGGGCTCGATATCGAACAACGCCAACCTCAACCTGCGGCTCTCGGCGCTGGAGGAGGAGGGCACGCTGCGCATTCTCAGCTCGCCCAAGATCCTGACGCTGGACAACCGCGAGGCGCACATCGAGCAGGGCACGCTGATTCCCTACAGCCGCATCTCGGCGCAGGGAATCCAGACCTCGTTCAAGGAGGCCAAGCTCAACCTGACGGTCACGCCGCACGTGACCGCGGACGGCTCGGTGCTGATGAACCTCAAGATGACGCGCGACGAGCCCGACTTCAACAACAAGGGCGCGCGCGGCGATCCCACGATCCTCAAGCGCGAGGCCGAGACCGAGCTGCTGGTCAACGACGGCCACACCGCGGTGATTGGCGGGATCTTCACCCGCAACCACGGCACCAGCTACAAGAAGGTTCCGTTCTTCGGCGACATTCCGGTGATCGGATGGTTGTTCAAGAAGCGCAGCGATTCGGACCGGCGCTCGGAGATGCTGATCTTCATCACGCCGAGGATCGTGAACCGCGCCGAGAGCATAGGGCAGTGAGGTGATGCGATGTTCACGAAATGGTACAATTACACTCGACTCCTCTCCGCCGCCGAGGCGGGAAAAAGGAGGCGGACCATGCGCAGCGTACTGACGGCGATGACGTTGTCCGCCGGCTTGATTGCCGCCGGCTGCGTCGACAACGAGCAGTCGCTCTACATCGAGCACATCAAGATGCAGCCGGATCCTCCCGCCTGCGAGGTGAACTCCGGAGATGCGCGTGCGGCCAGCGGAGTGCTCGATCTGGCCATCGCCTGGAGCTACAGCGGCTGGTACTACGTCACCAACGGCACGATGGCGCGCGAGGAGAACGAGAACCTGCGCGCCGAGTCGGACGGCATCTTCATCGAGGGCGCCGAGGTGTTCGTGACCGGCGCCGGCGGCAGCACCGTGGGCGCCACCGAGTACTTCGAGTTCCAGCACTACATTCCGCCCGAGAGCTCGGACGTGGTGGCGGCGGTCACGGTGCCGGCCTCGGTCGTCGCCGGGCTGGCCGACGAGCTCGGCTGCCAGCGGGTGGAAAATTTCGACATGGAGGAGTATCTCCAGACCGAGGGTATGACGTTGCCGAGGACCGAGTACTACTCGGCGATCTATTCCAACGTGCGTTTCCTCGGTCACACCCAGTCCGCGGTCTACGACGTGGAGAGCCAGGTCTACTCCTTCCTGATCCAGCCGTGCTGCAACTGCCTGATGGACTGGTCCAACTGCACCACCGGTTGCTCCGCCTTCTGCGAGGATCCGGACGATATTCCGGTCTGCAACGCCGGCACCGCCAACGGCGTCAACTCCGAGGTGCTCCACGACTGCCGCATGTACACGCACAACGAGGACGCCAGCTGGACCGAGTACGACATCTACGGCAACGAGCAGACGATGGACTGCAGCCAGTGCGGGGGCAGCTCCTCAGATTGATACCCCCTGCTTTCTTTTCTTTGGTCCGCGCAAGCCAGCCCTCGTCGATGACCGCTCTTTCCGGGCTGGCCTTGCGTCCCCCGAGCCGGTAGTATTGCTCTTCCGATGAGCAGCAAGGTTCGCGACATCGTTTTGATCGCCGCGATCGCCGGGCTGGCGCTGCTGGCGCTGCTGCCGGGCGGTGAGCGATCTTCTTTTGACGAGGCTCGAGAGGCGCCCTCGGAGGTCGAGGTCGAAGAGCCGGTCGAGGCCGCGGAGGTCGGGTCCGCCGGGGAGACCGCGAGCGAGCCCGGCGGCGGGGACGACGGCCGTCTCGTCGCCGAGCCGCTCGCGGAGGCGAGTCACGAGCTGTTTCCGCTGGTGCGCGGCAGCGAGTGGGAGTACCGGACGGTCGGCCCGAAGAAGCTCGTGCCGGCCGAGCGTTGCGTGCTCAAGCTCGTTACGCTTCCGACAGAGGCCGGTCCGGGAGTGCTCGGGATGCGCTGGGGTAAGAGGCGCTCTCAGATCAACATCTGGCTCGACGACGGCGCGCTGCGCCTGGACGGGCTGCCGCTCTGGATGCCGCTGCAGTTCGGCGACGCTCGGCCGCAGACCGTGAGCGGCGCCTTTCTGCCGCCGCGCGCGGCCGTTGTTCGCGACGCGGTCTGGGAGCAGAAGCTGGGCCTGGAGGTCGACTACGCGCTGCGAGGCGGAGGCGGACGGGTGGGGAAGGTCGGCGCCGAGCAGAAGGATCGCGCGCGGGTCGAGGGCTGGGAGACCGCGGTCGTTCCGGGCGGCGCCTTCGAGGCGGCGCGCCTGGAGTGGAGCTCCCGGGTCGAGATAACGGATCGCGGCCGAGTGGTGCTCGATCACCTCACCGCCGAGCCGTTTCGCAGCGAGATCATGTGGGTCGTTCCCGGAATCGGAGTGGTCAAGCGCCACGTGACCTACGGCGATCCGAAGGCCGTCGACTCGATGCGCGACAGCGTCTCGTTCGAGCTGGTCCGCTACGATCGTCCCGCCGGCGCCCCGCGCGGGGGCGGGAACGATCCCGGAGACGACGCCGGGGCCGACACGGAGAAGAGGAGATGAGAATGGATCGCGAGATCGCGAAAATTCTGCTGGAGATCGGCGCGGTCAGCCTGCGGGTCGATCCGCCCTACACCTGGGCCTCGGGCCGCCTGGCGCCGCTCTACTGCGACAACCGCCTCTTGATGTCGCATCCGCAGGCTCGCGCGCGCACCACCGCGGGCCTGGCGGAGCTTCTCGAGGGCGCCGGCTGGCGCCCCGAGCTGATAGTCGGGACGGCCACCGCCGGAATTCCCCACGCCGCCTGGCTGGCGGAAAAGATGAAGCTTCCGATGGCCTACGTGCGGGGCGCGGCCAAGGGCCACGGAAAGAAGGGCCGGATCGAAGGTCTTCTCGAGTCGGGGCAGTCGGTGGTGCTGATCGAGGATCTCGTCTCTACCGGGGGCAGCTCGCTGGAGGCCGCCGGCGCTGTGATGGAGGCGGGGGGCAACCTGCTGGGGGTCGCGGCGATCTTCACCTACGAGCTGGACGCGGCGAGCGGGAGTTTCGACGAGGCGGGAACCCCGCTGGCGACCCTGACCGGCTTCGGCGCGCTGATGGACGAGGCGCTCTTTCGCGGGCGTCTCTCGGCGGCGGACAAGGCGATTCTCGCCGACTGGCGCCGCGACCCGGCGGCCTGGTCGGCCGCGCGCGGAGGCGAGGGGTGAGATTGGTTCAGGACCTGGGAATGACGATCACCACATCTCCCTCG
>CAZHCG010000095.1:0-19210 GCA_964530995.1 uncultured Myxococcales bacterium
ATCACGAGCGGCTTCCAGACCTTCTTTGCAATGGGAAAAGAGCCGGACGTGTCCACGCACCACGCGAACACCGGGCTCACGTCGATGCCATCGTCCTGGTCGTCGTCCGAGGTGACCACTATCATGTCGTCCCGAGAAACCAGTGCTCGTCCTCGCCCATCGGTATTCCACCCTGGTCTGCAGCGAGCGTGTCCACGTTCGGACGCGGAGGGTGATTGTACGTCACCTGGATATCCGGGTAGGCGGGTTGCACGCCGAACAAGCCCGCGATCTCGGTCAGCAGGTACCGCCAGAGCTCGTGAAGCCCCCACTCCACGGTCGAGCCCCAGGCGAGCCGCTCGACCTCCGCGTGCTCCCACGAGCCGGGGTCGCGCGCCAGGTCGGCCTCCACCTGCTCCCATAAACCGTACAGCCCCGAGTTTACGTACGCCCGAGGCGCGACCCTCACAGAAAAACCTACAGCGCGGATTTCTCTCACGTACGCCGGCGCTACTCCATCCGCCCGAGCACGATCCCGGCGAACTCCCGCATCGCCGGAGTCCAGTCCTGGTTGCAGATCGAGTAGACGTAGCCCCCGCCCTCGAACTCCTGGGCCAGCTCGACGATCCGCCTGGCCGGACGCGCCTTGGTCACCTCCTGGCCGTCCTCGGTGCGCGAGCAGGCCGGAGCGTAGACGGTTATGTCCATTCCGGACGACTCCTCCTGAATCGGATTGAGCTGCATCTTCTCGTGCTGGAGGCACTGGGCGGCCGACAGCTCGCTGCCGGTCCCCTGGCAGGCCTCGTCGACCGGCACTCCCACGATCGCGCCGAAGACCACCGCCGAGGCGTGCCCTCCCTTGCGATCGACGAACGACTGGTAGAACGAGGTGGGGCTGTAGAGATACTCCTCGTTCTCGCCGCAGGCGATGTTGACCTTTCCGGCCGAGAGGTCCTGGATCTCGGGCGCCATGAACAGATCCTTGTCCTCCACAGAGCAGTCCTCCTCGTCGCTGACGAGCAGCACGGCCAGCAGGGCGTCCTCGCGCACGAAGACCTGCTGATCCTCGCGGGTCAGCCCGCGCGACGCGGCCTGGAGCTGCTGCTCGAAACCGCAGCCGCTCGTTCCCAGCGAGGAGAGGCAGGCCACCTGGAAGGCCATCTCCGGGTTGGGCCCGTCCTCGCCCGGCGTCTCCGTCCACCTCGCCGCCAGCTCGGGGCAGACCTGGTCGGAGCCGTCCGCTCCCGGCGCGGTGCAGACTCCCACCCCGTCGTCGCCGATCTCCTCGCAGGTCCAGTCCGTGGGACACTGGGCCGCGTCCTGGCCGCAGGGGATCTTTCCGCTCTGCAGGTCGATCGTCTTGCCGAACGCGTAGCTCTGGAACTCGCCGTCGTCTCCCGCGGCCGAGCAGGGAATCTGGTCGTTCGGCCAGCCGTCGCCGACCTCGTAGGGATTGCCGCCCCACTGCATGCCCATGTCGGACGAGACCACCGCGACGCGCACGTCGTCCGCCGCGGCGAAGGGGCAGGTCGGCAGCGGCTCGACCAGCGAGTTGACCAGCCCGAGCACCGAGGTGGCGAAGATCGCCTGCTCCTCCTCCATCGACGCCGAGTTGTCTACCACGAACAGCACGTCCAGCGCCTCGAACGGCAGCGGCGCACCCTCGGTCTCGGTGTCGGTGTCCGTGTCGGTGTCGCCGTCCGACGCGGCTCCGTCGTTGTCGTCGTCGTCGTCGCCGCAGCCCGGCGCCCCCAGGACGCAGGCCAGGCAGATCACGGCCATCCAGCGAATCCGTTTCATCATCGTTCGCCTCCTTGCGGCACGAGAGGAAGGCTTTCCCCCTCTGCTCACCATTGTACGACGAAATCGGAGCGCCGCGGGGGAAAACTAGAAATCCACAAAGCGGAAGACGGCGGCGCAGCCGGCGTCGAACGTCGCCAGGTAGCCGTCCATCTCCAGATCCTGGGCGAAATCGAAACCTATCGGATCGATTCGCAGCTCCAGCCACTCGGTTACGAACAGGGACATCGCGCCGTGCAGCCGGCCGTAGGCCCAGAGGTGGTTGCTGACCACGGTCATCCCCGGCTCTAGCTGCGCTCCCATGTAGAAGAAGTTCTCCTTGATCGGGAACATCAGGCGCAAAAACACTCCCGCGTTGATCTTGAACAGCTCGCCCCAGTCCTCGGAGAGATCGACGATGTAGTGGGTCACCGAGCTGACGGTCAAGCCCACGTCGAGCCAGGCCGGTTCGGTGACCGCGGTCACGCCCGCGGTCAGACCGCCGCGCAGCACGGTCGCCGGTCGCATCGTTCCGTTTCCGTAGGAGGTGGTGCCGTACCCGGCCGCGCCGAACAGACCGACCTGGATCCGCCCCGGGCTCTCGCCGCTCGAGGATTCCTCTGCAGCGGGAGGAGCCGGCTGCCGCGGCGCCGGCTGTTGCGGCGGCGCGTACATCGCCGGGTCGGGCTCCAGCTCCACCGCCAGCTCGTCCGCCTTGCCCGCGCGGCTCTCGCCCTGGAAGCTGACCGGCAGCTTGCCGTGGGACTCGACGCGAATAGTGTGGCCGCCGGCCTCCACGATGCCCTCCCACGGCAAGCGCCCCATCTCCATGCCGTCCACGTACAGAACCGCGGGCTCGCTCTGCGGCTGGGCCGACACCACGCGCAGCAGGCTCTCGTCGCTGTCGAGCCGGGTGCAGCGCTGGTCGTAGCAGACGCGCTCCTTCTTGCACTCGGAGTCGTCCCGGCAGGCGCGGCCCTTCCCTCCGTCCGCCGCGACGGCGAACGCCGCGAGCACGATCGCGGCGAGCACCCCGGCGGCCGGCAGCCTGCAATACGCCATCCTCGATCCCTCTCTCCCCCGAGACGAAGGCAAAGACTAGCTGTGCAGCATTCCGGAGTCAACGAGACGAACGATCGCAGCCGACGAATGGCGGTTAGGGCACGTTTCCGAGAACGTGGACGCCAAAGGACACCCACGTGGCTTCGGCACCGCTGGGCCAGATAGGGCGTGACGAGCATGCCGGGCAGAAAGGCGACGAACGACCAGGGCAGCAGCATGTGAACCAGATAGGCCCACCCCGGCCCATTGACCAGCCACGCCCATCGCCGGTGTGCCACCTCCTTTCGGGGCAGCAAATAGCCGCGCCACATCAGCTCCTCGGCGAACTCGGGCCGCCGAGGTGAACCACTGCTGCATGAGCGCGGGCGCCCACGACCGGAGCGGCGCGAGCACCGGAATTCCAACAGCATCTCGGCGGTGGGATCTCTCCGGTGGACCTACGCGGGATGGGACACTCTCTACCAGCTCCCCCAGCGACGCCTGGGCCCCACGTCGGCGTGGACGAAGTCGTCCGCGGCGTAGACCCCCACTCCGCAGTCGCAATTCTCCCACAACCAGCGGCCGACCTCTCGGGCTCCGATTCCCTCCATGCGGAAATCGATCGCCTCTCCCCGGGTGTGCCGGCTCTCGGGCGCCACTCCCCTGCCCTTCTTGGCCAGCGCGTCGTTGAACTTGGGCGAGCGGTAGGCAGAGATGATATCGACGCGCGGAGCATCGAACTGTTCGGCGGCGTCGAGAACCATCTCCACCAGCCGCGGATCCAGGTGGCCGGGCTCGCCGAACCCCCGGCAGCGGAACAGCTCGGCCAGCACGGGCTCGGGCACGCGGCGATCGCGAAAGACCGGCAGCGCCTCGCGCTCGTGGACGTTGAACAGCGTGGTCAGCGGCGGATCGAGCCCGCGACATTTCGCGACCGGCGCCCCGGGCGGATACGACTTGGGAGCCTTGGGCCGCGGCCCCGGCCTGGAGGTCGGCAGCAGCAGATCCGCCAGGGGATCGTCGTAGGAGATGCAATCGTCCGCCGTCTCGGCCTCGGTAGCCACCGCCTCGGCGCGCAGCAGAGTCGCCGAAAACGCGACAGAGAGAAACATCGCCGCCGCTAGCCTGATCATCGTCGCAATCGTAGCCGGCCCGATCGGGCGCTGTCCAGTCCGCTCTTGCTCGCGAGGCGCGCGGGTCTTAGTATCCGGGGCATGAAGATCACATCCGGCAAGATTGGTATCGGTCCGCTG
The DNA here is from genome assembly GCA_964530995.1 of uncultured Myxococcales bacterium. Lineage (GTDB taxonomy): Bacteria > Myxococcota_A > Polyangia > JAAYKL01 > JAAYKL01 > CAZHCG01. Next base: position 4,053 of record CAZHCG010000095.1, read on the forward strand.
CTCGCGGCGTTGCTGCTGGCCGCGCCGCCCGGCTGCGGCGGCCGCCAGGGACCGACTCAGGGCAACTACATCGAGCCTGTCATGCTCGAGGGCTGCGCCTCGGCGATCGGCGAGCTTCCGGCAGACCAGCGCAGCCTGGCGGCGATGGTCGCGGCTCTGCACGCCTCGCGCTTCCAGATCCACCAGGTCAGCCCGGTCGAGTTCCAGGTCTACACCGAGTTCCGCGAGCTGCGCGGCGGCATCACGGCGGCCTGGGCGGCGCAGATCTACTCGGACGGCTCCGCGCAGCTCTCCCTGCCCGAGACGATGCCGATGCAGGACGCGCGGGCGCTGGACTACCTGCGACGGCTGGGCCAGAAAATCGGCCGCTACTTCGACAAGTACAAGTGCGCACCGGTCGATCGGCTGCGCACCGCGTCGGCCAAGGGGGGATATCCGTTTTGATGAAAGCCGCACAGCTGTTCTTCTCACGGCTGTCGTGCGCAGCGGCGCTGCTGGTTCCGCTTTTCGGCTGCGGCGACGGGCACGAGACCGATCCGGCCGTGCGCAGGGCAGCCGAGGAGGACTCGGGGAAGCTGCTCGAAGAGGGATACAGATTCAAAAAAACCGGTCACAACGCGGCCGCCCTCGAGCGCTTCGAAAAGGCCTGCGAGATCCTGGCCGAGACGGTCGGCACCGAGGATTATCTCTACGCCTCCTGCCTCGACGACAAGGCGATGGTGCTGATCCGCACCGGCCGCTACGACGAGGCGCGGGCGATCTACGAACGCGGTCGCGAGATACTGAAAAAGCGACCCGACGCCGACCCTCGCCTCGCGCTGGGAGTGGCTCGCCGGCTGCGCCTGCTGAGCAGCCTCGAAAAGCGCGGGGTCGAATGCTCCGAGCCGGCCCAGCCGCCGCAGAGCCCCGAGCTGCCGTACTTCCCCGACCCGTCGGTCGTCCAGAGCGCGCTGGGAACGCTCGCCGGCCAGGTGCGCGATTGCGACGAGGGAAACCCGCACACGGTCACCGTGATGGTCTGGCTGACCGGCGAGGGAAAGCCGGTCATGATCGAAGCGCGGGGCAAGCACGACGGAACACCGGTGGGCAACTGCCTGGTGGGCAAGCTCGAGAAGCTGATTCCGTCTTTGGAGATCCCCGGATTTCGGGCGTGCTTCCGGCCGTTCACCTACCCGTACGTGGTCGGAGACGTGCGCGTTCCGATCGAAGAGCGAGCCGTGCTCGAGCTTCCCGAGAAAAAGAGGAACACTGAAAAAAAGAACAGCCCCTGAGACGACGGGTTTCCGGCTCGATCAGGCCGTGGTGACCAGCCGCTCCATCTCCACGGCCGTCTCCTTCCAGCAACGCTCGAAGCGGATGAAGAGGTTGTCCACCTCCTCGACGCTGCCCTCGAGAGCGGCGCGCTCGAGCCGATGCGCGCTGGCGGCCAGCTGGTTGGCCCCCACGTTGGACGCCGAGCCGACCAGCCCGTGCGATATCCGGGCCGCGTCCTCCAGGTCGCCGGTCGCGACGTGGAGCCTCAGCTCGGCCACCTTGCGCGGCGCCGTCTCCAGCATCACGGCTCCCAGCTCGCGAAGAGTGGCGCGGTCGCCCAGCAGGTGCAGGGCGACCTCGATGTCCAGCAGATCTCTCTTGCTCTTCATGATGGGACGAAGCCTACCACGAGATCGCGGGCGATCAAATCTCCGAGCAACTCTTGCGCCCGCTCAGGCCGAAGTCGGCGAAGATCGCCTCTGTCACCGGATCCACCGGCTTGACCCTGCGATCCGGATCGATGCAGCAGTGTATCGTGTAGCCGTGAACCAGGGTCCTGTCCGCCTCGTCGTTCCGCACCACGTAGTCGTAGCCGAACTTGACCGGCGCTATCTCGCGGGGACGGGCGTAGACGGTCAGCAGGTCGTCGTAGTCGGCGTGCGACTCGAACTGGACTCTCAGGTCCACGATCGGGTGGAAGAGGCCCAGCTCCTCTATCTGGCGATAGCTGCGCCCGCTGGCGCGAATCAGCCCGGCGCGACCGATCTCGAAGTACTTCAGGTAGTTGGCGTGGTAGACGACGCCGGCCTTGTCCGTGTCGGCGTACAGCACGCGGAACCGGTCGCCGTGCCAGCGCCGATTGGAATGACGCTCGAGTACGAATCCGTTCTCGAGCTGCTCGGAAATTTCGAAGCGACGTTTCATCAGCGGGTCTCAATAGCGCCGCCGCGAGGCGGGCGTCAACCCCAACTGTGAGGTCAACCATCGAAGCGGCGAAATACGATGCAGCAGTTCGGCCCCCCGAAGCCGAAAGAGTTGGACAGTGCGACGTCGTAGCGTTTCTCCCGCGCCCGCTCGGGCACGAAATCGAGCCCTTCGAATTCGGGATCGATCTCGAGATTGAGCGTGGGCAGGATCACGTCCTCCAGCATCCCGCGCACGGTAAACGCCGCCTCGATCCCGGCCGACGCCGCCAGCGAGTGCCCCACCTGGGACTTGTTGGAGGAGATCGGAACGCTCTCCAGGCGCCGACCGAACACCTCCCGCAGGCAGGCCATCTCGGTCTTGTCGCCGACGCGGGTGGAGGTGCCGTGACCGTTGATGTAGCCGATCTCGTCCAAGGCCACCTCGGCGTCCTCGATCGCGCCGCGCACGCAGGCCGTGATCGTCTCCACCCTCGGGTTGGTGTAGTGGTAGGCGTCGGAGTTCATGTGCTGGCCCGCGATCTCTGCCAGGATCGGCAGATCGCTTTGCTCGGCGAACTCCAGCGAGGAGAGCAGCAGGATCCCGGCTCCCTCGGCGAGCACGAAGCCGCGCCTGTCGCCGCTGTAGGGCCGGCTGGCCAACGCGGGGTCCCGCAGCGATCGATCGCCGTTTTCGGACATCAACAGCGCCCGCATGTTGCCGAAGCCGTAGAGGATCGCCGGCAGCAGCGGCAGCTCCACCCCGCCGGCCAGCATCGCGTCGGCGTCGCCGCGCTGGATGATCTTGGCCGCCTCGGCGATCGCGTGGTTGGCGGTCGCGCAGGCCGTGGCAGGCGCCATCGTGGGGCCGGTGAAGCCGAGCAGGATCGACGCCTTGCCCGCCGGCATGTTGGCGCAGATGTTGGGCAGGCAGAACGGCGAGACCTTGAGCGGCCCGCCCTGGGCCAGCCCCTTCAGATTCTCCTCGTAGGAATCGCAGCCGGTGATCGCCGATCCGATCATCGCGCCGACCCGGTGAGCGTTGAGATCGCGGATCTCGAGCCCGCTCTTTTTCACCACGTCGTGGCAAAGCGCCATCGTCAACGGAATGAAGCCGGCGTTCCACAGGTAGACGTCGCGCTCGGTGATGAAGTCGTACGAGAGCGGATCGTAGTCCGGGATCTCGCCCACGGCCCGAGCGGGATAGGACCCCGGATCGAAACGCGTCAGCCAACCGATCCCGGACTCGCCCTCCCGCGCCCGGGCCCAGCTCTTCTCGAGACCGTGACCCAGGGAGGTCGAGACCTCCATCGCGCTGACCACCACGCGCCTGTTTTCCGGCTTTTTCATGACCGACTTTTCCTATTACATGCAGCGCGGATTGCAAGCCGCCTCATCGCTTCTTGAGGCTGTCGGACAGCAGATCGCCGAGCGTGCCCAGCGACTCGCCGCCTCCGGACGAGCTCGCCGACTGCCTGAAGCTCTCCGCGGCCTTGCGCTCGGCCTCGGCGTCTTCGTCGATCCGCTCCAGCGAGATGCGCCTCCGCTCGGAATCGACCTCGACCACGCGCACGTCGATCTCCTCTCCCTGGCGCACCACCTCGCGCGGCGTGGCCACCCTTCGTCCGGCGGCGAGCCGCGAGACGTGCACGAGCCCCTCGACTCCCGGCGCGATTTCCACGAACGCTCCGAAGCGCGCCAGCCGCGTGACGCGCCCCCGCAGCGCGCTGCCGGTCGTCAGCCCGGCGACCGCCTCGTCCCAGGGGTCGCTCTGCAACGACCTGAGGCTGAGAGCGATCCGCTCCTTTTCGCGATCGATCTCCTTGATCTGGACCGTGACCCGCTGTCCCTCGGAGAGCACCTCGGAGGGGTCCTCGACCCGCGCGTGGCTCAGCTCCGAGACGTGGATCAGGCCGTCCAGGCCGCCGATGTCGACGAACGCGCCGTAGCGCGCCAGCGAGCTGACGATCCCCTCCCGCACCTCGCCCTCGGACAGCTCTTTCCATGTCTCGCTCGCCCGCTCGGCCGCCTCGCGCTCCAGCAGCCTGCGACGGCTGAGCACCACGTTGCGGCCGCCCTCCTCCACGCGGGTGACCATGAAGGCGTGGGTCCGCCCCAGGTGGGACTCGGGAGACTCGCAGTAGCCCAGCTCGATCTGGGAAAGCGGGCAGAAACCGCGCAGCCCCATCACGCTCACCGAGAGCCCGCCCTTGTTGACCTCCTCGACCTTGCCCTCGACCGGGATCTCGCTCTCCAGCGCGTCGAGCACGGCCGCGGTGGCATCCTCGCCGCCGCCCGGGCCGACCGCCCCGGCGCCGACGCGCAGCGAGCAGATCGCAGCGCCGTCGCGCGTTCCGGTGTTGATCACGGTCAGCCGATCGCCGGGAGAGACGGCCGGCTCGCCGTCCCGCTCCACCTGCTCGCGCGGCAGCAACCCCTCGCTGCGGGTGCCCAGATCCAGCGAGACCCACTCGCTGCCGACCGCGACAACCTCGGCCTCGATCTTCTCCCCGGCCGCGACCCCGGCGCCGGCCGCGAAGGATTCGTCGAGCATTTTTTCGAAATCGTCTTCGCTCATCCAGAAATCTCCCGCCGCCGGCGCACCCCGGCGCGCGGCGGACGCGCTCCGTATAGCAGACCTGATTTCGGATGAAAACGTCGATAACTTTCATATCCGACACCCCCGCCGGTTTTGACCGGCGCTATTGGGAGCTTGAGTCCTCTTTTCGATGTGTGGGTTTTGCAGGATCGGAGAGGAATGCGCCGTCCCCGGTCGTTTGGTCGGGGAAGCTACCGTTCGCTCGGGGCCGGGTGATCTCCGGGCATCCGCTCCGGCACCCTCAACCCCACCATCGTGCGCGCCCAGGCCAGGTTTCCCTTGGCCGATTCGGGTGGCGACTCGGCCCAGATCTCCCCCTCGAAGCGATCCACGATCTTGCGCGCCAGCGCCAGCCCCAGCCCGGCGCCGCCGTGCTCGCGGGTGGGCGAGCCGTCTATCTGGTAGAAGGTCCTGAAGATCGCTTGCAGCTCGTCGGGTGGAATCCCCTCGCCCGCGTCGTAGACCAGAAACGACAGCTCTCCCTTGGCGCGGCGGGTGCAGGTATGGACGCGCCCTCCCCCCTTGCAGAACTTGACCGCGTTCTCCAGCAGCTGCACCATCGCGCGCCCCAGCTTCTCCGGGTCGCCGAAAGCGCGGAACGGAACCTCGGCGACCGCGGTCTCGAGCGTGATGCCCCGCTCCTCGAAGCGCTCCCGGCAGAGCTCGACCGCCTCCCTGGCCTGCTTGTTGAAGTCGTAGGGACGCACGTCGAAGACCATCTTGCCGGTCGTCAGCGCGGTCATGTCCAGCAGGTTTTCGACCACCGATCTGACCCGCTTGACCCCGCGCTCGATCGAGCCCAGCGCCCTTTTCTGCAGCGGTGTCAGGATGCCGAGCTCCTCGTCCATCAGCATGTTGAGGTAGCCCACCGCCGGCGTCAGCGGAGTGGACAGCTCGTGCGAGAGATTGCGGTAGAAATCGGCGCGTACCTTCTCCGACTCGACCAGCCGCCTGTTTGTCTGCTCCAGCTCCTCGATCTTGGCCTGCAAGCGCGAGGCGAGCTTGCGGCTCTGCTTCACCAGCAGCCGGTCGCTCTCCGTGGCCGACGCGTCCCCGTCCCTTGTCCGCGCCTCCCGCAGCAGCTCGCGCACCTTGCCGGGCAAGGCGTCGACGTCGATCGGCTTGGAGATCAGAGCGTCGCAGCCGACCGCGCGCAGCATCCGGCTGTCGCCCTTGCCCGTCACCGCCGCGATCGGCACGTCGCGGCCGGCCAGCTCTCCGCGCAGCTTGAGCGTCACCTCGTAGCCGTCCATGTCGGGAAGGCCGATGTCGAGCAGGATCAGATCCACCGCCGAGGAGAGCGCCTCCCGGATTCCGCTAATGCCGTCGGCCGCTTCGATCACCGCGAAGCCGTCCGCCTCCAGCACCTTGCGGACCAGCTTGCGGTTGACCGGCTCGTCCTCGATGTACAGCACCGTCGCCATCGGGCCAGCACCTCTTTCCTACACTACGCGGCGTCCCCTGCCCCGCCGGTTGGGAGTGTCGTCGAAGACCTCGATCAGGTGGTAGACGCAGGCGATCCGATCTCCGCTGCCACCGTGCACGAAATCGTGGATCGCGTTGACCCAGCGAGTCAAACCCCGCTCGCGATCGGACAGCTTCGGATCGCGCGGATGCAGCAGCTGCGGCACCGCGCGCAGCTCGAAAGTGGGATAGGCCAAAAACGACGCCGACGCCACCGGATTGGCCATCATGTTGAGAAAGGTGTGCGTCGCCCAGCGCGGCGTGGTGAACAGCTCCAGCGACGCTTGCTTGGTGCGATCCCACAGTCCGGCGTCGTGGTACAGCCCGGCGAGGTGCTCGGTCTTGAGCCTCATCGAGGCGTGAAAATCGCGCCCGGCTCTGCGCTCGATATCGGCGTGCGCTGACTCCAGCTCGGCCAGCGCCACCTCGAGCAGCTCGCCCCTGGGCACGAAGCCCATCCCCTTGTAGGCGGTGTTGAGCGAAACTGCCGAATCGCGCCTCCAGCCTCCCCAGGTCGCGACGCAGGCGTTGTGCGGACCGTCCAGGTCGCGCGGGTCGAACCCCACCTCGGCCAGCTTCTCCAGGCGCCGCACGCGCTCGCGCAGGCTCCACTCGACAAAGCGATCGGGCAGCGCTGCGATCTCGAAATCGCGCCAATCGCCTCCGACCCTGGCCCGGATCACCCCCTGCTCGAGGCGATCGGTCAGCACCGCCTCGTGTTCGACCCAGCGCCCCTCGACCCACCACTGCTCGGGACTCGGCTCGCCCTCGAGCTTCCGCTCGCCGGCCGGCGAGCGCTTCTCTCCGCATCCGACCGCGGCCAGCCCGGCTGCGCCGGCCACGGCCCTCAACCACTCTCTCCTGGTCGCAGTCCCGGTCGGATCTCGGAGCATGGCGCTAGGCGATGAACTTTCCGCGCACCGTGTAGCCGGTGTGCAGCGCGCCCGAGCGATCGTCCTCGCGCAGCCGATCGTACAGCTCGACGGCGACCCGGTTTTCGTGCGCCTTCCTCACCCGGCAGGCATCTTCGCTCGCGAAGACCAAACCGGCCCGGGCCGAGCGGATCTCCGGCGAGGTCGGCGAGGGCAATCCTCCTCCTCCGATGCAACCTCCCGGACAGGCCATCACCTCGATCGCGTGGCAGGCGGCGAAGGCCCCCCCCGCCTCGATGTCCTCTATCACCTTCTTGGCATTCGCGGTCCCGTGACAGATGCCGATCCGCAGGCTGCGATCCTCGAGCCAATCCCAGTCGTCGATCACACCCTCCAGCTGCGGCGGAGCTTCGCCCCTGCCGTCCAGAGGAATCTCCAGGTACCTGACGCCGTCGAAACCGCGAACCGGCGTCACCTCGCAAGCGCCGAGCACCTGCTCGATCGGCCGGCCCGTGATCCACTCCACCAGCGTGCGCAACAGCGCCTCCATCGCGCCGCCGGTGACCCCGCCGATCATTCCCGAGCCGCTCGCGGCGCCCAGCGGCTCGTCGAAATCCGTCCGCGGCAACGCGGACGGAACGATCCCGGCCTGGCCGATCATCGTGGCCAGCTCCCGCACGGTCAAGCCGCAATCCACGTGCTTGAGCCCCCCGGCGCTCATCTCCGGGCGGTTGCTCTCCAGCCTGCGGGCAGCGCACGGAATCAGGGCCACGCTTACCACCCGCGCCGGATCGAGCCCCTGCTCGCGGGCGTAGCGCGTCTTGATCAGCTCGCCGAGCACCTGCTGCGGGCTCCTCAGCGGCGAGAGCCGCTCCAGCTGGTCGGGGTGGAAATGCTCGAGGTAGCGCACCCAGGCCGGACAGCCACTGGTCATGAGCGGCAGCGGACCGCCGCGGCGCATGCGGCGCACCAGCTCGACGCAGCCGGCCAGCACGACCAGGTCCTCCGCCGCGCTGGAGTCGATCACGGCGTCGAAGCCGAGGCGTCTCGCGGCGGTCGTCATCTCGCCGCTCAAATCTGTGCCGGGCTCCTCGCCGAACGCCTCGGCGACCGCAGCGCGCGGTCCGGCCGAGGTCTGGATCACGACGTGCGTCTCCTTTGCGTCGAGAGCCTCCCAGACCTCTCCGGTCGTCTCCTCGTCCCGCAGCGCGCCGGTCGGACAGCGGGCTACGCATTGGCCGCACTGGATGCAGATCACATCCGCCATCGGCTTGCCGGCGAAGGCGGAGATCACGGTCTCGTCGCTGCGTCCGATCGCCTCGAGCACTCCGACCTCCTGCAAGTCGATGCAGGCTCTCACGCAACGCCGGCACAGCACACACCTGCCGGCGTCGCGCACCGGGCCGGGACCGCTCTCGTCCACGCGGCTCTCCACCTCGCGGGAGCGCCCGAAGATCAGGCTCTCGATCCCGTGCCTCCCGGCGAGCCGCTGCACCTCGCAGCTCCCGTTGGCGGGGCAGGTCACGCAGCTTCCCCCGCTGCGCGAGAGCAGCAGGTCGATCAGGTGGCGCCGCGCCCGACGGACCTCCGGAGTGTGGGTCCGCACCTCGACCGGGCTCGTTATCGGATAGGAGCAGGCCGCTTGCAGCCGATCCTCGCCCGCGACCTCGACCGCGCACAGCCGGCAGACGCCCGCCACGCAGAGATCCTGGTGGTAGCAGAGGGTCGGAATCTCGACGCCGACCAGGCGCGCGGCATCCAGAATCGTGGTCCCCAGCGGCACGCGCACGCTCTGCCCGTCGATCACGACCTCGACCGTGGCGCCGATGCCCCGCGTCCCGACGGCGGTCGCGCCCCGCGTCCCGCGCTGGCTGGCCGGCGCCCGGGAAGTGCCCCGCGAGGTGTGCTGCTCGCTCATGACGGCTCCCGTCCCAGCAGCTCGTCGCTGAAATGCTCCACCAGTGCGAGAAAAACGCGCGGGCTGGACTGTCCCAGACCGCACTTGGAGGTCAGCTGCATCGACTCTCCCAGCCGGCATAGATCCTCGAGGTAGCTGTTGGCGCAACGTCCGCGGCGCAGCATCTCGACGCCGTCTAGCAGCTTGCGGTTGCCCTCCCGGCAGGGCGTACACTGCCCGCAGGACTCTTGCACGAAGAACTCCAGCAGGCTGTGAGCCACGTCCAGCAGGTCCCTGCCCTCGCCGATTACGATCACCGCCCCGCCGGTCGGCAGATCCTCGTACGAGATCGTGCGCCGGTACTCGCCCGGAGTCACCAGCCGTCCCGACGCTCCGCCGACCAGCACGGCCTTGGCCTGCTCGCCTCCCACCTCGCGCAGCAGCTTGCGGACCGAGATCCCCATCGGCATCTCGTAGACGCCCGGCCTCTCGCAATCACCCGAGACGCTGAGCAGCTCGAGGCCCGGCGACTCCTCGCTGCCGAAGCCGCGAAACCACTCGGCGCCCCGCTCGACGATGCAGGCCGCCCGGGCCAGCGTCTCGACGTTGTTGACCACCGTGGGTCGCCCCAGAAATCCGGTGTCGACCGGAAAGGGCGGACGGTTGCGAGGCTCGCCCCGCTGCCCCTCCAGCGACTCGATCAGCGCGGTCTCCTCGCCGCAGACGTAGGAGCCCGACCCGAGCTGGATTCGGATATCGAAATCGAACCCGTCGCGATCGAAAACTCGTTCTCCCAGCAACCCCCGCTCGCGGCGCGAGCCAAGCACCGACTCCAGGTGCGAGCGCAGGTAGCTGTACTCGGCGCGCAGGTAGAGAATCCCCTGAGCGGCCCCGACCGCGAAACCCGCGATCGTCATTCCCTCGAACACCAGGTTGGCGAAACCCGAGAGCACCACGCGGTCCTTGAAGGCGCCCGGCTCGCCCTCGTTGGCGTTGCAGACCACCAGCTTGCTCTCGCCGTGCGAGGCCGCGCAGAGGTTCCACTTCACGCCCACCGGAAAACCGGCTCCGGCGCGCCCCCTCAGCCCCGACTCGCCGAGAACGTCGATCACGTCGGCACGGCTTCCGCCCAAGGCCCGCTCCAGGCCGGCCTCGGCCGGCGCGGAGCTGAAGTTCAGCTTGCCGGCGATCGAGCTCTTCATACCAGGTTCCCCTCGTCGCTCTCGGTCGCGTGCGCGCCGATCGCGCGGCGGTACTGCTCCAGCACCTGGTGCACCATCGCGGGCGTGACCTGGGTGTAGACCCGCTCGTTGACCAGCATCGCCGGCCCCTGGTCACAGAGCCCCAGGCACCTGGCCCGCTCCAGGGTGAACCTCCCGTCGGCGGTGGTCTCCCCGAATCGGATTCCGAGATCGTTCTCCAGCTGGCGGGCCACGCGCCGTCCCCCGGCCATCTCGCACGAGAGCGCGCTGCAGAGCCTGATCACGAACCTGCCAGCCGGGCTGCCGCCCAGAAACGAGTAGAAAGAGGCCACCGAGTGGACCTCCACCGGGTGAATATCCAAAGCGTCGGCCACGACCTGCATCGCGTACTCGCTGACGTGGCCATAGCCGCGCTTGATCTCCTGCAGGATCGGAATCAGCCGCTGGCGGCCGCGGCCCGCGTCGCGCGCCAGCTCGAGGATCTGCTCTCGTTGCCTCTCGCGCTCGGTCAGCAGCATCAACCGTCTTTCCGGCCTCGCTCCAGCAGCTCGGCCACCGTCTCGACCAGCTCGGCCGGGGCGACCGGCTTCTCCAAGAGCTTCTCGACCGGCAGCATCTCTCCGTTCGGCCGAAAAGTCATCCCCGTCGCCCTCCCCACGCTGGTCAACAGCATGATCGGAGCGCGAAATCCTCCTTTTCGCAAGTCCCTGGCCATCGTGATTCCGTCGTCGGGTCGCTCCATCATCACGTCGAGCAGAATCAGGTCGAAAGGCCGCTTCTCCACGGCCCGCATTCCGCCGCCGCGGCTGTGGGCCGCGCTCACCTCGTGCCCCGCTCCCTCGAGAAAGAGGCGGCAGGCCTCCACCACGTCACGGTCGTCATCGACTACCAGAATAGCGCCCATGGCAGGCTGCTCCTTGTTTACTCGTCGATTTGTGAAACCACCGGCGGGGCAACCTCTTTCCACTCAGCCGAGCTTCGACTTCAGCGTGGAAAGCAGCGTATCGAAGCTGACCGGCTTTTGGAAAACCCCGGCGAGCCCCAGATCGCTGTAGTCCGTGCTCATCGAGAGCTGATCTCCGACCGAGCTGAGCATGTAGACCGGAACCTCGTTGCCGGCCACCTTGAGATCCTTGACCAGCGACGTGCCGGCGTCGACCTCCTCCATCATCAGATCGACGATGATCAGGTCGGGGTCGCTGGCCTTGAACTTCTCGAGCCCCTCCTCCGCGCTAAACGCGGTGACCACGGCGTAGCCGTTCGACTCGAGCACCGTGCGCACCGAGTCTAGGAAGTCGGGATCGTCATCGACGTAGAGAATCACGTGCTTTCCGTCTTTCATCTCACAACCTCGTTGTTGCTGCCGGTCGGCGCCCCTTTCGCGACCGATTCCGACATTGGCGATCTCGCTTCTTCGACATAGCTGCCACGCTCGATCATGCGCCGCGCGAAAACCAGCGCCTTTTCCAGGTTGTCCCGGGCGCCTTCCGAAAGACGCTCGCCGAACTCGTCGAACTCGTACCCCCTGATCCCCAGCATGTAGCCGCGCATCTCGCCGCCGAGCACGTCGCGGGCGAAGGCCAGCACCGCCTCGGGCCGCACCGCGTGGCTGGTGAAGCCGAGGCGCCTATCGGGCTCGATCGGGTAGAAGGAGAACGGCTCGGGGCCGTTCAGATCGGCGTCGACGAAAACGACCACGTCACTCTGGGCGCAGGCCGCGGCGTCCTCGACCGCGAGCTGGTAGTCGGCGTCAACCACCACCCCCGGCGGCGACTCCCGCTCCAGCACCCGGGCGAAAGCCGGCCCCAGCCCGTCGTCCAGGCGTCCCGGGTTTCCGAACCCGTAGAACAGAACTCTGGTCGCCGCGCTCGCCATCAGGTGCAACGACGATCGAGCACGCCGCCCCCGCTGTCGATCAGCTCGACCTCGAGCGGCATCTGTCCCAGCGCGTGCGTCGCGCAGGAGAGGCACGGATCGTAGGCCCGAATCGCGACCTCGACACTGTTGAGCAGTCCCTCGGTGATCTCGACCCCGCCGAGATAATCGCGCGCCACCTTCTCGACCGCCATGTTCATCGGCTGGTTGTTGTTGGTGGTCGACACGATCAGGTTGGCCATCTCGACCTGGTCGTTCTCGTTGACCTTGTAGTGATGGAAGAGCGTTCCGCGCGGCGCCTCGAGCAGACCCACCGCCTCGCCGCGGCGCTCGCCGCTCAGAACCAGGTCCTCGCCTTGCAGATCGGGATCGTGCAGCAGCTCGTTGATCTTCTCGGCGGCGTGCAGCGTCTCGATCATCCGCGCCCAGTGGTAGGCCATCGTGATGTTGTTCGGCTTGCCGTCGGTGACCGCGACGAACTCCTTGCGCGCCGCCTCGGCCTCGGGCGTATCGATGAAGTCGGCGGTGTTGAGCCGCGCCAACGGACCGACGCGGTACCAGCCCTTTTCGGTGCCGAGCGACTGGATGAACGGAAACTTCATGTACGACCAGTCGCGGACTTCCTCGGCCACGTAGTCCAGGTAACGCTGGTAGTCGATCTGGTCGAAGATCTTCTCGCCCTGGGAATCGATCGCGCGCAGATTTCCGTGGTAGAGATCCATCGCACCGTCCTCGCGGATCAGCGAGAGGTGGTTCGAATCGAAAGATCCGAAATCCGCGATCTCCTCGAGATGCTCGATCGTGTAGCTCTTGGCGATCTCGAGCGCGGCGCGCGACCACTCCAGGTGCTGCTCCATGTCCTCGAGCAGCTCGTCGCGCTCCTCGATCGTGAGGTTTTTGTTGATTCCGCCAGGGATCGCGCCCGTGCCGTGGATCTTCTTGCCCGCGGTGGCCTTGATCACCTCCTGGCCGAACTTGCGCATCATCACGCCCTGCGCCGCCAGCTCCGGGTGCTTCTCGGCCACGCCGATCACGTTGCGAATCTCGGGATCGGCCTCGAAACCGAAGAGCAGATCGGGCGAGCAGAGGTGGAAGAAATGCAGCGCGTGAGACTGGTAGGTCTGCCCGTAGTGCATCAGGCGTCGCATCTTCTCCGCGGTCGGCGTCAGCTGGTCGACTCCGACGATCAGGTCCATCGCCTTGGCCGCAGCCAGGTGGTGACTGACCGGGCAGATTCCGCACAGCCGCTGGACCAGCACCGGGACCTCCCAGAAGGGGCGCCCCTGGATGAAGCGCTCGAAGCCGCGAAACTCGACGATGTGCATCCGCGCCTGCGTGACCTGGCGATCTTCGTCGAGATGAATCGTCACCTTGCCGTGCCCCTCGACGCGGGTCACCGGCTCGATGACCACCTTGTTTCCGGAAGTTTTGGCCTCCAAGGGAATCCTCCTGTTCTCAATCGTACTTGATCAGCTCGTACGACAGCTCGAGCGGCTTGCCTTCGATCAGGGCGACGAGCGCCTCCCAGATCGCGTCCGCCGACGGCGGGCAACCCGGTAGATGATAGTCTATCTTGACCACTTCGTGGCAGGGATAGACCTTGTCCAGCATCAGCGGGATGTCCGGATCGCGCGGCAGCTTGCGCTCGGGGTTGTGCACGGTCGGACCGTCGAGATAGGCCTCGGCGAGGCATTCCTTCAACGGGATCGTGTTCCGCAGCGCCGGGATGCCGCCGTTGATCGCGCAGTCGCCCAGCGAGACCAGCACCTCGCAGTTCTTGCGAAATGTCATCAGGACGTGCGCGTTCTCGTCGTTGGCGCAGCCGCCCTCGATCAGCCCGACCGCGCAGCGATCGGTGAAATTCTTGATGTCGTTGATCGGCGACTTGTTGAAGTCGACCAGCTCGACCAGCTTCAGGATCCGCTCGTCGATGTCGAGCAGCGACATGTGACAGCCGAAGCACCCCGCCAGAGACGTCGTCGCGACTTTCGGTTTTGCCATCTTCCTCTACCTTGCTCTTCAGTCGTTGGCACGCCGGGCCTCGATCTCGGACCCGATCGGTTCGTGGTCGTACTGCCGCTTGCCCACCGGCACCTTGTAGCCGACCCGCTTGCGCAGAATCGTTCCCACCGGACAGGCGTCGATCGCCTTGTCGGTCACGTCCACGTTGGTGTCGGCCAGCCGCGCCTCCGCGTTGACCGCGACCCTCTTTTCGTGACCGCGCCCCACGAACTGGAAGACGTTCTTGCCGTCCAGGTCGCGGGAGGCTCTGATGCAGCGCGCGCAGAGAATGCAGCGGTTGTGATCGATGAAGATATCCGGGTGGCTGGCGTCCACGTCGCGCTCGGGGAGCATGTGGGGGTAGCGCGGCGCGGTGATCCCCAAGCGGTAGGCCAACGCCTGCAACTCGCAGTTGCCGCTCTTCTCGCAGAACATGCAGAAGTGGTTGCCCTCGACGAACAGCATGTCGACGATCGCCGAGCGCATCCCGTTGAGCTCCTCGGTATCGTTTTCCACGACCATCCCGGGCGCCACCGGCTGGGTGCAGGCGGCCTGGGGACGACCGTTCGCCTTGACCGTGCAGGCGCGACAGCTGCCGTGCGGCGACAGCTCGTTCAGGGCGCAGAGGCGGGGAATGTAGACCCCGGCCGCGTCTGCCGCCTCCATGATCGTCTGGCCCGCCTCGGCCTCGACCTCCACGCCGTCGATCTCGATGGTGAACTTTTCGCTCATGATCCGTGATCTCCCTGCTTCACTCGTTGAAATGAACCGACTTGCGCCCGGCGATCCCTTCCGAGTCGCCCAGCGCCTTGCGGATGTCGAAGCCCGGCTGCATGCCGTCGTCCCTTTCGCCGAGCTTTTTTTCGTACTCCCCGCGGAAATTCTCCAGCGTGGTCAGCACCGGGTTGGGCGATGTCTGCCCCAGCCCGCAGCGGCTCGCCGTCATCACCGTCTTGCCCAGCTCTTCCAGGTAGGGAAGGTCAGCGGGCTCGCCCCGGCCGTCGATGATCCGGTCCAGCCGCTCCAGCAGCAGCCGGTTGCCCACGCGGCAGGGGGTGCAGTAGCCGCAGCTCTCCTCGATGAAGAACTCCA
>CAZHCG010000096.1:0-8407 GCA_964530995.1 uncultured Myxococcales bacterium
ATCCTGCGCCCCGGTCCCGAAGGCCGCCAGCAAAAAAGCCGAGACCAGCGCACCGACCACCGCCTCTTTAATCCTCATTGAGCTGCTCCTCCCTTGTGTTTGGAGGCAGTGTAACTCCAAAACGAAAAAAGATGTAGAAGGAGCCGGGGCATTGCAGGCCGGAGGGAAGCCGAAGGGACGGCGCGGGGCGACTCGGTCGAAGGGGGGATGACTACATTGCACCCGCGCCGCGCCCTCCGGGGAGGTGTCGGTCGGGTCAGACGCGGACCACCACGTACATCCAGCTCCCGCGGCGGTAGACCAGCAGCAGCAGATCGTCGCCGCTCTTCAGACCGTCGGTGGCCCGCGCCAGCTCCGCGGGGTCGCGCACCGGGTTGCGGTCGACCTCGGCGATGATGTCGCCCTTGCGCAGAACGCCCGCAGCCGGGCTGTCGCGGTCGATCGCGATGACCACCACGCCGTGCTCGACCTTCTCGGCGTCCAGTCGCCCGCGCAGGTCGCCGTCCAGCTCCTCGACGCGGACTCCCAGCTCGCTCTCGGCGCCGCCTTCGCCCCCACCGCCGCCGCGCCGCGCGGACCCGGATAGATCCTCGGGCATCTCGCCGATCTCGATCTCCAGCTCGCGCGCGTCTCCTTCGCGAATCACGGTCACTTCCACCGTGGTTCCCGGCGCCAACCCGGCCACGATCGCGGGCAGCCGCCTCCCGGAGCGCAGCTCCTCTCCGTCGACCGCGACGATGACGTCTCCCCGGCGCATCCCGCCCTCGTCGGCCGGAGAGCCCGGCGTGACCTCGGCCACCACGGCTCCGTGCTCGCGATCCACGCCGAACGCCTCGGACAGCTCCGGGTCGAGCGGCTGGAAGACAATCCCCAGCCAACCGCGCATCACCCGACCCTCCTCCAGCAGCGATTCGATCAGGCCACGCGCTAGGTTGGAGGGGATCGCGAAGCCGATCCCCTGGCCCTGGGGGTTGATCGCGGTGTTGATCCCGACCACGTTTCCGCGCAGATCGAACAGCGGCCCGCCCGAGTTGCCCGGGTTGATCGAGGCGTCGGTCTGGATGAAGTCGTCGTAGGGCCCGGCGCCGATCACGCGCTCCTTGGCCGAGACGATCCCCGAGGTCACGGTGTGATCGAGGCCGAACGGATTGCCGATCGCCACCACCCGGTCGCCGACCCTCAGCTCGTCCGAGTCGCCGAAGCTCAAGGCCGGCAGCTCCTCGTCTTTTCCGACGTCGCGCAGTTGCAAAAGCGCGATGTCCGTCCGCTCGTCGGATCCGATCAGCTCGGCGTCGAAGCTTCGATCATCCGCCAGCTGCACCTCGATCTCGTCGGTGCCCTCCACCACGTGGTGATTGGTCACCACCACGCCGTCCTTCTCGATCACGAACCCTGATCCCACCGCGCGCAGCTCGGGTCTCGTCCGCGGCTGCGGCCGCGGTCTCTGCGGGCTTCCCCTGAAGCGCGGTCCGAAGAAGAACTCGAACAGGTCGCGCCCCATGAACCCGGGCATTTCCGGCATCCTCCTGGTGGTTCGAATGTTGACCACCGCGGGCGCCACCTTCTCCACCAGCGGCGCCAGCGAACCCCGCGGATCGCAGGACGGATCTTTGCCCGAGCCGCCCTTTGTCCGATTGTCGTCCGCCGTGGCTGCGCCGCAGGCCACCGCGGCGATCATCGCGACCGCCAATGTCGTCGACCAGGTCGCGATCCTCCTGCCCGCCGGCTCGCGTTTCTGGTGTCGCATCGCAACTCCTCCCGATTGAGGTTCGGATCGGCGTCCCTTTCCCGCTCGATGCAACAGCGACCTGCAGCTCTTTATTTCCTCGTGCCGGCCTCCCTGGTATCCTCTCTTCCATGATTCGCACCCGTCCTTTTCTCTATCTGGCCGTCGCCGCGGCCGCCCTGGGCGCGCTCAGCCGCCACTGCTGGCGGCTCGAGGACCTGCTCGGCCTCGACTCGGACCTGGCGGCGACCCTCCCCGCCGCGAGCTGGTGGGTCGGCGGCGCGGCGGTGCTGGCCGTGCTGTCCTTGCTGCCGCTGGGAGGCAAGCGCAGGTCGGTCGAGCCGGCCCACCAAGATCGCCTCTTTTGCCCCGAGGAGCTGGGAACCGTGGCGGTTCGGGTCTCGCGCCTGGCCTCTGCCGACGATCCCGACGTGCCGCTGCTGGTGGACTACACTGTCTACCAGGCGCTGGAGGCAGGCGCCTCGGACATCCACTTCGACCCGCGCCGCGAGGGCATGTCGCTGCGCTACCGGATCGAGGGAACGATGACCGACGTCGCGACTCTGCCCCAGCGGCTCTCCGCCCCGATCGTGAACCGGCTCAAGGTGATCTCCAACCTGGTCATCTACCGCGGCGCCCTGCCGCAGGACGGGCGCATCCGCGAGGCGGCCGACGAGACGCGCCAGGCCGCCCTGCAGCGCTCGGGTCTGGCCCGCGCCGATTTCCGGATCGCCTTCATGCCCACGCTCCACGGCGAGCGAATCGTGATTCGCATCCTCGGCCGAGGCGACGATCAGCTCGACATGGCGGAGCTGGGAATGACCGACGCCGACCGGCGCACGCTCGAGCGGCTGCTGGACAAGCCGCAGGGAATGATCGTGCTGACCGGCCCGACCGGCTCGGGAAAGACGACCACCATCTACGCCGCGCTGCGCCAGATTCAGGCCGCTGGCTCGGCGGGTCGCTCGACCGCGACGCTCGAGGATCCGATCGAGGTGGACATGGAGGGCATCAGCCAGTCCCAGGTGGACGAAGAGCGGAAGTACACCTTCGACAAGGGGCTGCGCGCCGTGCTGCGGCAGGACCCGGACGTGATCATGGTCGGCGAGGTCCGCGATCCCGAGACCGCCCGGATCGCGATCCAGGCCGGGATGACCGGCCATTTGATCATCACCACGGTGCACGCCAACTCCACTCACACCGCCTTCTCCCGCCTGCTGGAGCTGGGCGCCGCGCCATACTCGCTCAACGCCGCGGTGACCGCCGTGATCTCGCAGCGGCTGGTGCGCAAGATCTGCCCGCACTGCCGCCGCGAGCGGGGCCTGACCGAGCACGACTACGAGGACCTGGGCTTCGTCTCGCCGCCGCCGGGCTTCGGCGTCTTCCGCGGCACGGGATGCGAGGCTTGCCGCGGAACCGGCTACCTGGGCCGCACCGCGATCTACGAGATCCTGGAGGTCACGGAGCGGATCCGCGAGCTGGTCTCCTCCGGCGCCTCCTCGGACGCGATCCGCGCCGCGGCGCGCGAGGACGGGACCCGCACTCTGCACACCGCAGCGATCGAGGCGGTCGGGCTGGGGATCACTACTCCCGAAGAAGTGGCCAGGGCGATCAGCCGCGACGACCGCTGATCGCCCCCCGGGCGACGAATCAATCGCAGTCGTCGCTGGGACGGTCGTCTTTCGGATCGAGCGGCAGCTCGTCGTTGGTGTCGCAATTCGAGTCGTCCTCGTCGCAGTCGGTCAGCTCCAGCACGTCCTGGCAGGTGGCGTCGTCGCCGAGACGCACCATCTTGAAGTACTGGTGCGGCGGGCAATCCTCGCCGACCGTGCCCGGATCACCGGTCTCGCAGACCCACTTGGAGGCCCCCACGGCCGTCTGCTCGGAAAAATTGTCGACTACCGATCCGGCGATCGTGTTCTCGTCCACGATCTCCCCGTCGAACCCGGCCCACCAGCGCTGGGTGACGTAGACGTCGCAGTTCAGCGCTCCGCTCAGGGTGTTGGTCATGCCGGGGTGCCCGTCCTGGTCCTGGTCGCAGCACTCGCCGTCGCAGTCCTGCGCGCAGGAGACGGACTGGTCCGGGCCGCTCGCCGAGCCGTTGGCCGGCAGCGGATCGCACTCGGCGTCCTCGAACGGATTGCACTCGCCGTTGCACAGGTTGGCTCCCCGCACCTCGTAGACCGTCTCGGAGACCCAGGGCGTGCCCGGCTCGGCCGAGTCGACGCTCACGTGCCGCTCCAGCGGCGGAATGCTGTCGATGAAATTCTGCGGAACGATCGACTTGTTGCCCAAATCGAGCCCGCCCATCCCGCGCAGCTTGATCTTGATCGCGCAGAGGTGCTCGTGCGCCGTCAGGTTGCCCTCTCCGTCGCTCTCCAGCTCGACCAGGTACCAGTTGCGCGACGCCACCCACTGCTCCTGCACGATCGGGATGCCGGTCTGCACGATCGTGACGTTGACCAGCTCTCCCCACTTGCCGAGCAGCTCCGCGCCCGGGCCGGAGTCCGGGCCGCCGTCCGCGTCGCCGTCGCTGTCACCGTCGGCGTCGGCGTCGGAGTCGGTGTCGGTGTCCGCATCCGCGTCGGCGTCCGCGTCCGGGCCGCCATCGAACCCGTCTTCCCCCTGGACGTCCTCTCCGCAGCCCACCGCCGCCACGGCCGCGATCCAAACCGCGGCGAGCAGCGTCAGTCCCAGCTTCATGGCTCACCACCTTTCTCTCCCACCGATATCTCGGCCACCGGAGCCGCATCGAACTCCAGGCCCAGCATCAGCGAGAAGCTCAGCATCACGCCGCCGAACGAGTACCCGGGAAAGCCGGGGTTGTTGGTCTGCAACCCCTGGCCCTCCTCGAGCGGCTCCCCGTCGAAATCGGTCACGGCGTCGGGGACCTCGTCGAGCAGGCCGCCTCGCCTCGGATTCGTGTTGCTCTTGTGCACCCGCATGGAGTGCATCTGCCAAAGCTGGGCGCCGAGGTCCGCGGTGAACCAGCGACTCCAGGCCTGCCAGCGGAAACCGGCCCCGAGGCTGTACAGCGAGATGTCATTGTCCACGTAGTTGTAGCGCCCCGTCTGGGGCGGCATCGGCGAGGGAAAGAACCCGGCGCCGGCGCGCACCGCCGCCCACTCGACCGGCCACCACTCGGCTCCGCCGCGCACGTTGAAGACGTCGTGGAAGACCGGATCCTTCCACTCCTCTCCCGGCTCCCGCCCCGGGTGGGTCCAGTGGTTGCCGTGCCGATCCAGGTAGAGTGACCACTGCTGCCAGGCGCCGGAGGCCTCGACCACGAGCGAGCCCCAGCTCCAGGCCGCGGCCAGCGCGACCTCCCTGGGCTCGTAGCCGAACACGAAGCGGTGGCTCTGCTCGAAGGTGGTCTGCAGCTCGTCGCTGTCGGGCAGGGGCCGCTCTCCGTTCCAGACGCGGAGATCGACGTTCACCCGTGTATCGAAATAACTGTAGTGCTTGTAGACGAGGCCGAAATCCAGCCCGATCGGCGTGCGGAACGAGAGGCCCGCGATCGGGCGCCAGGCCGGCTCGACCCGACCGCCGGTGTCGACGTAGGAGTACTCCCACTCCGTGCCCTCGGTCAGAAACAGCTCGGCGTCGAGCACGAGCGCCAGATCGGCTTTCAGCGCCACGCCGATCGAGATCCACTCCAGGGGGGCGAACGAGACCGCCGGGTAGATCGAGATCGCGCTGTCGAACTCCCCGAAGCGCTCGAAGTGGAGCCGGTTGGAGAAGTGCTGCTCCCGCTCGTCGTTGTACCAGGAGTCCAGCGCGACCATGCTGGGCAGCGGCATGCTCAGCCCGATCCCCACGCGCAGATCCTCGTGGAAGAACGCCTCGACAGCCACCACCGAGAGCAGCATCTCGGGTGGCAGATCGCGCGTGGATCTCCGCTCGTTGCTCAACAGCGAAGTGGGCACGGGCCGGTCGAGCGACCAACCGGTCGGGCTGGTGTCGTAGATCTCGGTCGGCACCTCGTACTCGGATTGCGCGGGATCCAGGTCGATCCGCAACAGGTTCGGCGCCACGGAGTAGCCGAGCCAGAAACCGCCGGAGCAATACGAGAGCAGCGCGGGGTTGAGCAGCAGCGCTCCGGGACCTCCTCCCTGGGCCAGACCGCTCCCGCCCATCGCGGCGCTGCGCGCGTCGTTGCCGAACCATCCCAGCGATCCGGCGCGCCCCGCGCGCGGAGCGCCGGTGAGCAGCACGACGAGCACGGCCGCGGCCGCGGCGCGATGCACGATCCTGTTCAGCTCCCCGGACATCTCGCCACCTCCACCTCCGATCCCGCGGCGCTTCGAATCCACTATTAGTATTATTATTGGGCTCTCATCGCAACGCCTAGAGCGGTTCCGACCCGCCAAGAACACGCCACCGGGGCGCGAGATTGACCCCGACGGGTAAAAAAGACTATTCTTTGTCTCGATTTTTTTGGCCGTCGTCATGCGAACATGTTCGAAATCAATCGTGGTGTTCGTCGCCTTGGCTCTGCTGGCGCCCGCCCGGCTCGCTGCATCCCAGCAGTACGCCGGACGATGGGTGAGAACCTCGCTGCGCCTCAACGTGAAGATCGAAAGCTGGGGCGGTCACTGCGGGCCGGAACCCAAGTCTTACGGCAGCAAGAAAAAAGTCCCTGTCGAGGTGGTGGCCCAGGGACAGCACCTGGTGTTCTCCAAGGGCAACCTCCGCACCGACAGGTGCATGTCCTACAATCCGCGCCTCCATTCGATCAGCCAGAGCGTCTCGTCTGGAAACTGGAAGCGCGTCTGTCAGACTTCGCACAACGATCCCAAGTTCGAGCGCGCCGAGTACTCCTTGAGCGCCCAGGGAGCGAACCGGCTCGTCTACAGCGCGAAATCCCACTACGATTGGAAGCTCAAGGGCGATCACTGCGTGGCCAACGTCACCGAGACCCGCGTCTTCGTGCGCGAGTCCACGGTCGGGGAACCCTCCGAAAAGAGCGAGCCCCCCCCGAAGAAGACCGTCTCGCCGGAGTGCGAGGATCACGGTCCGGCCGCGGCGCTCGCGGTCACGCCGAAAGAGGTGCGGATCGGCCCGGGCGAGCGGATCTGCTTCACGGCGCGCGGCCGCGACAAGAACGGCTGCCGCTTCCCGGTCCAGGCATCCTGGACCGCCTACCAGAGAGGCCAGGAAATCGGCGGTCTGCTCTCCAGGCGCGGCTGCTTCTCCGCCGGGGAGAACGCCGCCGAGGCCGAGGGCGAGTACGAAGTGGTCGCCCGGCTGGAGAAGCTCAGGGCCAGGGCCGAGGTCACGGTCGCGTTTCCAGAGCTAGGCGACCTGCTCGCCGCGCGCCTCGATCCCGTCGAGGAAGAGAAGGACGATGCGCCGTCCGGCGACGTCGAGACCGGGCCCGGGCCCGGAACCGCGGACGCCGGGCTTCGGCCGCCCGCCGTGGCGCCGGCAGAAGCGGGTGGCGGCTGGCGGACGATCGCGGTCGTGGCGATCGCAGCGCTGGTCTCGATCGCCGCGCTGGTGGTGGTGCTGTTGCTGGTCCGCAGAAGCTCGGCGCGGCGGTCGGCGCTGGACGACGAAGACGATTGGCTGGACGCGGAGCCCCTGGAGCCTCAGGTCGAAACCCCGATCAGAGAGGAAAGCGGCGCTGTGCGTTGCCCGCGCTGCGGCAACAAATTTCCCGCGGGAGCCAAGTTCTGCCCCCACGACGGCGCGGAATTGGAGCCGATTTCTTCTTCGCCAAGGGCGGGCGACGCTGGTCCGGACAGGGGCGGCATGATCTGCCCGCGCTGCCATCGTCCCTACGAGGCGGGAGCCAAATTCTGCCCCCACGACAAGGAAAAGCTGGTTCCCTACGCGATATGGCGTGAACGCCAGCAGCGCGGTGAACGTTGATCGGATGACGGCGGGCGGAAAAAAGCTCAAAAGTTTCTTGAACCCACCGCCGGTTGTGACAAAGTGGACGCCTTGATCGAAAAGAGGTCTTTACTTAGAATCGGATTTCAGCGTCCAGGGCGACAGCGGGTCGCGACGCGCTCGAAAAATGCACCCGCGGACAAAACAAGACGAGACCCGAGGGCAGCACAATGAAAATCGTATGTGAGAACTGCGGCGCCAAGTACTCGATTGCGGACGAAAAAGTTCGGGGAAAAGTCTTCAAGATCCGCTGCAAGAAGTGCGGCGACTCGATCGTGATACGCGGAGACGCTCAGGCACAGCCGGAAGCGGAGGCCCCGGCGCAACCCGCGGCTCAGCAGCCGGCGGATTCCGCCCACGCCCCGCCTCCGATGCCCGACAGCGCGGAAGGCGGAGAGGAGGAGGACACGGACGCTCCGACCCGCGTGTTCGATTACTCCGGCTATCAGGGAGGCGGCGGCGGAGAGGAGAGCCCCGCCGAGTGGCACATCGTGGTGGAGGGCGAGCAGCAGGGCCCCTACACCGCTGAACAGCTCGGGGAGTACATCCGAGGCGGCAACCTGGATTTCGACACGTTCGTCTGGAAAGAGGGTTTCGGCGACTGGAAGCCGCTTCGCGAGGTGCCGGAAATCGTCGAGAAGACCAGCGGCGAGCCAGCGGGCGGCGGAGCCGCGGCAGCGGCGGCACCGGCGGCGGCGGCGGCGGCCGGGGAGCCGGCGGGAGGCGGGCTTTTCGAGCAGCAGCCCGACGCCGGAAACGCAGGCGGCGGACTCTTCGAGCAGCAGC
>CAZHCG010000096.1:8507-18734 GCA_964530995.1 uncultured Myxococcales bacterium
CCGACGCCGGAGACGCAGGCGGCGGACTCTTCGAGCAGCAGCCCGACGCCGGAGACGCAGGCGGCGGACTCTTCGAGCAGCAGCCCGACGCCGGAGATCCGGGAGACCTCTTCTCGTCGCAGGGAGCGGCGGAGCAACAGGCTCAGGCCGGAGGCGGCCTGTTCGGCGGCGCGGAAGAAGAACCGGCCGGCGGCGACCTGTTCGGATCGACCGAGGGGGACCAGGAAGGCGGTATCTTCGCCTCCACCGAGGCGGCCCCCGCGCAGCAGGAGGGTGACCCCCGGATCTCGGCCGAGCAGGCGATGATGACCGGGCAGCGCAGCGAAAACTCGGTGTTGTTCTCACTGTCCAACCTGGCCGCCCTGGCCAGCGGCGACCCGGCCGGTGGAGGCGGCGACACAGGCGGTGGTGGCGGCGGTGGACTGGACGTCGCGGCTCCGGCCCCTTCGACCGGCGGCGGTGACGAGGCCTCCGGCCTGATCGACATCCGCAGCCTGGCCGGCTCGGCGGCGGCCGAGGGCGGCGGCGAGGAGGTGGAGGACGACCTGCTGTCGATCGGCGGCACCGGCTTCGCGCCCTCGCTGGGAGCTCCCGTGCTGGCACCGCAGAAGGAGGGGATGCCGCTGGCGGCCAAGATCGGAATCATCGCCGGCGGGGTCGCCTTGCTGATCGCGGGAGTGATCGTGACCGTGGTGCTGCTCCAGTCGGAGGAGGAGCCCAAGGAGAGCGCGGAGAGCGCCCAGATAGCCGCGCTGATGAAACAGATAGAGGAGCTGAAGAACCAGGGCGGCGGCGGCACCGAGCAGATGGCGGACCTGGAGAATAAGCTGGCCGCCCAGCAGGCCAAGGTGGCCGACGAGGGAGAAGAGGCGGCGACCGAGGATCCGACCGGGGGCCAGGGCTCCGAAGAAGAAGGACAGGAGTCGGACGAAGGCCGCGAGAAGTCCGGCGGCGCCAAGAAATCGAGCGGCGGCGCCAAGAAATCGAGCGGCGGCGCCAAGAAATCGAGCGGCGGCGCCAAGAAGTCCGGCTCGTCCGCTTCCTCGTCGGGAGGCGGGGCCTCGTCTTCGCCCGCCGCCTCTTCCGGCGGCGGCGGCAAGAAGAAGGGCGGCAGCGACGAGCTCGACGACCTGCTGGGGGGCGCCACCTCCGCGCCTCCGAAAAAGAAGAAGAAGTCCGCCCCCTCCGCGTCTTCCGGCGGCGGCGGCGGCGACGGACCCAGCCTACCGGCCAAGCTCAATCGCTCCCAGGTCCAGGCGGGAATGCGCGCCGCCGCCGGGGCGGTCAAGAGCTGCGGCCAGGGTCAGGGCGGCACCGTCGTGCTGCAGATCACGATCGCTCCCACGGGCCGCGTGACCAGCGCGGTGGCCACGGGCCAGCACGCCGGCACCTCGGTCGGACGTTGCGCCGCGCGGGCCGCCCGCCGCGCCCGTTTCCCCAAGAGTCAGAACAAGCTGACCGTCAAGTACCCCTTCAAGCTGTAGCTCCCTTCTGGGCCAGGAGGTGCTCCAGCACCGAGAGCACTCCGAAGCCCGTGCCGCCGGGCGGGCAGAGCACCGTCCTCTTGTCGCTGCGCGCCGGACCGGCCATGTCGACGTGGGCCAGCGGCACCTCCCCGCTGAAGCGGCGCAGGAACAACGCGGCCGAGATGGCTCCCCCGAAGCGCCCGCCGTGGTGCTTGACGTCGGCCACCTCGCTGCGCAGATCGCGCTCCAGCTCGGACGCCATCGGCAGTCTCCAGAACAGCTCTCCGGCGCGCTCGGCAGCGGCCAGATAGCTTTCGGCCAGCTCCTCCTCGTCGCTGATCAGGCCGGCACGCCTGTTGCCCAGCGCCACCGCGCACGAACCGGTCAAGGTGGAGTGCTCCACGATCCAGTCGGGCTCCACGCGACGCACGGCGTAGGTCAACGCGTCGGCGATCAACAGTCGTCCTTCCGCGTCGGTGTTGACGATCTCCACCGTCTTTCCCGAAAGCGCGGTCAACACGTCGCCGGGGCGATAGGCTCTCCCGTCCACGGCGTTCTCGGCGATCGGCACGATTCCGTGCACCTCGGCGCGCACCCCCAGCTCGCCGAGTGCCGCAATCGCCGCCAGCACCAGCGCCGCGCCCGCCATGTCGGTCTTCATCTCGCTCATCGACTTGCCGGGCTTGAGGCACAGCCCGCCGGAATCGAAGGTGACCCCCTTGCCCACCAGCGCGATTCGGGCGACCGGATCCGCGGCGGGACGGTAGACGAGATGGGCCAGTCGCGGCCCGTGCTCGGAGCCCCGGGCCACCGCGTCCAGCAGGCTCAGTCCCTGCTCGCGCACCTCCCGCGCGCCCAGCAGGTCGCATGACAGTCCGCCTTTCTTCTCGGCCAGACCCGCAGCCCTGGCGGCCAGCTCCTCCGGGTTCAGCTCGTTGGCCGGCTCGTTGACCAGGTCCCGGCAGAGGTTGACCGCCTCGGCCCGCGCGCGGCCGAGCTTTACGCAGCGCCTCCCCTCGGAGGCGTTCATTCCCTCCACCGCGACACCGACGCGCCCGATGCTCGGCGGCGGCGCCGAAGCGCCCTTCGTCTTGTAGCGCCTGAAACGGTAGCTCGCCATCAACAGCGCTTCGGCCGACCAGGCCACGCGAAGCTCCGTCTTCTCGCCGCTCCCGTCCACGAACACGGCGATGCTGCGCAGGCGATGCCTGGTGGCCACGGCCACGCCGCGCGCCACCGCTTCGCGCCACCTGGCCGCACCCGGACCGCGACCGACGCCGACCACCACCACGCGACGCCGACCGCGGCGCGTGCTCCCACTCCACTCCAGGATCCGGTCGTGCTGCCCGCGAAAGCGCTCGGCTCGCAACCGCTCGGAGATCGCACCGCGGGCGCTGCGATCGATCCGCTCGAACGCCGCGTTCTTCGCGCCCGGCTCGTAAGCGACCACGACGAGATCGGTCTTGCCGCTCGTGGGCGGCTCCGGTGTCCAGGTGACCTTCTTCATTCGAAACCTCCCTTTCAGGAACTCGCGCCTATTTTTGGCCTTCGGAAAAAAATCATCAAGCTCCAGCTGGCGAGCGATCGGCGGCGAGAGCGTTTCCGCCGCCGATCGCCGCTGCTCGCCGCCGCCGCGACCACCTCTTCGCCGCCGACCGCGAAGAACCCCAAACGTCGTTTCCTCGTGAAAGTACGAGGGCTTGCGGATTTTCGGCGCCCGCCGACACCGAGCTGGCACGGGCTTCGCAGAATGGTCGCGCCGTACGGCGAACGCGGCGCGCATCGCCGCGAGAAAAGGAGGTTCCATTGGAAGCAACAGCCACCAGCTCGAGAGAAAGGCGACGAATTTTGAAGATCTACACCGTCGTCGACAAGCCGGGAAGCCAGCGGGGTATCTGGCTCGAGATCGGAGTGGCGTCGGAGAATCGAGACGGATCGATCGCCGGCAAGCTCGACTGCTTGCCGGTCAACGGCGCCATCCAGATTCGCAACTGGGAACCGAAAAGGGGCGATCGGCCCCAGCGCAACGCAAACGGGCCACGCGACGACGCGTGGCGAGAAGGAGGAAGAAACAGATGAGGAATGTCACGAAGAAAATCGCAGCCACGGTACTGGTCGCGGCTCTCGCCGCGTCGCTCGACGCCGCCGCCGGGGAGACGAGCGACTCGTCCCAGGGCGTCGTCAACATCAACACCGCCAGCAGCGCGGAGCTCCAGTACCTGCCGGGGGTGGGACCGTCGACGGCGAAGAAGATCGTCGCCCACCGCGACAATCGCCGCTTCAAGCGCCCGCGGGAGATCATCAGGGTGCGCGGTGTCGGTCGCAAGACCTTCGCCAAGATGCGCCCTTTCCTGACCGTGGACGGACCCACCACCGCCAAGAAGAAAATCCGCTCCAAAAAGTAGCAGGATCAGATACGGACGTCGGGTCGCGCGCTCTCGAGGAGCGCGCGCTCGTCGTCCCTCAGCTTGCCGAGCACCGACAGCTGCTCGAAAGCCGGAACGAAGGACGGATCGAGCTGCACCGCATCGCGCAGGTAGCGCAGCGCGCCGCGCTCGTTTCCCTGGCGGATGTTTGCCACCGCGTAGCTGTACGACAGCTCCGCGTCCCGCACCCCCGCCTTGTACATCTGGGAGATGGTGGCCACCGCCCGGTAGAGGAAGTTGCCGCCGCGACGCAGATTGAGCCGCACGATTCCCAACTTGGCCTGCCAGCTCTCGCCGCGCCCCACCCGCTTGCGCGCCCACTGCGCCGCGGTCTCGAGGCTGCGATCCGCATCCCCGCGGCTGCCCATCGTATTCATCGCCCGGGCTCGCAGCTCGGCGATCTCCGCGGTCCAGCGCCCCCCGTTCCTGGCCGCCTCCGCCCCGCGCTCGGCGACGCGATCGAAGGCGCTGAGCCGCAGGTCCCGCTTCATCAGCCAGTAGGCCAGCGCCGGGTGATCCTCGCCCTTCTTGAGGCGCTTTGCCGCCTGGTCGATCGCGGCGTCCCGTTTCTTGTCGCGGCCCAGCGCGTCGAGCGCGGCGATTCGAATCGCCAGATCGCGGGCGCCGCCCTCCTCCGCGACCAGCTCGAGAGCCGGCTCGGGCATGCCGATCTCCAGGTAGCTCTCGGCCAGGCCGTGCCTGGCGGGCGCCCCTTGCACAGACCGGGAACGCAGCTCGTCCAGCAAATCGGCCGCCCGCTGGCGCCCCTCGGAGAGCCACAGCGCCAGGGCGCGATTCATCTCCCGCGCCGGATCGTTTCCGGAGGCCGAGGCCGCCCGCTGAGCGGCCTCCGCCACCTGGCTCGGATCCGCGTGTCCCCTCAGCAGGCGCGCGGCCAGCGCGTCGACACAAACGCCGTGCTTTCCGGACAAATCGAGCGCCTCGTAAGCGTCGCGAACCGGCCCGTGGTGCCAGGCTCGAATCGCGTTCGCGCAGCCGGCGTCGATCTTCTCCAGGCGCTCGACCAGCGCGTCGATCCCCTTGGCGTCACCCGAATCGGTGAGCAACCGGTACATGTCCAGCGCCAGCCAGAGGTGTCTCTCGTCCAGCGAGTCGGGCAAGGCACCCTTGGCCGTGGCCAGATCGCCGGAACGCACCGCGAGAACCCAGCGCAGCTCGCGGACCGACGACTCGAGCCGCCCGCTCTTCTCCAACTCGGCGAACTCCTCGGCGGCCCTTTCGATTTCGTACCGCGCCAGCCGGCAGCGCACCCGCACCTCGCGGATCTCCGGGCTCTCGATATCCCGCTTCTTCTCCAGCACCTCGAGCGCGGAGTCGGGACCGTCGAAGCGGTGTATCGCCCGGGCGTACCAGGCCAGCTGCTGCGGATCCGATCTGCGATCGACCACGAGCTTCAGGTGCTCGGCGGCGCGCTCGGGCTCGCCCGCCATCAGCAGCGTACGACCCATCACGCGCCTGCCCAGCATCGCGACGCGCACCGGAGCCTTCTCGATCCGCGGCTCCATCGCGCTCAACACCTGCATCAGCTCCGCGACGCGCTCGGAGGACAACCTCCGCTCTCCCCAGGAGGGCAGCACGGCCGCGATGCGGGCCAGGGCGGCGAACAGGTTGTCCGAGGAGCCGGCGATCAAATCCGCCGCCAGCTCACGCATCCGTTCACGATCGTCGGCCTCGACCGCGGCCGCGAGCTGCAAGTGCGTCGCCGGAAGGTACTTTTCGTGCTCGCGCCTGATCTTCTCGAAAACCTCGTGGGCCTGATCCCGCTTGCCGAGCGCCAGCGAAACCAGCGCCTGCACGAGGTGGAGACGCGGCTCGCCTGCGTGCTCGTCGAGGCCGGATGCCACATCCTCGAGAGCGGCGGCATGCTCGCCCTCCAGGTAGTGCAGCCCTGCTCGAGCCGCCCGGCCGACCGCGCTCTTGCCGGCGTCGACGCCGTCGAGCGCCTCGCGAGCCTTGGCGGCGTAGTCCTCGGGGGGACCGAACACCTCGGCGAGCAGCACGGCCTGCCAGGCCCACGCCAGGCGAGCGTTGGCCCGCTCCGGGTGCCGCTCGGCCAGCGTGCTCAGAATCTGCTCGGCCTTCACCAGCGCCGGGACCGTTCCCCGGGCCTCGAGCTCCCGGGCGTCCCCGATGCGGCGCACCACGGACCGCGCCTCGAGGCGATCGCTGGTAAAAACCGCCACCGCCGCGAGCAAGGCCAGCACCAACGCCACGAACAGGGGCCAGCGAATCTTTCTCCACAGCCGGATCGAGGCCGGCATCTTCAAGACCGGCAGCGCTTCGCTCCCGTCGCGGCTGGGGTGCAGCATCTCCGCCCGCGCCTGCACGCTGCGGATGAAAGAGGGCGTGTCGTCCCTGGATTTGCGCCCTTTCCAGCCCGAATCGCCGGGCTTGGAACGAGAACCCGCCTCTTTGTCGTCGCGGCCGTCCATCTCTTTTCGAAGCTGCTCTCCCCGCCCGGGGCACGGAAAGGCTGGTCAGGCCGACAAGGGCCCGAGCTCAGCTCTCGCCCTTGTCTTTCTCCTCGGCCTTCTCGCGCACGCCCTCGTACTCGTCTCGAAGCTCGTTGTTCTTCTCGATCGCCTCCAGGCGACTCTCCGCCGTCGAGAGATGAGTCTTCACGTCCTTGTGAGTCTGCGCGTATCCCTTGTACGCTCTCCAGGCGGCCTCGGCCTTCTTCCACTCCCCGCGGCGCTCCTGGACGACCGCCACGGCGAACAACGCCCGGGCGTGCAGCGCCTTCTTCTTGGCGCCGGCGATCGTCGCCGAGGTCTTCAGCGAGGCGACCGCGTCCTCCCAGCGCTCCAGCGCGGCCTGGGCGAACCCGATGAAGTAGTAGGCCGACGCCTCGCCGGAGTTCATCTCCTTGGCCTGCTCGTAGAGCTCGAGAGCGGTCTCGTAGTCGGTCGCCAGGTAGCGTGCGTGACCCTCGGCCAGCTTGCCCTCGAACGTCGGAGGATACTGCGAGCCGCTCTGCCCGCTCTTGGCTTCGTCCCCGTCCGTTTCCTGCTCGCCGCCGCTCTCGGCCTCCGCCTCCCGGGGCTCCTCGCCCTCTTCGCCATCGTCCGCGATTTCCTGCGCGGCGACCGCGGCCGGCCACGTCGCGGCGATCAAGAGGATTGCCATCACACGACCCATGATTCCTCCTCGCATGGTACGAACTTTGAAGTATGTACTATACCGTAATGTAAAGACCGATCCAATCGCTCGATGCTCACAGTTCGCCGGTGGTCAGCTCGAGGGTGTTGCGGCCCGGAAAGAGATCGATCTTGGTGGTCGACTCGTACGAGCTCTGCAGCGTTCCGGAGCCGAACCCCACGATCCATGTGTACTTCCCGGGCTCCAGCTTCTCGTCGATTCGGCACACCGAGCCGTCCTGGATCGTGCCTTCCGCCGTGATCACGCAAGGATCGCTGGCGGCCTCGTCCCTGGCCTTCGCCTCGCCCACCAGGTTGCCCGTCTTCTCCGGACCATCGAGCACCAGCGACGAGACGTCCGCTCCCGAGTTGTTGTAGACGGTCAGCTCGGCCGGCTCCGAGGTGTCGCAAGCGAGCGCCAGCGCGGCCGAGAGCGGCACGACCACAGCGAAGGTGATCTTTTTCATTGCTTTTCCCATTCCGGGCGGCGACCATTCTTCGGCCGCCGCGATCCGATCCGGCGGCCAGTCTACATTCGACGCGGGCCGGCGGGCAAGGTATTCCGTCGCGCCGCCCAGAGCAAAGGAGGTGGAGATGTCAGACATCAGACCGTTCAGGGGGCTCAGACCGGTGGCGGACAAGGCGCGCGAGGTGGCGAGCCCGCCGTACGACGTGCTCGATTCCGACGAGGCCCGCGAGCTGGCCGCGGGCAACCCGCTCAGCTTCCTCCACGTGGTCAAGCCCGAGATCGATCTGCCCCCAAAGACCGATCTCTACGACGACGCGGTCTACGCCAAGGGCGCCGAGAACCTGGCGCGCCTGCGAAAAGAGGGAGTGCTGGTCCGCGACGAGCGGCCGTGCCTCTACGTCTACGAGCAGCGGATGCGGATCGGCGAGCGCGAGCACGTCCAGGCCGGCGTGCTGTGCGGCGCCTCGGTGGAGGAGTACGAAAAAGGACTGATCAAGAAGCACGAGCTGACCCGCGCGGCCAAGGAGGCGGATCGCACCAGGCACGTCGAGACGCTGGCCGCCAACACCGGGCCGGTCTTTCTCACCTACCGGGCCGTCGACGAGATCGACGCCGCGGTCGACCGCGTCCGCCGGGGCGAGCCGACCTACGACTTCGAGGCGGACGACGGGATCGTCCACCGGCTGTGGGTGGTTGACGACCCGCGGACGATCGAGACGCTGAGCGGTCTCTTCGAGCGCGTTTCGCACAGCTACGTGGCCGACGGCCACCACCGCACCGCCTCGGCCGCGGCCGCCGGACGCAGGCGCCGCGAGGCCAACCCCGACCACACCGGCGACGAGGAGTACAACCACTTCCTGGCCGTGCTGTTCCCCCACGATCAGCTCTACATCATGGACTACAACCGCGTGGTCTCCGATCTGGGCGGAATGGACCAGGAGACCTTCCTGGTCGAGGTGCGGGAGAAGTTCGAGGTCACGCCCGCCGAGCGGCCCTCGCCGCGGCAACCCCGCGAGATCGGGATGTACCTGGGCGGAAGCTGGCACCGGCTGCGCGCCAGGCCCGGAACGTTCGATGCCGACGACCCGGTCGCCGGCCTGGACGTCTCGATCTTGCAGCGCAACCTGCTCGAGGCGGTGCTGGGCATCGAGGACCCGCGCAAGGACGAGCGCATCGACTTCGTGGGAGGCATCCGCGGCACCGCCGAGCTGGAGCGCCGGGCCGGCGAGAACGGCGCGGCGTTCGCGATGTTCCCCACCTCGATCGAGCAGCTGATGGCGATCGCCGACGCGGGCAAGATCATGCCCCCCAAGTCGACCTGGTTCGAGCCGAAGCTCCGCTCCGGGCTGGTCGTGCGCGTCTACGACGACTGACGCCGCCCGCACCGCGAATCGCGGAATTGAGAAAGGTCGGGCAAGGAGGACGGCTCGGCCGACTCGGACAGCGACTCCGACGGCGACTCCGACGCGGACACCGGGCCCGATCCCTGCCCGGGCGAGGAACGTTGGAGTTCGACCTGACTGGGTAGTGGTTCTCGAGGAAGAAGGACAATCCAGCCCCTTCGTCACTCTCGTAGATACTTCAACCGAAAAAACAACGCGGCTCGACTACGGGTATCAGACCATCGACATGTTCGTCGGGCATCCTGCCGTCTTCGACAACCACTACTTCTACATGGGGCGCGAATCTGCGGCACATGCCTGAAGACCGCGTCTATTTCGACTCCAGATATCAGGACGAGCCACCGATGGCGGCCGTTTTCATGCAAGAGATCTATCCAGACGCCGGCCCGGACGGAGGAAGCTGAGCGCCGGGCGACGAGACCTGCGAGCCGTTGTTGCGGGTGAGGGGCAGAGCCGCTCAGCTCTCGTCTACCATGCCCTTCAGCCGCGCCAGCAGGGAGAGCGCCTCGAGCGGGGTGACCCGATCGAGATCGATCTCGGCCAGCACCCGTTCCGCCTCGGATTTGCTCGGCGCGGCGAACAGCGGGAGCTGATCCGCGGCGCCGTTCTCCTCGCGCGCCGCCTCGGGCATCCCGCCCGGCGCCGGGTGATCCTCCTCCAGCCCGCGCAGCACCTCCCGCGCGCGCTGCACGACCACCTCGGGCAGCCCCGCCATCCCGGCCACCTGGATCCCGAACGAGTGCGAGGTCCCGCCCTCGACCAGCTTGCGCAGGAAAACCACCTCGTCGCCGTACTCCCGCGCGGCGACGTGGTAGTTGGCGGCGTGCCGCCGAGCGGCGCCCAGCTCGACCAGCTCGTGGTAGTGGGTGGCGAACATCACCTTGCAGCGGACCGTGTCGTGCAGGTACTCGCCGACCGCCCAGGCGATCGACAGCCCGTCGTAGGTGCTGGTCCCGCGCCCCACCTCGTCAAGGATCACCAGGCTGTCGGTCGTCGCCCCGCGCAGGATCTCCGCGGTCTCGTTCATCTCCACCATGAAAGTCGAGACGCCGCGGGCGATGTTGTCCGATGCGCCCTCCTTCAATCGGCTCAGGTCTAAAGACAGTTTGGGTGGCGGTGTTGGTGCGCTTTTTTGCAACTTTTCGGGCCCGGCGTCCGATGTAGGTTGCATGGGCAGTCGGATTCGATTCTGGAGACCGGACCTTCCGCAGAGCGCGACGCGCAGGACCGTCGACCGAAAGCTCCTGCTCAGGCTCATCTTCTACAGTTGGCGGGAAGGATCGCATTGCGAAAGCCAGTGATTTC
>CAZHCG010000097.1:0-18578 GCA_964530995.1 uncultured Myxococcales bacterium
CGCTTCGACCTCCCGCCCGAGGCGCGCTGATGGGGCGCCGGGCGCCGCTCGTGCTGGGGTATCGTCTCAGCGGCGGACCGCCCGGACCGGCTTCTCGCGGCCACGAGCCAGCAGCGCGAAGTGCTCCCCGGCGGCGCTACTTGATCGACGTCGAGGCGATCACTATTGTCCAAGATCCGGCAAAGCTCGAAAGGAAGACGAGATGCGCAACAAGCTCGCTTTCGCGGCGATCGTCGCGACGCTCCTGCTCTCGCCCCACCCGTCCGACGCCTGTACCTCGATCGTGGTGGGCAAGGACGCCTCGACCGACGGGTCGGTGATCACCACCCACACGGTCGACAGCCACCGCACCGGCACCGACGTTCACGTCGTGCCGCGCGAGAAGCACGCTCCGGGAGAGACGATCCGGCTGACCAGGCGCAAGGAGGACGACTCCGGCCCGATGCAGCGCTACGGACGCGAGCCGGTCGGCGAGATTCCCCAGGTGCGCGAGACGTACGGCTACCTCTCGCCGGCCTACGCGCCGATGAACGAGCACCAGCTGGCGATCGGCGAGTCGACCTTCGGCGGCCGCGAGGAGCTGCGCTCCGAGGAGGGCCTGCTCGACTGCGAAACCACGCAGCGACTGATGATGGAGCGCGCCTCCACCGCGCGCGAGGCGATCGAGATCGGCGGCGCGCTGATCGAGAAGCACGGCTGGAACGACGAGGGCGAGGCGCTGACGATCGTCGACCCCGAGGAGGCCTGGGTGATGGAGATCGTGGGTCCGGGCGAGGGCGAAATCGGCGCGATCTGGATCGCCCGGCGCGTGCCCGACGACCACGTCAGCGTCGAGGCCAACGCCTCGCGGATCTGCGAGGCCGACCTGGACGACACAGAAAATTTCATGGCCTCAAAGAACGTGATCTCGGCAGCGGAAAAAAAGGGCTACTGGAGCCCCGACGGCGACGATCCGTTCGAGTTCTGCTGGGCCTACGCGCCCGAGGGGCGGACCGGTTTCGTCGCTTCGCGGCGGGAATGGCGGGTCTTCGACCTGCTGGCTCCGTCGCTCGAGCTGGACCCCGACCGCAACGTGTTTTCCTTCTCGATCGAGCCCGACGAGAAGGTTTCGGTGGAGCGGGTGATGGAGATCCTGCGCGACACCTACGAGGGCACGAAGTTCGACATGACCGCCGAGTTCACGGTCACCGACGAGGAGACGGGCGAGACGGTCAAGAGCCCGCTGGCCAACCCGTTCATGCCGTACGACGCCAACAAGCTGTTCGAGATCAACGGCGGCTGGGGCTGGCGCGGGGAACGCACGATCGCTCGCTGGTACACGATGTACGCCACGATCACCCAGTCCCGCTCATGGCTGCCCGACCCGGTCGGCGGGATCGTCTGGTTCGGCTACGACAACACGGCGATGACGACCTACGTTCCGATCTACATCGGGGTCACCGAGCTGCCCGAGGACTACGAGACCGACGGCCGCACGACCGGCTTCTCGCGCGAGTCGGCCTGGTGGGCGTTCAACCGGGTCGGCACGCTCGCCGCGCACCGCTGGGGCGAGATGAGAGAAGACGTCGCCCGCGTGCGCGACCCGATGCAGGAGCAGATGCTCGAGCAGATCGAGGAGGTGGACGCCACGGCGAAGAAGCTGCACGCACGCTCGCCGAAAAAGGCGCGCCGCTACCTGACCAGGTACGTGAACAAGGCCTGCGCCTCGGTGGTGGAGGCCTACTGGAAGCTGGGCGATCACCTCTGGACCGCCTACGACGAGAAGTGGTGAGCCCTCACCGCCCCGGGCGCTCGGGCCGCGGAGCGAAAGCGGCGCGCAGCCCGCGGTCGTAGGTCTCGATCCGATCGACGCCGCGGCGACCGCACATCGCCAGGTGCAGCAGGTCGCGCGAGGTCAGCTCGCGGCGGGTTTCCAGCAGCGAGCGGGCCGCCCCGACGTCGGCGGCCGTCACTTCCCAGATCTCCGGGATGCAGGCCTCTACCAGGGTTAAGGCGGCGTCGAGGGTGCGGATCCTGTCGACGGAGACGTAGGCGTGCATCAGCTCTTGCAGCACCTCTGCCGACGTGCAGAGGCGCCGACCGGGATCCTCGCAGCTCTCCTCGAAGAACTCCCGCGCCCGAGCCTTGAGCGGATGGGAGCGCCCCACCGCGTACATGATGACGTTCGTATCGACGAAGATCACGAATCCGCCCTGCCCGATGTCGCCGCGCGCTCGATCACCCGTCGCTGCTCCTCCCAGTCCGGCTCCCTGCCCTCCTCGCGCTCGTCGCACTCCGCGAAGAACCGGCGCAGCTCTTCGGCGGTTCGCGGGAGCTGGCGCTCGGCCGCCTCGGCCAGCTTCTCGCGGGCGCAACCTCGCATCCAGGCGCTGAGAGACATCCCCGCCCTTTGCGCGGCTGCCCGAAAGGACTCCCGTTCGTGCTCGTCCAAGACCACCTGTATTCGCGCGCTCATTGTGTATTGCTCTTCATTATGTGTAATATTATTACTCACTATCCGCAAAAAAACAAGTCGTCACCCCGAGCCCACAGACCGCACAATCCCCAATCTTTTCGGCTTGATCCATTCAGTGGGCAGTTGGATCGGTGTTGGATCGGTGGTGGTCAGTCGAGCGCGGCCAGGGATGCTTCGTAGTCGGGCTCGTCGGTGATCTCCGGCACCTGCTGCGTGTAGATCACGCGGTCGTTCTCGTCGAGCACGATCACGGCGCGCGAGTAGAGCCCGGCCATCGGACCGTCGACGATATCGAGACCGAAGTCCGCACCGAAGCTGGATCGGAAACCGGACAGCGCCTCGGCGTCCTCGATTCCCTCGGCGCCGCAGAAGCGGCCGTGGGCGAACGGCAGGTCCATCGAGATGTTCAGCACCGCGACCCCGTTCCGTCCGGCGGCCTTCTCGTTGAAGGTGCGCACCGACGTAGCGCAGACCGCTGTGTCCAGGCTGGGGAAGACGTTTAGCACCTTCTTCTTTCCGCGGTAGTCGGCGAGCGACACGGGGCTCAGATCGGGCTTAACGAGCTCGAACGCGGGCGCCGCGGTTCCCTTTGCCGGCAACGATCCAGAAGTGTGGACAGGGTTGCCCTGCAGCTTGATCTCGGTCATCTTCGCTCCTCCTATCGTGTTGATCGAAAGGTATCGAAGAAAGCCTGACCCGGAATCGGGGGGCTGTCCAACGCCGAATCAACGATTCCAGACAAGCAGCACGGAATCGGGCACGAAGACCGGCTCGGCGTTGATTTCCGCGGCGGTCGCGTCGCTCTCGGCGCGACCATTACCGGCCTCCCGGGCTATCGCCACTGCAGCCAGGAGCAACGCGGTCGCCACCGCCAACAGGACAACTCTGCGCATCGGCGTTTTCCTCGCTCGAGGACCGTACAACACTCATTTTGGCCGCGTCAGGTTACCCGCCCGGTAAGCCCAGGTGACAAAGGAGTGATTTCCCAAAGGCTCGACGGTTCCTCAAAGCGGCGGCAGGAGGCGGTTCACGCTCACGTCCAGGTCGGCCGACGCTCCCTCCAGCTCCAGCGAGAGCGTGCGCACCTCCATCGCCGCCCCGGCCGTTCCCGCAGCCGGCCAGCGCGGCCGCCAGCACCAACGCGATCATCGGCCGAAAAGGCGATCCGCTCATCGAAAAGATGCGACAGATCTTTTTTTCCTCCGTGAAGGACGGATCTCGCGTTATCATTATCGGGCATGGAGTGCCGAAGAAAGCATCAAAGGTGCCGAGTTTCCGTGCTGGGCCGGGTGCGCGACTTCAACGGCGAGTGGCTCTCCGCCAGGAGCGAGGATCTGAGCGAAGGAGGCGTGCGCCTCTGCATCGACATCCCCCTGCTCGAGGGATCTCCGGTCGAAGTCGAGCTGCGCCTGCCGCGCGACGGCAACGGCTCGGACGTCGGGACGCTGTTCTGCTCTCGCGGCGAGGTGGTGTGGTGCACCGAGGACATGGACGTCGGCTTTCAGGCCGGCATCCGCTTCTCCCCGGCCCCGGCGGAGACCGTGGGCGAGCTGAGAAGCTTCCTCTCGTCGGTCGCGGCCTGAGACGGAGACGAGAGCGATCGGCTAACGCTTGACCCGCTCGACGTACTCGCCGTTGCGGGTGTCGATCCTGATCCACTCACCTTCCTCGATGAACAGCGGAACCTGCAGGGTGTAGCCGGTCGAGACGGTCGCCGGCTTGGTGGTGTTCGAGGCGGTGTCGCCCTTGATCCCCGGATCGGACTTGGTGATCTCCAGCTCGACGAAGGTGGGCAGGGTCAGCCCGATCGGCTTGCCGTCGAACAGCAGCATCTCGACCTCCATGTTCTCGTAGAGGAAGTTGACCGCGTCGCCGACCTGCTCGGCGTTGAGCGGCAGCTGCTCGTACGTCTCGCTGTTCATGAAGTGGTACTGCTCGCCGTCCGTGTAGAGGTACTGCATCTGATGCTGCTCGAGATCGGCCTTCTCGAACTTCTCACCGGAGCGCCACGTCTTGTCCAGCTGCGCGCCGGTGATCATGTTCTTGACCTTGCACTTGTACAGAGCCTGACCCTTGCCCGGCTTGACGAACTGGTACTCGGAAACGGCGTACGGCTCTCCGTCGATCACGATCTTGGTTCCCTTGCGCAGCTCGCCGATCTCCATCAACATCTCGACCTCCTCTTTCCATAGTCAAGACGAGTGGAGGTATCTACAACGCTAGCGCCGCTCTCGTCAAACCCGCCTTGCACCGCGAGCGCGGCGAGGATAGGTTGCCCCGCATGCGGGAAGAAATCGAACAGCACTCACTGGCCGCGCGCTTCAACCGCCTCGAGCCCGAGCAGATCCTGGACGCCGTCGAGGTCGGCGAACGGCGTTGCAGCGGGCGCTTCATCATTCTGAACAGCTACGAGAACCGCGTCTACCAGCTCGAGCTGGAGGACGAGAGCTGGGTGGTGGGCAAGTTCTACAGGCCGGGCCGCTGGTCCGAGGAGACGATCCTCGACGAGCACGCCTTCCTCGCCGAGCT
The DNA here is from genome assembly GCA_964530995.1 of uncultured Myxococcales bacterium. Classification (GTDB taxonomy): domain Bacteria; phylum Myxococcota_A; class Polyangia; order JAAYKL01; family JAAYKL01; genus CAZHCG01. The sequence continues at coordinate 4,985 of CAZHCG010000097.1, forward strand.
GCGCGCCGAGGAGATCCCGGTCGCCGCCCCGCTGGAGTTGGAGTTGGGCTCGACGCTCGGCGAGGTGCGGGGCATTCGCTACGCGCTGTTTCCGCGGATCGGCGGGCGCAATCCCCAGGAGCTCGACGACGAGCAGGTCGAGATGGCGGGAAGGCTGATCGCGCGCATCCACAACGTCGGTGCGCGGCGGGACGCGCCCCACCGGATGCGGATCACGCCCGAGACCTACGGTCGCCGCCAGCTGGCCTCGCTGCTCGAATCGGGAATGATCCCGGCCGAGGCCCGCGACAACTACACCGCCACCTGCGAGGCGCTGCTCGACCGCATCGAGCCGCTGTTCGCCGGGATACCCACGCATCGCATCCACGGCGACTGCCACCTCGGCAACCTGATCAGCACCCGCGACGGGTTCACCTTCCTCGACTTCGACGACATGCTGGTCGGACCGGCGGTGCAGGACGTGTGGATGATGGTGCCCAGCTACGACGAGCACGGACGCCGGCAGCGCGAGCTGCTGCTGGACGCCTACTCGCAGATGCGAGACTGGAAAAACGAGTGGCTGTGCCTGGTCGAGCCGCTGCGCGCGCTGCGGATCATCCGCTTCTCGGCCTGGATCGCGAGGCGCTGGGACGACCCGATCTTCCGCCGCACCTTCTCCCAGTTCGACTCTCTGCTCTACTGGCAGCAGGAGATCCAGCACCTGCGCGAGCAGATCGCGCGGATCGACGAGCCGGGTGCGGCGCAGAGCTGGTGAGCGTCAGCGGCGGCCCCCGAGCAGCCCCAGCCGCATCAGGTAGTAGAGCAGGGTCAACACCGCGGTGATCGCCCCGGCGACGTAGGTCATCGCCGCCGCGGAGAGCACCTTGCGCACGCCGCGCGCGTCCTCGCCGGTGGCCAGCCCCATCTCGGCCAGCTGGGCCTTGGCCCGCGACGAGGCGTTGAGCTCAACGGGCAGAGTGATCAGTTGGAAGACGACCACAGCGGAAAAGAGGATAACGCCGACGTAGACCAGCGACAGGGAGTGAAGCAGAAAGCCGCCGATCAGGATCAGCCAGGGTGCGAACGAGCCTATCCGCGCGATCGGCACCGCCGCGGAGCGCAGCGCCAGCGGGGCGTAGTTGTCGGCGTGCTGCAGGGCGTGCCCCACCTCGTGGACCGCGACCGCCACGGCCGCGACCGAAGGCCGGCGGTAGACGTCGGGCGAGAGGTTGACCGTTCGCGAGCGGGGGTCGTAGTGGTCGCTGAGGCTTCCGGGCGTCTCCACGACCCGCACGTTTTGCAGCCCGTTGCGCCGCAGCACGGCGCGCGCCGCCTCGGCGCCGGTCATGCCGCTGGCCGACCTGACGCGGCTGTAGCGCGCGAAGTTGGCCTTGACCTTTGCGGTGGCCCACAGCGCCAGCAGGAATCCGGGCGCCAGCACCGCGATATAGAGCGGATCGATGAACATGCCGAACAGCGGCATCTCGGGCCTCCCCTTGCTCGCCTTTCAACTTAGACGCGAATCTCCGGGAGTCAATATCGACGAGTTCTCCGATCGTCGTGGGTCTCGGCCGGCGGGCCGACGCCCAGCACCTCGGCCAGCACCAGCTGCACGCGCTCCAGGTCGAACGGCTTTTTGACGAAGGCCACCGCGTGCTCGCCGGGCTCCACTTCGACGCCGCTCATGTAGACGATCGGCATCTCGGGGCGACTCGCCTTCAGCTCCCGGGCGAGATCGTGACCCGAGAGGCCGCGCATCGTGAAATCGACGAATGCGGCCTCGAACCGCTCGCGGCTACAGAGGTCGACGGCCTCCTCGCCGCTGTCCACCACCGAGATCCGCGCGCCGCGCAGCATCAGCGCGGTCCGGATCATCTCGCCCACCTCCTGGTCGTCCTCGACCACGAGCACGGCGATCCCCGGCGGAAAGGTGGAGCGTACGGGCGGCTCGGTCCGTCGCGCCGGCGAGCCCTCGTCCCCCGCGATCGGTAGACGCACGCTGAAACGCGCGCCGCCGCCCGGCGCGGCTTCGAGATCGATCGTGCCTCCGTGGCTCTCCACTATCTCGCGACAGACGGCCAGCCCCAGCCCGGACTGGCCGTTCGTCCTCTCGTCGCGCGACTTGGTGGTGAAAAACGGCTCGAAGATCTGCGCGGCCGCCTCGCGGGGCACGCCCGGCCCCGAGTCCTCCAGCGCGACAACTATCTCGCCGCCGGAGCGCTCGGTGGAGACGCGCAGCAGGCCCCCCTCGGGCATCGCTTCGATCGCGTTGCGCAGCAGGTTGTCGAAGACCCTGATCAGCTCCGCCGGATCCGCCAGGCAGATCCCGCCCTCCTCCAATGAGAGGTCGAGGCAGATTCCGCCCTCGTCGATCCGCCAGGCGAGCAGCTCGAGAGCGTCGCCGACCAGCCCGTCCAACCGCACGGATCGTCGCTCGCCCGACACGTCGAGCCTTCCCGTGTCGCGGAGTCGGTCGGCGATCTCCATCGCGCGCCTGACGCCCATCTCCACGGCCCCGAGCGCCCTGGCCCTCCGCTCCGGATCCAGCCCGTCGCCGCGCGCGATCTGCGTCCAGCCCAGCACCGAGGTCAGAGCGTTGTTCAGCTCGTGCGCCGCGCTTTTCCCGATGTGCTCGACGGACGGACGGCGCTGGTCCGCCCTCGCGTCGTCCACCGGGGTCGACTGCGAAATCCCGCCTTGATCCTGGCGGTGCCGCGGAAAACGGCTTTGATCTCCATCTGTCACGATTGCCGTTTCACCAAAAAATTTTCGTATTACGGTGAGAGAATAGTACATCGTGAGCTGCATTTCAAGTGGTTCGTGAATCGAGTCACGGAAAACGAGAAAACCGATTGCCGAGGCTTGGCCGATGCGCCGCGGCCGGGTTCGAGATACCTTGCGCACGGTGCTGGTCGGACATACGATCCGCAGCCGTGGCACGCAGAGAGGTGACGCGTAGAACCGCAGCCGAGATCGCCGAGTTGGCGAGCCTGCGCACGGATCGCCGAGGGCTCGACGATCTGGCCGCGCAACTCGAGCGGATCGCCGAGTGGCTGGAGATCCTCGCCGGGCTGGATCTGCGCGGCGTGCGACCGTGGGAGCGCAACTCGCTGGGTCCCTGCCCGCTGGCCGACGACCTCCCGTCTCCAGGCCCGCGGAGCGAGGAAATCATGATCGAAGCCTCCCGGCGGAGAGGCGATCTGCTCGGCGTTCCCCTGGAGTCGAAGGGTCCCCGGTGAGCGAGCTGGACCAGCCGATCCCGGCGATCGCCGCGGCGGTGACCGGCGGCGAGAAGAGCGCCGCGGGTCTCGCCGTCGAGGCGCTCGAGCGCATCGAGCGGGAGGACGGTCGCATCGGCGCGTTTCTCTCGACCGACGCCGCCGGGGCCGCGCAAAGGGCGCAGCGCGTCGACCGCGAGGTCTCGCGGGGCGCCGATCCGGGCCGGTTGGCCGGCGTTCCCGTCGGGATCAAGGACGCCTTCGTCACCCGCGGAATCGCGACGACCTGCGGCTCTTCGATCCTCGAGGGCTGGATCCCGCCCTACGACGCCACCGCCGTGCAACGCCTGGTCCTGGCCGGCGCGGTGCCGGTCGGCAAGACGAACCTCGACGAGTTCTGCATGGGCTCCTCCTGCGAGAGCTCGGCCTTCGGCCCGACGCGCAATCCGCACGATCCCGAGCTGGTGCCGGGGGGATCGTCGGGCGGATCCGCGGCCGCGGTCGCCGCCGGGATGGTCCCGCTCGCGCTGGGCAGCGACAGCGGCGGCTCGGTGCGCCAGCCGGCCTCGCTGTGCGGAGTGGTGGGGCTCAAGCCCGGCTACGGCCGCGTCAGCCGCTGGGGGCTGATCGCGTTCGCCTCCTCGCTGGACACGCCGGGAGTGATCGCGCGCAGCACGGCCGACTGCGCGCTGGCGCTGGAGGCGATCTGCGGTCCCGACGGAAAGGACGCCACCGCCCTCGACGAGCCGCCGCCGCGCCTCGACGCCGCGCTGCGACGCGGAGCCGAGGGGATGCGGCTCGGAATCCCCGCCGATCTGGTCGCGGGCAGCTCCGAGGACAGAGTCGCCGTCGCGTTCGAGCGGGCCGCGGCTACGCTGGCGGCCCTGGGTGCCTCGATAGTCGAGGTCGAGCTTCCGCACGCGGAGCTGGCGCTGCCCGTCTACCACGCGATCGCCGACGCCGAGGCCGCCTCCAACCTGGCGCGCTACGACGGGCTGCGCTTCGGCGCGCGGCGGACCGGATCGACCGCTTCCGAGACCCGCGTCCGCACCCGCGAGCTGTTCGGCGGCGAGGTACGGCGCCGGGTGATGCTGGGCACCTACGCGCTGGCCGAGGGCTACGCCGAGGATATCTACCAGAAGGCCCAGCGGGCGCGGACCGAGGTCTCGCGGGACTTCGAGCGGCTGCTCGGCTGCGAGGTGGACCTGGTTATCTCTCCCACCTCGCCGACCCCGGCCTTTCCTCTCGGATCGCGGGCCGACGATCCGCTGGAGATGTACCGGGCCGACGTCTTCACCCTGCCGGCCAGCCTGGCCGGCCTGCCCGCGATCTCGGTCCCCTGCCCGACGCGAGACGGCGGGCTTCCGATCGGCCTGCAGCTGATCGGGGCGCGCCTGGACGAGGCCGCGGTGGTGGCCGCCGCGGCCGCCTTCGAACGGGAGGCGCGGGCTTGAGCTTCGAGGTGCGGATCGGTCTGGAAATCCACGCGCGGCTCGCCTCGCGGACCAAGATCTTCTGCCGCTGCCGCTCGAGGCACGGCGCCCCGCCCAACACCGACGTCTGCCCGGTCTGCCTGGGGCTCCCCGGCGCGCTGCCGATGCCCAACCGCCGCGCGGTGGAGCTCGCCGTGCGCGCCGGCGCGGCCCTGGGCTGCCGGATCAACCCGCGCTCGGCGTTCGATCGCAAGAGCTACTTCTACGCCGACCTGCCCAAGGGCTACCAGATCACCCAGCGCGAGCGACCGCTGTGCGGCGCCGGCCGGCTGGAGCTGGACTGTGCCGACGGACGGCGCACGGTCCGCATCTCGCGGCTGCACATCGAGGAGGACTCGGCCAAGAGCGTTCACGACGAAAGCGAGGGGATCACCCTGCTGGACTTCGACCGCTGCGGCGTGCCGCTGGCCGAGATCGTGACCGAGCCCGACCTGCGCTCGCCCGGGGAGGCGGCGCTGTGCGCCCGCGAGATCCGCCGCGCGCTGCGCTGGGTGGGAGCTTGCGAAGGCAACATGGAGCGCGGCGATCTGCGCTGCGACGCCAACGTCTCCTTGCGCGAAAAAGGCTCGTCGCGTCCCGGCACCCCGGTCGAGATCAAGAACCTCAACTCCTTTTCCAACCTGCGCGCCGCGCTGGACCACGAGCTGAAACGCCAGCGGGCGCTGCTGGAGAACGGAGGAGAGGTGCAGCGCGAGACGCGGCTGTGGGACGAAGCCGAGCGGGCCACCGCCGCGATGCGCTCCAAGCAGGGCTCCTACGAGTACCGCTACTTCCCGGAGCCCGACCTGCCCGAGCTGATCCTGGAAGACGAGTGGATTCTACGGATCGTGGGTTCGCTTCCGGAGCCCCCCGGCGCGCGCGCGCGACGATTCGTCGCCGAGCTCGGAATCTCCGGGCAGGACGCGGAGCGGCTCACCGAGTCGCGCGAGCTGGCCGATTATTTCGAGAAGGCGGCGAGGATCTGCGCAGAGCCGCGCAGGGCCGCCGGCTTCGTGCTGGAGGTGTTGCTGCGCGAGGCGCAGCCGAGCGCGGGAGGCACGGACTGGCCGCTGCCGGCCGAGCGCGCCGGCGAGATCGTGGCGATGGTCGGCCGCGGCGAGATATCTCACTCGGCGGCCAAGTCGGTCTTCGCCGAGGCGCGCCGCGGCGACCGCTCGCCGCGGGAGATCGTCGCCGAGCTCGGCCTGGAGCTGATCTCGGACGAAGCCGAGCTGGCGGACCTGTGTCGCCGCCTGCTGGAGGATCACCCCGCCCAGGCGGATCTCTACCGGGCGGGCAAGAAAGGGTTGCTGGACTTCTTCGTCGGACGCGCGATGCGCGCCACCCGCGGCGCGGCCGACCCGAAACGAGTGGCGGAGATGCTCAGGAGGATGCTCGATGAATGATCGGCCAGAGGGTTTCGAGACGATCGCCTGGCGCGACGGAGCCGTGGCGATGCTGGATCAGCGGGTGCTGCCGCACGAGGAGCGCTACGAGGTGTACCGCTCCGCGGGCGAGGTCGTGGTCGCGATCCGCGAGATGGTGATCCGCGGGGCGCCCGCGATCGGAGTCGCCGCGGCCTACGGCGTGGCGCTGGCGGGTCGGGAGTCCGGCGGAGAGCCGGAGGCCGTGCTGCGCGCCTGCGACGAGCTGGCCGCGGCGCGGCCGACCGCGGTCAACCTGGTCTGGGCGGTGCGGCGCATGCGGCGCCTGACCGAGGCGAACGGAGCCGGCTCCGGGCTGGCCGCGGCGCTGCTGGCCGAGGCCGAGGCGATCCGCGCCGAGGACCTGGCGCTCTGTCGCGAGATCGGACGCCTGGGCGCCGAGCTGGTCCCCGACGGCTCGACCGTGCTGACGCACTGCAACGCCGGCGCGCTGGCTACGGCCGGGCACGGCACTGCGCTGGGCGTGATCCGCTCCGCGGTGGAGGCGGGCAAGCGGGTGCGGGTGATCGCGGACGAGACGCGGCCCTTCCTCCAGGGAGCCCGGCTGACCGCCTGGGAGCTGCAGCGCGACGGCATCGAGGTGACGGTCGTTCCCGACTCGGCCGCGGCCGCGCTGATCGCGGGCAGAGAGGTCGATCTGGCGGTGGTGGGGGCGGACCGGGTGGCGGCCAACGGCGACGTGGCCAACAAGATCGGAACGCTGGGCGTGGCGCTGGCCGCCCGGAACGGCGGGATTCCGTTCTACGTGGCCGCGCCCTGGTCGACGGTGGACATGGAGACTTCGGACGGCTCTCTGATTCCGATCGAGGAGCGGCCCGAGCGCGAGGTGACTCACGTGCGCGATCGCCGGATCGTTCCGGAAGGGGTGCCGGTCAGGAACCCGGCCTTCGACGTGACGCCGGCCTCGCTGGTCGACGCGCTGGTCACGGATCGAGGAGTGGTGCGTCCCCCCTACACCGAGAAGCTGAGAGAGCTCGAGAACGGCTGAACGGATCGGGCGGCAGGGGCTGAACGGATCAGCGCTTCTTGTCGCGACGCTTGCAGTCGGCGCACTTCTTCTTGTTCTCGCCGGGCTCGCACTTGCCGTCGCAGTCGCAGCGGCGCGTCTTCTTGCACTTCAGCTTGGTCTTCTTGGAGCGTGGTACCGGCTTCTTGTCCAGGTCGGGCTTCTTGCCGGTCTCGAGGTTCGGGTCTAACTTGCCGGCCTTGCCCGGCTTGCCGGGGCCGTGCTTGCCGGAGTCCGAGGGCTTGTCGACGCCCTCCGGCTCGTCGGGCTTGCTCGGACCCACCGGCTTCATCTTGCCCGGCTTCAACTGCTTGCCCGGCTCGTGCTGCTTGCCGGCCTTGCCCGGCTTCTTTCCGGAGCCGCCCGGCTTGACCGGCTTCATCTTGCCCGGCTTCAACTGCTTGCCCGCCTGCCCGGGCTCGGCCGCGCCGCCGCCCTCGCTCGCCTGCTCACCCTCGGAAGGCTGCTCGCCCTGATCCTCCGAGGCCTCGTCCTCGCCGCCGCCGACCGGCTTCATCTCGGCCCCCAGCTCGGGCACCTCTCCGCTCTCGACGCCGCCCTGACCGCCTTCGCCGCCGCTCTCGCCCGGAGTGGCTCCTCCGGCCGTCTCGGGCGCGTGGCTTCCGGCGCCGGATCCCTCGCCGCCGCCGCTACCCTCCTCGGGAAGCGACTCGATCGGCTCGTCCACCACGCCGTCGTCCGGCCCGACCCAGTAGCCGGGGGTGTAGACCCAGTCGCCCTCGCTCTCCTCGTAGGAGGGCTCCTCCCAGTCGGCGCCCTCCTCCGGAGGCTCCTGCCACTGGCCTTCCTGCCACTCCCAGTCCTCCTCCATCCCGTTCCAGTCCCAGCGACCGTCTACCCAGACGTGGCTCTCGGAAGGCGCGGCCGGCCGCTGCTCGTCCTTGGGCTCGGGCGGGGGCTCGGGGACGTAGATCGACGCCGGCTCCCGCGTGTCGTAGTCGTGGACCACGCAGACGCAACCCGTCATCGCGGCGGAAAGCAGCATCCAGGCCGCGAGGAAGATTGCTGATCGCTTTATGATTTTCATGATCAATCACTCCTTGTTCGACGATGAGCCCATGCTACCCGCGGCGCCCTGACCGGTCAATCGCCGAGCGCCGGCGCAACGGGCCCGTCCAAGACTGTGACGCGCCAGCCGCCCAAAAGATTCTTCGCCGCCGAATTCCGGCGGGGACTGGCAAGGCGGGAGCGGACGGGTTATAGGGTGGCCGCATGGGATACCCGACCTTCATCGGCGGACGCTACATTCGCTCGGGCAAGAAGCGCTCGATCTCGGCGATCACCGGGATCGCCGTGTTCGGTGTGGCGCTGGGCGTCTCCTCGCTGAGCGTGGTGCTCTCGATCTCGAGCGGTTTCGAGGACGAGTTCACGCGCAAGGTGCTGGGGGTCAACGCCCACGTGCTGGTGATGAAGTACGGAATCGATTTCACCGAGTACCGCGAAGTGATGAGCACGGTGGAATCGATCCCCGAGGTCAAGGGGGTGGCGCCGTTCGTCATCCAGGAGATGATGATCACGCGCGGCGAGCACACCGCCGGAGTGCTGCTCAAGGGAGTCGACCCGGACAAGATCGGCACGGTGCTCGACCTGCCCTCCCACATCGAGGAGGGCGGGATCGAGGGCCTGCGCCTGCCCGGCTCGCGCCCTCCGCCGCCTCCCTCCGGCGGCTTCGGCGCGAGCGCGAACCGCTCGGAGAACGGGGCAGTCCCGGCGGCGCCCGAGGGCGGATCTTCCGCGGACGGCGGGGTCGCCGAGGCGGGCGCAAAGAGCGGCGGCGAGCAGGGGGAGAAGCGGCTGCCCGGAATCGTGCTGGGCCGCACCCTGGCCGAGAACCTGGAGGCCGAGCTGGGCGACGTGGTGCGCGTCACGACCCCGCTGGTCGGCCTCGACGTGCTGGGCTGGTCGCCCTCCAAGGACACGCCGCGCACGCTGGCCTTCGAGGTGACCGGGATCTTCTACGCCGGCTTCCTAGAGTACGACACCAAGCTGGTCTACGTGGATCTCCATCAGGCCCAGCGCTTCTTCGAGCACGGCGACTCGGTGACCGGCGTCGAGGTCACGGTCCACGACATCCATCGCGCGGGGCACGTCGGCCGGCGGATCAAGCAGCTGCTCGACCGCGGCCCCTACCACACGGTCGACTGGGAGATGCTGAACGCCCCGCTGTTCACCGCGCTCAAGACGCAGAAAGTGGTGCTGACCGTGGTCTACGCCGTGATCATCGGGGTGGCGGCGTTCAGCATCATCGCCACGCTGGTGATGATGGTCTTCGAGAAGCGCCGCGAGATCGCGATCCTCAAGTCGATGGGAGCCTCGCGCGGAGGGATTCTGCTGATCTTCATGTACTACGGCCTGGTGGTGGGGCTGGCCGGAATCGCGATCGGGCTGGCGGTCGGCTTCGGCGCCTGTTTCCTGCTGCACGAGGTGGGCTGGCCGCTCGATCCCAAGGTCTACCTGATCGACCACCTGCCGGTGGCGCTGGACGCCAGGTACTTCGTGGCCACCGCGCTGATCGCGTTCGTGATCTGCATGGGCGCGACGATCGTCCCCTGCCTGAGCGCCTCGCGCCTGAGGCCGGTAGACGGCCTGCGGGGCAACTGATCAACGGAGCCGGCACGAGAGTCGAGCTCGTCGCCTCGACCGCAGACGCGCTCGCAAGCTCGAATGTGTTAGAATCAAAATAGCAATCCTACAGCATGATTCTCGAACCCATGGAGCAGACCATGAAAACGAAAAACAAAAAACCGGGATCGATAGTGTTGTTGTCAGCTCTGCTGTGCGCGGCGGCCTGCGGAGAAGGGGGCGCCGGAACGGCGGACGGAGGGGATGCGGACACGGACGCCGACAGCGACTCCGACTCGGATGCCGATTTCGACACGGACATCGACACGGACACCGATACCGACACAGATTCGGACACAGACACAGACACGGATACCGACACCGATACCGACACAGACACAGACACAGATACCGACACTGACACAGACACAGATACAGACACCGATACCGACACTGATACCGACACTGACACAGACACGGCCGATTGTGCGCCCGGAGTCGACCTGGAGGTGGTCGAGATTTCTGGCCTGCCTTCCACATCGATCGATCGCGGCGGCGTCCTGTCGTTCGATATCACCGTGCGCAACAACGGCAGCGACGACTATGCCTATACCTGGGTGCTGCCCACGCGGATCGAGGTCTACCTCAGCTCCGACACCACCCTCGATACGGACAGCGACCCGCGCATCGACGGATTCAACATCGATCTTTTCGACATTGCGGGTTGCTCCGAAGAATCGGTGACGGTCTGCATCGGCATCGATCCCGACGTGGTCTCGGCCGGGACGTTCCACCTGTTCGCCGTGGTCGACGGGTCCGGCAACGTTCCCGAGACCGACGAGACCAACAACGAGCTGATGGCCGCCGCCACCCTGCAGGTCTCTTCCGATCTGGCGCTGCCGGATTTCGAGCCCCAGATCACAGCGGTCTCGGACGAGACCCCTTACGAGTTCGAGGTGCTCGTCGTCGATGTGACCCTGCACAACCACGGCGATCCGTGGCACGAGTTCGTGCTCACCAGAGCCTGGCTCGACAGCGCGACCGACGGCGACGACGAGTTCGATTACGCCGACGATCTCAAGTTCAACGTGAGCACTCCCTCGCCGTTCCTCTGCGACGGCGACTCGGTTGATCTGAGCTGGTACTTCGTGCTCGAAGACGGCAAGCTCGCCTCGGGCACCACTGTCTGGGATCTGATGGTCGAGATGGACTGGGGCACGGTCACGCCGATCGCCGAGAGCGACGAGGGCAACAACAAGGCGATCTGGGGAGACTCGATCACCGTCGAGCCGGGCGATCCCGACCTGGTCGTGACCGACGTCAGCGTGACAGGCGCCACGGGCAGCGCCTACGACTCTCTGCCGGTAAGCGTCACCGTCGAGAACCAGGGCACCACGCCGTCGCCGCCGACGATGATGGACGTGATCCTCTCTTCGGACGACACGAGCAGCAGCGACCCGGAAGACATGGATCTGTCCATCCCTCGCGAGTCCTCGCTGACGGTCGGCTGCCCCGAGCAGGTCGAGCTGCCCCCGCTCGCGCCCAGCGAGTCGCACAGCTTCGACACCTTCATCGGCGGGGACGGGGCCTGCCAGCCCAACTCGAGCTACCACGTATTTGCGACCGTGGGCTCGAGCAGCGCCTGGTCGAGCGGCACCTTCGAGCTCACGTCCGGGGTGGACTTCGTCGCCGAGAACGCGGCGATCGACCCGACCGCGCTGAGCATCGCGGCCGAGGACGAGGCGATCCTGACGATGGACGTGCGCAACATCGGGACGGGCGTCTACCCCGGAGGGCTCTGCCTCTACGTGCCGTACAGCGTCTACCTCCAGGAGGGCGCCAGCCCGGATCCGGACACCGACTTCCGTCTCGGCGGCGGCAACACGCTGATGCCCGACATGGGACCCGACGACGTCTACCCGGCCGATTTCGCCTTGCTGCGAACCGAGGATTTCTACAGCAACACCGCCCCCCAGGGCACCTGGCCGGTCTACGTCGTCCACGAGTGCGACGGGCGCGTCTGCGAGTCCGATCGCACCAACAACATCTACGAGACCGGGATCGACCTCACGATAGACCCGTAACCGTCCCGGCGGCGCCGGATCGAGCCGCGAGGTGAAGGAGGAGGGGTCTTTGACTGCACGGACAGAAGACCTATTCTGAAAGCTACGATTTCCTGGTCGAAGCCGCGAGCTCGGCAAGAAAGGCTGATCCGATGAGCAAGACGAGATACCTGGTGCTCGACGTGCTCAAGCCCTACGAGCCGTCAGTGATCGAGATGGCCAACGACATCAGCGATCTGGAGGGGATAAGCGGCACCAACGTCACGGTCATGGAGATCGACAGGGAGGTGGAGAGCGTCAAGATAACGATCAAGGGCGACGACATTGTCTTCGATGACGTAAAAGAGACGATCGAGAAAAACGGCGCCACGATCCACAGCGTCGACAAGGTGGCCTGCGGCGAGGAGCTGGTGGGAGAGGCGAACATTCCGCAAGACTGAGATGATCAGGCTGGTGATAAGGGGGCTGGTGGACGGAGCCCTGTCCTCGCTGGGGGTCGTGATCGGAGCCTCGCTCTCGGACGATCTGAAGGTGATTCTCTCGGCCGGCTTTTCCGGGGCGGTGGCCAACGGCTTTTCCAACGTGCTGGCGGCCTTCACCGCCGAGAAGGCCGGCCAGTACAAGAGCCTGATCGAGGTGGAGAAGAAGATGCTCAGGTCGCTGAAGGGGACCGACCGGGAGAGGGGAATCGGCAAGGGAGTGCTCAAGGGAGGCGCGCTGGACGGCGCTTTCAGCCTGCTCGGCGGGTTCGTGCCGATCGCTCCGTTCTTCTTCTTGGCGATGGAAAGCGCCGTCTACGCCGCGGTGCTGCTGGTCACGCTGATCGCGGCCTTTCTCGGAGCCTACACCGCGAGGCTCTCCAAGGAGAGCTTCTTTTTCGGCATCATCAAGATGATCGCCTTCACCCTGGCGACCGCGGGAATCTGCGCGCTGATCCAGCTCGCGATCTGATCCTGAACACTACCTTAATGGCCGGCACTGGCGGTGAGCTCTTCCATCCTTTCTTTCATCTTTTTTCCGCTAGGCGCACACCGAGTGACAGGGTTACCGAAGGCTCGCAGACGATGAATGCTCGGCGACAATCGAAGTTGCTCCCCGTGGCGGTCTCGGCACTGCTGGCCGCGGCTTCGGCGTGTTACGAGCTAGGCGGCGAGCCGGAGGAGGATTCCGGCGTGGCGCCCGACAAAAAAGACGACTATTCGGTTTTGGGGGGAGCTTGCAAGCTCGAGGAGCTTCCGCCGGAATGCGCCGCGTCGCCGTTGGATTGGTGCGGAAAACCGCACTCGGACCAGTACGAGTGCAATCGTGGTGTCGAGATTCCCCCTCTGTTCGAGAGGTCGGCCGTAGGCGAGGACGTCGAGTTCGTCTCCATGGCAAAAAGCGAGGATGGTGCTGCGATCCTCGCCAAGCGGTACACCGGCGGCGGGCTGCACGACGTGTTCCTGATCGAGATGTCGGAAGACTTCGAGCACCTCTACAACACGCGCATCTTGCCCGAGACGGAAGGCCGCCCGCTGGCGGTGGAGTTCGTGTGGCAACTGGACGGTTTCGTATCATTGCTGTGCAGCGACAATGGATGCGCGCTGTTCAGACCGAGCGGCAGTTGGACGCTGGAGATCGTGCCGGGCAGTTACAAGAAACACGAAAACGGGTTCAGGTCGTCGAGCGTTTCCTGCGACGGCTCGGGGTTCGTCGCGGTGGGGGCCACGGTCGAGGTCTTCGACGACGAGTGGCGCGTTCTCGCGTCACACGACTCCGGAGGCGCCTGGAACGCCAGAGTTCCGACCGCGCATGGAAGAGCCGCGTGGTTGCTGGGTGAAAAAGATCG
>CAZHCG010000098.1:0-18423 GCA_964530995.1 uncultured Myxococcales bacterium
CCGGCGAGCGCGGCCGAGGACGACATCGACTTCTTGCCGCCGGTGGGATCGATGAAGATCCGGCGAGGCGCGGTGCCGGAGGTCCGCAGGAAGTCGCGGACGGCGCGGTAGATGTCCGCCTCCCCGGGATCGCCGGCCTCGACGGCTCGGATCCGGTCGCGCTCGACGCCCGACAGCCGGCTGACGAGCGTGAGCACGCCTTCGCCCGCGACCTCCAGCGCCAGCGACTCCTTCGTGCCGATGACGAGCATCCGCTCGGGCCGGGCCCAGGCCGCCATCAAGGCAACCGGCTGCCAGGAGAAGCCGAGCACGCTGACCAGCGCCCGCGGCCGCTCGAAGCCGGCGGGCGCGCCGTGCAGCGGCAGCTCGGCGAACAGGGGCGCGAAGGACGGGGCGAATTCGGCCGCGTACAGCTCGTCCTGCTGCTTGCGCGGCAGCGCGAGCCAGCGTTGCTGCATCTCCAGAAGTCCGTGCGGCAGGACGGCCGTGACCCCCTGCGTGGTCATCGGTGCAGTTCCATTCGGGTGAACGGAGCGAACCGATCCCGCTCTCGCCGGGGATCAACTCGGATGCGGGTCGGATAGTCGGCCCCCTCCTCGTCCTCTCTTACTGCGCGCCAGACGAGCAACCGCCATTCCTCGATGGAAACGAGGTATCGGTCCGTGGTTCGGCCTGGCTTGAGCCATCGCATGCCATTGCCGGCGTTGATATGCTCAGCGGCTATGAGTGCGTCATCGGACCGAGCAACCCTCTCGAGAAAACGAAACGGATCGCAGGTGGCAAGCCGGCTCAGGTTTTCGAGGCAGTCCTTCCACGCGAAGGTCGACAGGAACGCTACCCGCGCTGCGGGAGCTTTGACTTCGTCCAGGAACAAGAAACCCACTCCGGAAAGGGTGACCTCATCCCCTTCCACCTCGAACATGGCTGCAAGCGACTCCCGATCCTCGTAAGGGATGAGGCTTTCCCACTCTTCCCTCTTGATGGACGTTGTCTGCTCGATGCGATCAAACACCGCGCGGTGGGCTTCGAAGAGGCCTCGTTGGAACTCTACAGGGAGGGGAGGTAGGTCCAGGAGGACGCTCGACTGCTCGAAAATGTAGCGGCACGGAACCCGTTTTAGCATGCCCACGAGCACGGCATAGGGTACCAGCGCCTTGTAGCCGCCCGTCGGGTTCAGCACGACGTTCTCGCGACCGTAGCTACGGACTGCATCGAGGCACGCCTTGCAGTACTCCACCGCTCCCTTTCGTTTGAAGAGGATGGGGTCCGTCACCTGAAGTCCAGGCACTGGCGAGACATTCACTTGCAAATGGTCCCATCGTTCTTCGAGATACCTCTTCACCGCGAGCGCACAGGCATGCCCATCGTCGGTCGCAGAGGCGAGCAGGACTACGCGAGAGCACTGATCGACGCCGATGCGGACGAGTGAGTGAATCTCGGCGGAGAGCCTATCGCGAAGCGTGTCGCCACTTGGTTCCGCGTCTTTGAAGTGGCTGTAGATCTCCGCGGAGGCTTGATCAGGACCGCCGCGCTGGGCGACCCACTCGTCGAGCTCGGCCGGTCGGCAGATGCCCTTGGCCGCGCTCGTGCCGACGGAACAGACGACTGTCTTGCTCATGGCTCTCTCCTTCCGTCTTCGGCTGTCTCGCCCCATTGTTGTCGAACCAGACCTTCTACGGATAGCAGAACTCCCGCAGATCGTCCTCATCGAACACCATCATCGATTGGTTTGTACGAACCACCGACCGTGCACACGAGCGTTTTCGTTGTGTTCGTTCGACTCATTGACTGTGAACTCCCGTGCCTCGTGTTCGTTGCGGACGCTTCCGAGCCGACCGGTCGACGTCTATCGGCTTCGAAAAGGCGATGCGCGACTTCTCGGCAGCTCGCTCCTCAGCGCGGCGCTGTTCCCCCATTCGAACGATGTCCTTCTCGAAGAGGTGCTCCCGGACGGCCTCCTCGTCCAGGACGCCGATCTCGCGATCGCGCCATCCCTCGCAGATACCGCCTCGGCAGTAGATCGGGCGCCCGGAGTGGGACCGCAGGATCCAGGGACTTCGAAGCTCGACCGGTTCTCCTTCACCCATGGAAACCGCGGACGAGTCGGCGTCTCCGTCAAAACGCCAGGACGCCCACCGCGCCTTTTCGGCGGCCTGGTTCATGAGCTCGCAGAGCCGCGCGACGCGCTCCGGTCCCGATTCGACGGTCGCGAGCTCGTGGTGGAAGGTGTTGCGCTCCTCGCGTATCCGCGCGAGCGCATGCTCGGCCGTTCTTTTCAGGTGCGACGCGATTGTGCCGGCACCTTCCTCCTCGAGCAGCGCATGGAGCCCGCGGCTGCCCGGTCCGTCGACGCTCATCTCCTCCCGTCTCGTGCCCTGTTCCGCCCCGATGGCCGCCGTGAGGAGGCTCCAGACCCAGTCGGTGAGCCACACGAGCCCCAGCATTGCCTCGTAGCCGCCGCCGGGACGGACCTGGACCGGATGCTCTTCGAATGGAAGCAGGATATCGATCCGCGATGGAGTTCCGACTCGACCGATGGGCCTTGCCCGTCGGGGTTCTCGCTCGACGGTGCCGGGCTCGCCGTCGATCCGAGGCCGGTGGAGCACGAGTCGCCCGTCGTCGGTTACTCCCAGCCAGTCTTTCTCGTCTTGCGGTTGCAGCCAGTTGTGAAGAAACCGGATCTCTTCGCCGGGAGGGACGGGCCAGCGCACGAAGGCGAGGCACCGCGCACCCTCCTCCATATCCCGCGCCAGCGCGTTGTCGCGAACGACTCTCCACGCGCTGCCCGCGCCGTCCAGAATACGGACCCGAAGGGCCGGCGGCGAGTCGGGCACCAGATGATCGCACTCGACGACAGCGGGCAAGTAGTGCAGGCGGTACATGGACATGACAACGGTGGTCAGAAGCTCCAGAGCCTCTTCGGCGTGCTTGCAGGATTCCCTTCGGGCGATACCGGGCTCGTAGAAAAGGATCCCTCGCTTTTCGTTGATCTTCTGTCCGCTGGAGACAATCGATTCTAGCAGTGATACCTCTTGTGGCTCGAACCATTCGGAAGACGCGTCTGTGCATCGAAGGCAGGTAGAAAGGAGATCCAACAGATTACCGAGCGTTTGCTTTTCCGGAACGGCATTTTCGGATTCGTCGGAAAGGGACCTGGCTTCTTCGATATCGCGTTGGCGTTGCATCCCGAGGGCAATGACGATCGCGACCTCGGCGGCACGAACGACGGAATCGACAGCTTCCAGATTGCGGTCCGCCAGTTCGGACGCGAGCGCGTCCTCTATCCATGTATATAGAGGCCGGGGTAGGCGGGGAGCGATCCACGAAAGAACCGATCGCGACTGCCGGACTCCTACGCCGGGAGTCTCTTCCCAGCCGAGAAGCGTTGGAACCTGTGCCTGCCAGGCGTTCACGCCCATCCCGTCGACCATGTCCAGTTTTTCGCCAGCGCGGCTCGTGTCTTCTGCCTCGTCCGATTCCAGCTTGGGCAAGAAAGGCTCCAATGCGCGCGAGGAAGAGTCTTTTGCCAGAACGAGCAACCTCCGGGCCGAAGAAAAGGCCCGGCCAGAAGTGTCGGCCTCCATTTTGACCAGGCTCTTGAGCAGGCCTTCACCGAGCGAGGTATCTCCTCCCCAGATTTCGTATTGGCCGGTCGTACTCGCAAGACCGCACTGCAACCAGACCGTCGACAGGACAACACTGCGAAACTCGTCGTGCAGTTTATTGAGAGCAATGTCGTACTTCTGTCGCTCGCCCAAGGGGAAGTCCGCGAGTACCACGCTGTCGGCGTCGCGGCCCTCGTCGAGGTCTTTCCTCGAGCAGGTCCGAATCCTCCCGGCGCCGAGAAGAATGCTCTTGAAGCCGCTGGCGCTCGACACGACGAGCAAGCCGTTTTTCTCGTCCCGGGGATCTTGTTCCGGAGGAGGTTTGGTATCAATGGGAAGGCAGTTTCCGCCGGAAGTGCTCTTCGAGATACGGTGCGTGGTCCAGTCCTTCTCGACGGCCTTCTCGTCGCCGTTGGTCGAGTGGACCACCAGCAAGAGGCCGTAAAACTCGTCCTTTTCCCAGAATGGGATCGCACTGCCGAACGTGTTCCAAATCCCGCACAGGCAGTAGTACCGATCACTCAACAGAAAACGGGCCAGGGCGTGCTCGGGAAGGAAGTCGGCGTTGTCCTTCGGCACACGCTCGATCCAGATTGAACAGTCGCGCGCCTTGCGCCGGTTCGCAGTTTCGCACCAGCCACATCGTTCATACTCAGGGACGTCCGGCTTCTCGTTGCCGGCCTCTTCGATGGCGGCGGCAAGGGCCTTCCGATCCGTGCCGCTGATTTCCAGCAGATTGTCCAGGGCGTCCTCCTGGGAACGGAGTCCGACGCCGAGCAACCTCTGCAGCCGAACAATCGCCCGATGGGCCGTCGTGACGTGTGCCTCCTCTCCCACAGGAACCCCTTCGACCTAGAACCTTCTCCTCTGACGCCCGCCGCCCCGCTGCGGGCCTCCGCGACCTCCGCCGCGGTGCGACCTTCCAGCCGAGCCGAACGCCTTCTCGATCCGCAAGCACCTCTGTAGCCAGCCGAGCGCCCAGCGAAGATCGTCCGTGTCCCTGTACTGCCTCATGTAGCGGCCGAAGATATCGCGCGCTTCCTCCAGGTAGACCTCAGTTTTTTTCGAACGCGCGACGGATCGGCTCTTGGGCAGCATCCGAGACAGCTCGGCCGTCCGCTCCGGATCTCCGAACAGATCGAGGTTGGCCTGCAGTTTGGAGAGTTCGCCAGTGAAACCGGTGATGTTGTCCACTCTGCTGGCGAGTTGTTTGGCGTCACGGGAGATGATCGACAGGGCGTTGTCTATCTCGCGCGGCGTCATCGGTTGCCTCCCATCTGCTTGCGCAGCTTCTCGAGCGCCTTTCGCCCCGAGGGCGAGAGCGCGTCCTTTGCTTCGCCAAGGAGCCCCGCTGCCCACTGTCCGATGTCGCCCTCCAGGACGCTGTCTTTGCCCCGGTATCGATCGGGCGTGAGGCACTTCACCTCTTTGATATCGAATTGCACGCGGCCGAGTCCCCCGTGCTTGCCCCCGCCGATCCGCGGGCAGAACGACCTGTCGAGTCCCATGGCGAGAAAAAGCGTGCCGAGTTCGATTCGCGACGCGTGCTCCACCAACAAGCCGCCGTGTAGGACAGAGCCGGGAGTGAGAACGCCGTAGTACGTGTCGAGCTTGGCGTCCTGGGGAGCGGCTCCGTAGAACCTCCGGCCTTTCTTTCGGCTCGGCGGGTACGGTGTGGGAAGCTGCTGCGCGGCGAAATCCGCGTCCTCGTCGGCGAAGAACTCCTCGAAGGCCACGCGCCCCTGGACGCCCATCATGCCGAACAGGCTCGCCGAGGCGCTGATCATTTCGTCCGGACGCTCGGGGCCCCACACCTCGCAAGAGTCGGTGAGCACCTCGTGGATCTGCCTTATCGCCCCCTTGACGCCGGAGCCCGGCGCGCAGAGGACGCCCTCTTGCGTGGCCGCCACGTCCAGAAACACGACGCCGTTGCTCTCGTTGACCACGCCGCTGCCCATGTGAAGCGGATCCACCGCCGTCATCGCGAGCGCGAGCTGGACGTTTTCCTGCTCGTCGGTGACGCGGTCGCGGGACACCGCGCGCGCCGTTCGCTGCACTCGTTTGACCGGAATCGCCACGTAGTTGCTCGGCACCGTGTTGTCGCGCGGCCCGCCGCGGCCGCCGCCGCGGGATCTTCCGTAGCCGTTGGACATCACTTCCCCTCCGGCTTCCAGTCGGCGTCGAGGAACGCGTTCCACGGCGCGAGCAGCGCTTCCCGGAAGCCACCGATCTGCTCGGCGCCGACCTCGAGCCGCCTGTACAATCCCCGCACCGAGAAGCGAATACCCTCGGGCAGCCTCGCCTCGTCCTCCCCGGCGGCGACGAGCCCCCACTTCCCCGCTTCCTTTTCGGAGCACAGGCGCCCCGTGCCCAAGATGAGCGTGTCGTCCTTCGCGCGAGCGCTCTGGTCGACGAGGAGATCCGTCACCGTGCAGCGTGCCCGGCCCAGACCGCGGCTCTTTCCCGAGCCGATGCGGGCGAAGCCCTCGTCGATATCCACGAGCGCCTGCATGAGCAGGGCGAGCTGCCATAGCTGGAAGTTGACGAGACCGATCTCGGTCTCGAAGCGCCCGCTCTCCACGACCTCGAGGTTGTAGAGCGCACCACGCCTCGTGGCTCCCGTCCTGCGATCTATGGCCACGCCCGTGCGGGCGGCCAGGACCTGAAGCTCCTGCGCCCTTTCAATGGCTTCTTTCTTGTTGGAGTCCAGCGGCCATGGGTAGGCGTCGGCGAAGCGAGCCCGTCCGCCTACCTTAAGGGAGCCGAACGTCCGCGCCGCCGCGCACGAGCCCCGATAAACGAGGGCCGGGTCCTTCCTCTCCGCCTCACTCCGCTTGCCCAGGCGCTTGTCGAATGGATCCACGACTCGCTTCGGGTCGAGAGTCATCAGGATGCGCTCGGCCTGGGAGCGGACCACACCCTTGAGGCTCGATCCGGGGAGGTAGACGGTCTCCACGCCGAACGCGTGCTGGGTACGCACCCACTCGAGATCGGGGCGCGTTGGATCCATCGTGACCCTGCCCGAGCGGATCAGCATCGGCCCCTGGGGCTCGATGGCGATCCGGAGACGGGCCCTGTTGTGCTGTGCCGCGTGCATCACTCACCTCCCAGCGCCTGCTCGAGCGCTTTACGGCCGGCATTTTCGAAGGCGGCCCACTCGACGTCGGCCGGCTGCGCGCCCGAGAGGATCTTTCGCGCGTCCGTCTCCGCGCAGGTTAGCCCGTCGACAACCACCCTCCCCAGCCCGCGCGTTCCGAAACCGCCGACGCGCGCGAACCCCTCCGAAATGGAGCCAATCCCCGCGGCGACGAGACCGTCCTGCGCGGGCGTCGTGTTCTCGAGCACGATCTCCAGCCCGAACTCCGCGCCGGCCGGGACCACCTCGAAGTCGTACTTGGCGCGGTCACGGGCGGTCAGCAGATCGCGGTCGATGGCCACGCCGTCACGAACTTCGATCGGCTGGAGCATTTCGCCGTCGTTGATGAGCGGCATGTCCGTGACGACGACCCGGCCCGCCATCTCGTTGCTACCGAAGAGCGCACAGACCGTGCAGGAGTGCTTCTCGATGGCCGCCATGGAGAGCACCCGATCCGACTCCCCGTTGCCCTCTATCTTGCGGAGCTCTTCACACCAGGCATTGTCCAAGCACGGCGTGTGCGCCCCGCGGTGAGAGTCAGCCGTTTTCTCGCCGAGCGGGTTGCAGCTCCAGAGCCGGGGCGGCTCTTCGTCGGCCTTCCAGGTGCGGTCCTGGTCACCCACGGATCGGACGAGGGCCTCGACGGTCGACCTCAACACACCCTTGAAAGACGACCCCGGCACGTAGGGCAGCTGCCGGGCGTCGCGCAGGACCGGGAGATCGGAGCCGAGCCCGCTCGCGTCCTTGGCCGCGCCCACGCGGAGCGCCGAGACGGCGCGCATTCTTCCGCGCAGAACGACCCGTCTTTTCAACACGTCGAACGCTTGACAAACGCTCATTTCGACCCTCCCATGAATTCTTCCAAGTACTGGAATTTCCGGCGAACGAAGCCGAGGTACTGGGTGGCCTGCCAGACCTTGAGATCTTCGACGCGGTCGTCCTCGGTCTCGCAGGCGTCGGCGGCCCTCCGCGCGCTCGTCTCCACGATGCCGCCGGGGACGAGGCGCTTCACGAGGTTGCTCGCGAACCGGTGGTCGCCTTCCCATTTCTTGAAATCCCGGGCAGCCTGGTACTGTAAGAAAAGCTCAATCTCCTTGAGGCACGACGCCGTCTGGGCGACCGCCGTCAGGTTGCCGAGCGCCGTCGTCTCGGGCTTCTGCCGCTCCTTCTGGATAGGGGCCTCCTTGAAGAGGCCCTCTACGTCTCGAATGAGCTCGTCAAAGCCCTGCCGCAGCTGCTTCTCTTCTTTCGGCGTCACGTTTGCCATCTCATTTCCCTCCCTTTCGTGCGAGGAGATTGTTCATCGTGTGGAATGGATCGGCGCAGACGACGGCGCCCTGCCCGCAAGCGCGGCGGACGGCGTCCTCCTCGCCCCGGCAGAACCCGCGATCCTCAAGCTCGCGGAGCAGGCCGAGGACACCGGCCCTGTCACTGTTCGGCAGGCTGAGTAAGAAAACCGAACCCGGGCGGACGACGGACTCGAGACCCGTCTTGCGTCCCCGGGCGACGCCGTCCTCGATGCGCGTCTCGTAGCGCCCTCGACGCTCGAGCCGGTAGCGTGCGACGCAAACGTCGGCCTCCGTCACACCGAAAACCTCGGCCAGCCCTGATTGCGGTGTTTGCCCCTCCTCGACTGGCCAGGGCGAAGCGCACAGTAACGGCACGAGGAGTCGGCCGATGAGGGGGGCCTCATCCTCCAGGAGCGGCCGGACGGTGTCGTCCACGGCCTTCTGGAACGCGTCGATCCTGCCTTCGAGCCCATCTTTCCCTTCTCGATGGAGCGGAGTCAGCGATATCTCGCAGCGGCCTAGCCCCCGACTCGTGGCTTTGCCCACGCGCGGCTCGAGCGACTCGAGGGATCTCGCGTCGGAAGCGCCGAGACCCCGCACGACACCCACGAATACCGTGCCGCCTGGCCTGATCTGCTCCAGCGTGTGCAGCAGCCCGTGCGCTGCCTTTCCCCGACGGCGGCCCATCGCCACGCCCGTTCGAGCCACGGTGGACGGTGAGAAACCACACGCGGCGTCGCCCTCTCCCACGAGTGTCACGTCGTTGACGCGTTCCAGCCTGCCCTCGCATTCGTCCTCCGGGCAACGCAGCCAGACAGGGGCCGATGCGCCGGACTCCTCAAGCAACGAGACGAGGAGATCAAGGGCCAGGGTATCGTGCAGGCCGTGGTCTTCTCCGCCCTTCTTGCAGCGGTATGCCGTAGTCGGCATGGGCCGCGGTATCATGCTTCCTTCGTGCGTCCTCGCCACCGGCAGGCAGTCCTCGAACCGGGAAGCCCTGTCGTCGAGGAACAGGCGAGAGAACTGCGACGATCCCGGATCGACGCCCAGCCGGATGATCTCGTGGGCCAGCGCTCCGCGCATCGTCGAGCCAGGCAGTGTCCGCATCGTGGCGGAGTACCCGACGTACGAGGCCGCGCCTCCGAGCACGAGCGGGGAGCGGGGGAGCAAGGTGATTACGTATTCGGTGGCTTCACCACCGGTTCGATCCAAGGAGAAAGACGTCTCCTCCGCGTCCGAGAGACGCATGTCGACGCGTCCGCAGCCCGCCGTCTTTCCGCTGCCGAGGGCGAGGACGGCACCGAACGCCCGCTGGAGCCGTTTC
Organism: uncultured Myxococcales bacterium; assembly: GCA_964530995.1. Classification (GTDB taxonomy): domain Bacteria; phylum Myxococcota_A; class Polyangia; order JAAYKL01; family JAAYKL01; genus CAZHCG01. Next base: position 9,355 of record CAZHCG010000098.1, read on the forward strand.
CAGTCATCTGCGTCCGCAGCGTCGAGCGTCACGTCGGCCTCGAATTCGAGATCGGAGAACGGGGCGAGCACTTCAGCGCCGAAGAGCCTGGAATGCGACCGCGTTCGTCGGCGGCGGTCCACGGACACGTGGTGGCTTGCGGAGAAATGGCGTTCGGGCACGAACCGGTCTCGGCTGTCGTTCGAAAGGTGGGCGTCCGTTAGAACTACGCGGGCAGGCAGCGACTCGGGCTCACCGCCCGCGTCTGTCGCGGAGGTACCGAGGAACGCGCAGACTGAGCAGCCGCTCGTCTGTTGCGCGAGCCCCTCGGCGGCGATGGGCGAACCTTCCCTGCAGGCTGGGCAGAGCGGCTCTCCGGCGCCGGCGACGAGCCGCGAGAGCGTCTCGCGCAAGGCGCCCTTGAGCGCAGTCGCCGGAAGATACGGTTGCGCCGCGCTCCCGTGCTCTTCTTCGCGGACCATTCTGGCCGTGCCGTCGTCGAGGTCGGGTGTGCGCGCCCCGTGCCCGCCGATCAGCAACCGCGAGACAGGGCGAACCGAAAGCTTTCCTGTCATTCTCATCTTCCGCCCCCTTCCTTGGCACCCGTCGAAAGCGAAGTGTCCACATGATCGTAGAGCTCCATCCAATCGATGATCGGTGTGGCGAGACGATCGTCGCTCCCGGCACGCCTGCGCCACGAAGCGAGTCGGACGCCCTGGGCGATTTTCTGCTTCGCGATGTCGAAGCCCTCCTCCGACTTGCCGCTTTCTGTGGCGGGGTAGAGGCCACTGTCGCCATGGATCGAGTTCGTCAATACTTCGCAGAATTTTTGCCAGTCTTTGCTGCGTGCCGCCTGGTACTGCAAGTGCATGCCGCCGAGCGCGGGACCTTCCAGGGCGACGTCGCGCAGCTGGTATACTTGCGATCGTACCAGGCTCTTTTTGAGCAGGGCCACCTCCGCCAACACGAGGCGCAGCTCGGCGAGCGAGTACGGCCGCTCTGTGAGAAAGGCACTCCCGTTCGCCGTCGTGAAACGCCGCGCGCGGTCCTCGGCCACGCGCGTTCCGATCTCGGAAGCCGGAGTCGCGACGTGCTGTTGTGTCGGCGCGCGCGCGCGGTCCTCGGCCACGCGCGTTCCGATCTCGGAGCCGGCCTCCACGCAGAGGAAATCAACGGCGTGGCGTTCGCCTGATCGCTCCTCGTGCGCCCGCACTTTGGCCGACTTCATGGTCTCACGGGCGTAGTCTATAAGCATGCGAAGCGGGAACGAGTGCTTCGCGAAGACCACGCCCACGGCCATGCCCACCCTGGAGAGATCCTCACAAACGCGGGCGTCCTCCTCCAGGGATACCGTTTCCCAGAGGTTGTCGTGCACCCGCTGCAGGTCATCGTCACGAATCGAAGCGTCGCGGGTGAAGACCTGCTCGACAAGCTCGCAGACTCGAGCGCCGAACTCGACGGCGACCGGACCGGGGACCAGGATCTGGAGGTCATCTCCTCCGACCAGGAACTTCACCGATGACTTCGGATCTACCCCGAGCTCGTCCAGCGTGATGTCGGCGCCGCGCTGCACGGAGGTGTCGATCGCATCGCTGAACGCGCAGAACTGCGCGAGTGTGCGCAGCCGGTCGAGGACGCCGCCCACGTTGTTTCCGTCCGCGTATACGACTGCGAGACGCTCTTCGTTGCGGACCTTGTCGTCCCGCCGGCTACTCTCGCGACAGACTTCCGAGAACTCGCTGCCTTCCTTGCCCTGGAGGTATGTGTTGAAGTAGTCAATACGATCTCCACATACCGTGCACACCGCCGCGTCATCGCCGCGACTGTGACTGCGCTCTGCCGAACGCACCCGGCAGTATGCACACCGCTCCGTGCCGGGGGGAAGCGCGGCCGCGCCGACCGGAGACCGGCCTATCTCTATCTTCCTCCCCAGCCGGGAACGCAGGCAGGCGAACGCGCCCGGAGACTCTCGCAAGCCGAGTGCAGCGCGAAGCCTCTCGTTCTCGGGGAGCGCCGCGACAACCAGATCCCGCGCCGGCATCTCGACGGCCTCGACGACAAGGGTCTCGGCGACCGACGATGGCAGCACGCGAAACGCCGTCTCGATCGCCGATCTCACGGCAGGTACGTCTGACGCGGGACAGAGCACGAGCCCCTGCCCGCCGCCCGAGAAGACGACGAGCACCGAGGTCCCGGGTCCGAGCGCCCTCTCCACCTCCGTGGAGACTTCGCGGCAGGCTGCGTCCAGCATCTCGCTCGCCGCGCGAACCACAGGGCGCTTGGCAGTGTCGAAAAGGAACCCCTGAATCCCGGGCAGATCGAAGCCGACCAGCGCCAGGCCCGCGTCCGCGAAAAGCGGATCGGACTCGAGCTCCCGGTAGGCCTCCCGTTGTCCGAGGGCTATCGCGCGGCACACCTCGGCGGACGGCTTGTTGCCGGCGGCCCTTTCGATGCATATGCGTACAGCTCTCTTTGCCTTCTCGATGGAGTTCGTGGTCATGTTCCGTTCACCTGCTTTCTTTCCGCCTCACCCGTCGTTGACGATGCTGTACCTCCCCATCCCCCAAACAGTCCCCTTGCCCACGTGCAGCAGCTCTCCGGCCTCGATGAAGGGCCACAGCTCCTTCACCGCCGGGCCTCTCCAGGTCACCTCTCCCCGCGTGCCGTGGAGATCCATGCTCTGTTGCTGGCGATTGCTCCAGCGTCGCAGGCTCGTGGGCTCGAGGTCGGACCGCACGGTCTCCACCTCTCCGGCGCTGCTCAGGATCCCCTTGAAATCCAGGCCCAGGTCCACCCCGCAGTGGAACGCGGCCAGGTTGGACAGGCGGCTCAGCAGGGCTCTGGCGAAGAGGCCGAACGACAGCTCCTCGACCGCCTTGCCTGCGTGCACGATGCGCACCGGCGTCCGGAAGCTCAGCGTGACGCTCTCGCTCTTGCGGCGGCGGCGGACCAGATCGCGCAGCTTCGTTCCGCGCGGGGCGACGACGGGGCTCCCGCCTCCGCTCCACAGCTCGGTGTTCTCGCCGTCACCGTTCATCGCGAAAGCCCGCGACAGCTCGAACCTCCCGCGCCTGGAGCCCAGCCCGGAGGAGGCCATGCGCCGGACCGCGGCCACGACGAACGGCGCGTGGTCCGTTCCGCTGCCGAGGAGCAGGACGTCGAACTCCAGCCCGTCGCGGTCGGTCCACGGCTCCTTGCGTTTTTCGGGCGGCACTATCACGATCGGGTGCGGCAGCTTGTTCTGCGAACGCATCCTGTCCGCGGCGAGGGGGCGCGGCGTTTCGATGAGGTACGAGTAGGCGCATCGCTCGCGCAGCAGGCAGCCCTCGCATTCCTCGCCAGGCGAGGTGCAGCACACGCGGCGCAGCCCCCAGGCCAGGCCTCCGCGCAGCGTCGAACCCAGGAAGACGGGCAACCTCGCCTCCTCGAGAGGACGGAGATCGAAGCGAAGCCGTTGCACCAAAATGCCCGACAACCTTCTGGCAGCCAATCTGGCGGATGACGATTCCTCGGCGTTCATCACGCTGCTTCCCGCTCCCCACGGCGAGCCGTGTTCCTGTGTACCGGTAAGATTACAATCAATAATGAGCATGCGAAACACTGAATGTTCGTTTAGAGAAATATGTACTCCTCGTTGCTCAGCGAGCGGCCTGTTTGCCCTCGCTCGCCGGGTAGAACGCCCCTCGCCGCGGCTTTCTGACAGACCCGGCGATCTTTTTTTTGCCGCCCTCGCTTTGGCCGCGGATCTCACACCACCAGGATGTCGCTTTCCGGCTCGGGCAGCATCCCCAGCCCGATCACCTCGATCGACTCCCGGCAACGGGCGCAGATGCGGTAGATCCGCACGCTGTCCAGCTCGGGATCGATGCGCCTTTCGATCTTCTTTCGCAGGGACAGCAGCTTCTCGTGGTCCAGCCTGGCTTCGAACACGCTCTCTTGCACGCGCACCCCGTAGCCCTCCAGCAGCTTGGCCATCTTGCGGCGGCGCCTGTCGTCGGCGATGTCGTAGCACGCGGCGTGGAGCACGGCGTCACCTGGGAGCCAGGAACGGCTGGTAGTCCCGCTCGCCCTCGAGGTGGCGGGCCATCAGGTAGACCTGTGCCCGCGCTATCTCTCTCAACGACATGACGAGGTCGCGCGGCGGGTAGTGGCAGCGCTCGTCGAGCCTGCGCTCGTAGGCGGCCAGCCATTTCTTCACCCCGGCTCGCAAGAAGAGCAGGTCCCGCTCCGGCCGCCTCTCCGATCGCTCGTCCTCGGAGTCCTCGTTGTAGTCCTCCCTCTCCCAGCGCGCCTCGACCGTGTCGTCCTCCTCGCGCAGCCGGGTGAAGTCGCGCGGAGTGATGCCGCGAGTGTTGATCGCGCGCAGCGCGGCCGTGTCCACCACCACCGGCCGCAGCTCCTCGATCACGTCCAGCACCAGAGACGGCCTGCCGTAGCGCGGCTCGTGCAGCGCCCCGAGGTACGGGTCGAGCCCCGCGGCCTCCACCTGGGAGTGCAGCAGGTTGCCCAGCAGGGTGTAGCCGAAGCTGAGCAGGACGTTGACCGGGTCGGGCGGAGGTCTTCTCATCCTCTTTTCGAAGGTGATGCCTTCCGCGGTGACGAGCCGCTTCCAGCAGCCGAAGTAGGCCGCCGCCGCGCCGCCCTCCAGGCCGCGCAGCTCGTCCAGGCTCTTCGCGGCGGCGATCCGCGAGCCGAAGCGGCGCAGCGCAACCAGTGCGCCGGCGATCAGATCGTCCTTGCGCCGGGCCTGGTAGCGCCTCAGCAGGCGCCGCTGGTTCTCGATCTTGCCCGCGACCACCGACCTGGCCAGCTCCAGCGCGCGAGCGGGGTCGGTGAGCGCGCGGTACTGCTCGCGGCGCAGCAGCACGTTTCTCGACAGGCCGCCGGAGAGCCTGCCCAGGAAGCGACCACCGCGAGTGAGAAAGACCACGTCCGCGCCCTGGGACAGCAGGGAGCGGACCGCCGGCGTGGTGATCCCCACGTTGCCCAGCATCACGCACTGGGCCAGGTCCTCCGGCCTCACCGCCTCCATGCGCGCGGCTCCCACCATGACGCGAACGCGTTCCCCCTCGCGCACCACGCGCGCCCCCTGCTCGACCACGTATAGGGAGCGCACACCTAGCCCTCCCCCTCGCCGGCGCTTGTCGCCTTCTCCTCCGCCGGCTCTGCCTTGACCGGCCCCGGGACCGCCGCGCCCGCTTCGCGGCCCAGCCTCCGCTCCAGCCCGAAGGCGATCCGCGAGAGCCGATCCAGCTCGACCCGAACCCTTTCCAGCTCGGCCTCGAGGCTCTCGCGCTCGGCGCCATCGCGCACCGGCTCCGAGGAGTCCGCGCTGCGCTCGGCGGCCAGCGTGGAGAGATGCAGCAGCGGATGTGGATAGCTGCCCAGGGTGGGATCGAACACGCAGTCGCAGCCCCCTTCTCCCAGGTCGAGATCCAGGCGCGAGCGTATCTTGGCGCAGCTCATCGGGTTGCCTCGCAACCGGGAGACCAGGGGCGGCGTTCCGCCGCGGGTATGCTCCAGCAGGACGTTGACCGCCTCCGCCCCGCGGCTGAGGTGACCCAGGGTGTAGGTGATCGCGCACTGCTCGTCGTGCGTCAGCGGATCTTTCGCCTCGCACCTGGCCATCAGCGAGCTCAGCGCCGGGCAGCGATCGTGCAGCAGCGCGATCTCCTCGTCCTCGTCGAGCCGGTACTGGTCGAGGCAGATCGCCCGCGCCTCGTCCATGCCGGGCGGGTTTTCGGCTGCCCGCGGCCCGGCGGGGTCCGCCGCTTCGGTTTTTCCGTCTTCACCGCCGTTCCCTTCGCCGCCCGCGTCCCGGGAGGACATCCGCTCCAGTGCCTGCTCCAGCGCCTCCTTTGGCGCGCGCCGCGTATCAGCGATCAACCGGAAAGGGTTCCGGCACGGAGAGCCGTCGCTCTCCAGCAGCTCGCTGGGCTCGCCGCTTCTCAGGTGGACGCCCAGCGGCAGCTTGATCAGGTTGCCCAGCCCGCCGGGACGGACCCGACCCTGGGCGGGGAAGACCTCGACCGACACCCGGGCCGGGAGCTTTTTTTCGTCCCGCAGAGCCAGTCCCAGGCGGCGGGCCTTGCGCGCGGGCCACGGCCGCTCGAAGAAGACCCAGACGTGGTGCCCCTTGAACCCGCTCTTCTCGACGACGGAGTCCAGCCCCAGGCCCGACAGGGAAGCGGCCAGCTCGCGCGCCGCGGCGAGGGTCGCGGCGATCGCCTCTTGCGCCTCGCCGCGGGAGATCTCCGCGATCTGGGCGGTGGAGTCCACGTCCAGGGCCAGAAAGCAGCAGCTGTCGTCGCGGCGCACCGGGTAGACGCCCAGGGTCGCCGCTCCCAGCACGTGCTGGCGAACGAGCGCCGGCGTCAGGCGGCGGTGGACCGGGCTGTATCCGCAGCGCCCGTCCCGAGCCGCCCACTGCCGCGCGTGCACGCCTTCCCGGCCGGCGAAGATGTCGGCGAACGCGACCAGGTCCTCGTCGGTGGGCGCCAGCCTCTCGTCCGGATCCGATTCCGGCGGGCCGATCTCGGGCCGGGAGGCGGCTTCGAGCCCGGCCACGGCGGGGTCGCCGGGACCGCGCAGCCGGGAGAGCCTGGACAGCGCGACCTCTGCGCGTTTCGCGTCTCCGTGCTCGCGCCAGACCTCGACCACGCTTTCGGGGGCGCGCTCGTCGCCCAGCTCGGCGAGCCGTTCCAGGCAGCGCGCGGCCCGCTTTGGGTCTCCCATGTCCCGCCGCAGCTCGGCCAGCCCCCGCAAGGCCTCGACGCACTTCTCGTCGCGCTCCAGCGCGGCGTTGTACAGGCCGGCGGCCCGGCGGATCTCCCCCTCTTCTTCGGCCCGGCGTGCCATGCCCACCAGCCGTTCGGTCTCGGTCTCTGCTGCGCGCTCGTCTCTCATCTCGTCCCTCCGCGTTTTTCCCCCTCTCTCGGTCGACGCGGAGCCGGCGCTGTTTCTGACAGGCGCTCGGTTGTCAGATGCGGCACCGCTTTCGCGTCACCTCGGTACGAGCCGCGGGAGGTGAGAGATGAGCCAAGCTTTCGAGCGCAATCCTCGCGAGATGGAGCGCGAGGCCAGGCAGCTGGAAGAGGTCGATCCGGAAAGGGCCAGGGACCTCTATGCCGAGGCCGCCGCGGCGTGGAACCGAGGAGCCGAGGGCGCGTTCGCCGCATCGAGGTACATCGGCTGCGCCCGCAAGGGAGATTTCGATCGGCCCGAGCTCGTGGTCGAGGCGCGGGAGCTGGCCTGCAGGCACCGGGAGGATGCCTGGGTGAGATCGGCGTACGCCTGGGTTTGCTACGACCTTGCCAGGGAGAGGATCGATGCCCGCGACCCGGAGCGTGCGGCTCTGGCGCTGGCAGAGGCGCTCGACCAGGTGCCCGCGACTCGCGATCCGACCCTGCTCGTCGAACGAGTCGCTCTGCTGGCGGGCCGCCTGTCCAGGAGAGACGACGGCGCCCCGGCCGGTCCCGCCGGAAACCAGGCCGCCTGCGATCTGATCGGGTCGCACGGAGACGTCTTCCTCGAGCACCTCTCAGCCGAGCCGTCGGGCGGTTCGAAGCTCGCGCCGCTGGAGGTCTTCTTCTACACCTGCCGCCGCGCCGCAAGCGCCGGGAAGGTCGTTCTGCTCGAGCGCTTGATGAGCGCGGCGGTGGAGCGCTACCCCAAAAACGAGTGGTTCGCCGAGGCGCACGTGCGCGCCGCGGCCATGGCGGGCGATGCGCAAAGGGCGCGGGAGCGCGGCGAGGCGGCGTTCGATCGTTTTCCCGAGTCCTGGGCGGTGGCGGCGGCCAGGGCGAGAGTCGAGATTGCCGCGAAGAGCTGCTCCAGGGCGGTGGAGATCCTGGAGCCGGCCTGCCTCGCGGCCGATGCTCCCTGGCCGTGGCGCGAGCTGGCCGCTGCGCTCGAGGGGTGCGGCAGGCAAAAGGAGGCGGCCTCGGCTCTCGCCGCCGGTCTGGCCCGGCACAGACCTCGCCGAGCCGGCAAGGTGTGGCGAATGCACCTCGAGCGAGCCGAGCTGCTGGAGCAGGCGGGCGACCCGGACGGTTCGGCGGCGGAGACCTGGCTGGCGGCCGAGGCGAGGCGGGCCGGAGGCTGGCCGCCGACTCCCTTGCTGGAGGCGAGGCTGAGAGAGGCCGCGCGCCGTGCCCCGGAGGTGATCGCGAAGCTGGAGGGATCGCCGCCGGCGAGGGCGCGGGCTCGAGCCCTGGAGCGCTACCGTCGCGAGAGCGACGCCTGGTACGCGCGCTGCGCCGTCGAGGTGGAGGTGACGCGCTACGACGAGAGCAGGGGGTTCGGCTTCGCCGGGACGCCGGACGGGAGCACCGCGTTTTTGCACCGCAGCGCGCTGAGCGGAGCCGCGCCCGAGACGGGGGAGGTCGTACGTGCCGTGGTGGTGCCGTCGCTGGACCGCAAGAAGGGCCGGCGGGGGCTGAAGGTGCTGCGGTTGCTGCGGGGCGAGCGGCCGGGTTCCGCTTGAAGAGGGCAAAGCGTTGTGACAGAATGAAGGCGGTTCGGCGAGGAGAACAATCGAGAGGCGAGAACAACGCCGATCAGGATCGTGGAAAGGCGATGTGAACGCGAGCCGAAAAAGGGGCCGGAGCCCGAAAAGCTCTTTGAAAACATGGAGATATTCAACCAGTCGAGCAACAGATCCGCAGAAGAGGTGGATCCAGCCTTTTTCACGTGCCTTTTCGAATCCTTGCACGATTCGCAGGCGAATCGTGAGCTATTGGGTTGGGAGAAGGGCCTGGTGGATCGAAAGGGCCCGGAAAAAGGTATTGACTAGAGGGGGATGGAGGGGGTACGGTGAAAAAGAACGCCCCGATCTAAAGGGGATTGAAACTGCCGCAAAGAACAATCAATTTGTTTTCCTCCTTGGGGTTGTGAGTGAAAAAGAACGCCCCGATCTAAAGGGGATTGAAACAGTCGGATGACCACGGGCTGTCCTAGTAGCTGCATAGTTTCCGTGAAAAAGAACGCCCCGATCTAAAGGGGATTGAAACTGCCATAATCTGAGCGAGGTAAGGTTTCAGGTCCTTGGCCAGGTGAAAAAGAACGCCCCGATCTAAAGGGGATTGAAAC